>CAYTXT010000004.1:11300-61674 GCA_964442245.1 uncultured Candidatus Izemoplasmatales bacterium
TTATGATAAACCTAATATCAAATGCGATGAAGTATACAGATGAAGGCTCAATTATAATTCGTGCTTTCCGAGAAGCGAACCGTAGTTTGATTACAATTGAAGACACAGGAATCGGAATTCCTACTGAAGACCAAGGACGTGTTTTTGAGCGTTTTTACCGCGTTGATAAAGATCGATCTAGATCAACTGGTGGAACCGGACTAGGTCTTTCGATTGTGAAACACATTGTCGATTCCTACCGTGGTCAATTATATTTAGATAGTGAAGTCGGAAAAGGGACGACCGTAACGGTTATTTTTCCAACCGAATAAGCAAAAAATCACTCGCTTTTGATTGATAATGGGCTGTTGTTTGATACAATACTTAATGCACTAAGGAGAAATTTATGACGATTCATCGTTCAATGTTAGAGACGGCTATTGGGGTCATGAAACGCAAACGTTCCCCACAACCGTTTATGAAAATTTATGAAGAAGTAGCTGAAGAACTACAATTTTCGGAAGCTCAAAAAACGGATAATGTTGCTCGTTTTTACAGTGACTTATCGCTCAGTGCATACTTTGTATACACCGGCGATAACAACTGGGATTTAAAAGAACGTCAACCAACCGATATGTGGGATAAAGATGCATCGTTCTTTATCGATCCGGAAGAACTTAAAGCTCGTAAAGCAGAACGTGCTGAAAAACGTGCCCTGCTTCGTAAGGAAAAAGCAGCCAAAGAAGATTTGGATCTGGATGTTGATGAACTCGAAGAAACAGATGATGAGTTATTGTTTGGGGATGACCTAGATGATGACGATCTTGACGATGATGATTTAGACTTCGAAGATGAGCTAGATGATGATCTAGACGATTTAGATGACGACGAAGATGATGTGGATGATTCAGAAATCGTAGGACTCGAGATCGAAGATTTAGATGAAGAAGAAATCGAAATCGATGAAGATGATGACTTTGAAGACCTTGTTGATGATTATGAAGAATTGTACGACGAGGAAGACAAAAAGTAATACGCAACTCTAGCTTGATTTGTTATACTACAAAAGAGCCTTTGAACTCTCTCAATTGAGAGAGTTTTATTTTTTTGAGGATATATGCGAGACACCAAATTTATCTTTGTGACCGGGGGCGTTGTATCAAGTCTCGGCAAAGGGATTGTGGCGGCTTCTTTAGGGCGTTTGTTAACAAATCGAGGACTCAAAGTCTTCATGCAAAAGTTTGACCCCTATATTAACGTCGATCCCGGAACAATGTCACCGTATCAACACGGGGAAGTTTTTGTCACCGATGATGGCGCCGAAACCGATCTTGACTTAGGTCACTATGAACGATTTACAGACATTCATTTATCGAAAAATGCATCAATTACAACAGGTAAAATCTATTCAAACGTCATTCGCCGTGAACGTCGTGGGGATTATTTAGGCGCTACGATTCAAGTCATCCCACATGTCACCAATGAGATTAAAGAAATGCTTCTTCGGGCAAAAGAAGAGGAAGATGCAGACATCATTATTACCGAAGTTGGCGGCACCGTCGGCGACATTGAAAGCTTACCGTTTTTGGAGGCGATTCGTCAGGCGCGACGTGACTTTGGTGTCCAAAATACGCTCTATATTCATGTCACATTAATTCCTTATTTGGCGGCTGCAAAAGAAATTAAAACCAAACCAACACAGCATAGTGTCAAAGAACTTCGTGCTCTTGGGATTCATCCAGAAATTATTGTTTTACGCAGTGAAAAAGAACACGCTGAACTTGTTCAAAATGCGAAAGCTAAAATCGCGTTGTTCTGTGATGTTCCTGAAAAGAATGTCATCCTATCTCGAGATTCCTCCAATATTTATAAAGTCCCTTTGTTATTACATGAAGAAGGACTTGATGATATTGTTTGTGACTATTTTGGTTGCAATAACGACATTGATATTTCCGAATGGCAACAACTCGCATATAAAATTGATAATCGAACTGAATCTGTGACGATTGCGATTGTAGGGAAATATGTGTCCTTGCGGGATGCATATAAGTCCGTGAGTGAGTCACTGATTCATAGTGGTATCGAACTCGGTCGGATTATAAATATTAAATGGATCCATGCGGAAGATGTCGATGCAACAAATGTAAAACAACATCTCGCAGGTGTCCAAGGAGTGATAATTCCTGGTGGCTTTGGACCTCGTGCCATGGAAGGCAAAATCGCGACTATTAAATATGCTCGAGAAGAGAAGATTCCGTTCTTAGGACTATGTTTAGGAATGCAAATGGCAGTGATTGAGTTTGCGCGACATGTTGTTGGCTTAGATGCTCATACGACAGAACTCGATGAAAACACGCCACATCCAATCATTGATTATCTACCAGAACAATATGAAGGTATTGATTTAGGTGGTACCTTACGTTTGGGATTATATGACTGTGAGATTACACCAAACACCTTGGCCCATGAAGTCTATCAATCCACACTAATCAAAGAGCGTCACCGTCACCGTTATGAGTTTAATAATAAGTATAAAAAGCAATTAGAGGACCATGGTCTTGTCTTTAGTGGAATTAATCCACAAACGGGATTAGCTGAAATTATTGAGCTTCCCGGTCACCCTTATTTTATTGCCGGACAATTTCACCCTGAGTTTTTATCACGACCGAATCGTCCGCACCCGTTATTTTTACACTTCGTCAAACACGCGATGGAAAGGAAACCACAATGAGTTTAGTTAGTGCAAGAGAAATGTTACAAAACGCCCGTAAAGGGGGTTATGCCGTCGGGCAATTTAATATTAATAACCTAGAATGGACCCGTGCCATTTTAGAAACCGCTCAAGAAAACCGTTCCCCAGTAATTTTGGGATGTAGTGGAGGAGCTGGGAAATATATGGGCGGGTTTTTAACCGTTGCAAGCATGGTTCAAGGAATGATCAAATCCCTTAAGATTGATGTTCCTGTTGCTCTTCATTTGGACCATGGAACTTATGAACAAGCGATTGAATGTATGGAGGTAGGATTTTCCTCCGTTATGTTTGATGGATCTCATTATCCGATCGAAGAAAACATTGAAAAAACGAAAGACATCGTTGCTCGCGCTCATGCTAAAGGCATTTCTGTGGAAGCAGAAGTTGGTGCCATTGGTGGCGAAGAAGATGGCATCATCGGAAACGGCGAAGTCGCAGATCCAAAAGAATGTAAAATGATCGCTGATTTAGGTGTGGATTTACTTGCTGCAGGAATTGGGAATATTCATGGAGCCTATCCAGAAAACTGGCCAGGACTTCGTTTTGATGTGTTAAAAGAAATTCAAAGTTTAACAGGCCAAATGCCACTAGTTCTTCACGGAGGAACCGGGATTCCTGCTGAAATGATTCAAGAGGGAATTTCCTTAGGGGTTGCTAAAATTAACGTGAATACAGAACTTCAATGGGCGTTTGCCAAAACCCTTCGTGAGTACTTTGAAGCGGGAAAAGATTTAGAAGGAAAAGGATTTGACCCACGTAATATTATTAAGCCAGGGATTGCTTCGATTAAAGCTACGGTAAAAGAAAAAATGGAAATTTTCGGGTCTGTAAATCGCGCATGACCGTTCTTCAAGATTACACGTACTGGATGGAAGAAAAGAAGGCGCTTCTCGATTATTTAATGGAACATGATTCCTTAATTTATCAACGCCTTGAATCTATTTTTACCGTATTAGAAGCAATTCAACGCTTTGATGAAATCACCGATGAAGATTTAGAAGTCTTTCAATGGGGATTCCAGTATTTAAACGAGCAGTTTCTCACGCTAGAACAATTAATGGATGACTTATCGATCGATCAAATTGATCAACAATCCGTCCTATATAACTACATGATGGATTTGTCTGATTTCTATATGGATGCCGTCATCTCCGATGATATTAAAAAAGCCTGCGAGCAATATCTAATCTTGCTACAAGGCTTAATTATGCATCAGCATCCGTTATCGGATTACATCTACGAACAAATTGAAGGATTATATATGGAAGCAACCGAGTCGTATGTCTCCATTCCTCAAATGTTTGAAAACTATCTCACCATAGAAGAAGAGGCTGAATAATCAGCCTCTTTTTTTCATATGGGGAAACAGTAACACATCTCGAATACTAGGTTGGTTTGTGAGTAGCATAATCAAGCGGTCGATTCCCACACCTAGACCACCAGTTGGGGGCATTCCGTATTCTAGAGCATCAATATAATCTAAATCTACTTCATTCGCTTCTTTGTTACCAAGTTCTTTTTCACTAAGTTGAGCTTCAAAACGTCGGAGTTGTTCCCGTGGATCGTTCAGCTCACTGAAGGCGTTCGCATATTCGCGTCCCCCAATAAATAATTCAAATCGCTGGGTGAATCGAGGGTCATCAGATTGTTTTGCAAGGGGTGATATCTCAACAGGATGCCCAAAGATAAAGGTTGGTTGAATGAGCGTTTCTTCGACAAACTTCTCAAAGAATTCATTAATAATATGTCCCACTTGGTAGTGTGGAGCAACCTCGATCTCATGTTTTGCAGCGAGCGCTTTTGCTTCATCTAAGGTCATTTGGTGAAAGAAGTTAATGCCGGTTTTTGCTCGGATCGCATCCACCATATGAACCCGCGTCCACGGTCCTTCAAAACGGATGGCTTGGCCTTGGTATTCAAAGGTTAATTGTCCTAAGACGGTTTTGGCAACGTGTTGAAACAGTTGTTCTGTCAGCTCCATCATGCCGTCTAAATCAGAATAGGCGAGATAGAGTTCCATCATTGTAAACTCTGGATTGTGTTTATAACTAACCCCTTCGTTACGGAAGGTACGAGCAATTTCAAAGACGCCATGTAACCCACCGACGATTAAACGTTTTAAATATAACTCGACGGCAATTCGTAAATAAAATGGCATATCTAGTTGGTTGTGATGTGTGGTGAAAGGTCGTGCTGCCGCCCCACCTAAAATAGGGTGAAGAACGGGTGTATCAACCTCTAAATATCCTTCTTTAACAAGATATTCACGCATCGATTGAATAATCAGACTACGTTTTACAAACGTATCACGGACGTCATCGTTCATGATGAGGTCCACGTAACGACGTCGGTATCGTTCTTCGATATCAGTTAAGCCGTGGAATTTTTCTGGCAATGGTTTTATAGCTTTTGTTAATAAGATGAATGAACTTACATGAATCGTGAGTTCACCTGTGTTGGTCTTCATCATCGTACCGCTGACGCCGACAATATCCCCAAGATCAGATTGATCCCAGATATCAAAATCAGCTTCTGGAATGTCATCTTTACGAACATACAACTGAATTTGGCCGTCTTTATCTTGAAGATGGGCAAATCCTGCTTTTCCTTTGGCACGAATTGTACGTAGACGTCCTGCTACTCGAACTTCTGATTGGTGTAGTTGTTCTAATTCCTCTTTGGAATACGATTCAAAGCTTGATTTCAACGCGGAGGAGAAGTGGGTAATTGCAAAAGAAGACCCAAAGGGATCAATACCTTTTGCTTCCAATTCTTCAATTTTTGCTAAACGGACTAATTCTTGTTCTGATCGTTTCATAAGGCCCTCAAACCACATGCATTATAGCACAGTCTCCTGCAGTAATTCATACATCAATGCGGCATCATCTTTGCGAGAAAACTCAGCAATTTTTGTCACTTTAACATGAATCTTTGTTGATCCCATGTGGATTAACAACAAATCTCCAACACTAACTTCGCTGGATGGTTTTGCCACTTTTTCATTAATCAAAACACGACCTTTATCGACGAGTTCTTTGGCGACCGTTCGGCGTTTGATTAAGCGTGATACTTTTAAGTACTTGTCTAATCTCATAGGAAAAAGAGAACGTTATGCAACGTTCTCTTTGGCATCTCCGATCACAGGTTCCGCAGCGTTTTGCGCTTTTTTGTCTTCCCACCATTGAAGTTTTCCGGTTTTATGGATTTCTTCAATATCTTCACGTGTTAATGTTTCGATTTCTAATAAGTAGTGGGTAATCGTATCTAAAAGTACACGGTGTTCATTGATCACGTCGGTACTTCGTTGATAGCAGTTATTAATGATCTCTTTTACGGCGTTATCAATATCAAACGCAACTTTATCCGAGAAATCTTTTGATTTTGTATAATCACGTCCCAAGAAAACAGGTCCGGTTGAGCGTTCATATTGGATGGGTCCAAGGGAACTCATTCCATATTCTGTGACCATAGCACGAGCAATTTGGGTTGCACGTTGGAAGTCATTATGGGCTCCTGTTGAAACATCTTGGTAGATGATTTCTTCAGCAACACGTCCCCCCATTAATCCTGAAATCTTATCTTCTAAACTGGATTTGGTTTCTAGGAACGTTTCTTCATCAGGAAGCATTAAGTTATATCCGCCTGCTTGCCCACGAGGAACAATCGTTACTTTATGAACAACGGATGCGTTATCTAGTTTTAGGCCAATTACCGCATGACCCGCTTCGTGGTATGCAACACGCTCACGTTCTTTAGGTGTATATTTTTTCGATTTCTTCGCAGGCCCCATCATGACGCGGTCAACTGCTTCATCGATATCTTCTAAGGTAATGGATTTACGGTTATCACGAGCAGCAAGTAACGCTGATTCGTTCATGAGGTTTTCTAAGTCTGCCCCTGAGAATCCTGGAGTACGACGAGCAATCTCATCTAGTGTGACCCCTTTGACAATCTTTTTGTTTCGGGAGTGAACTTTAAGAATCGCTTCACGGCCTCTAACGTCTGGATTGTTAATGGTGATTTGACGGTCAAAACGTCCTGGACGCATTAAGGCAGGGTCCAAAACATCAGGACGGTTGGTTGCAGCAATAACAATGATTCCGCTATTGGTTCCAAAGCCATCCATTTCAACAAGTAACTGGTTTAAGGTTTGTTCACGTTCATCGTTTCCGCCCCCTAGACCTGCACCACGTTGACGCCCGACGGCATCAATTTCATCAATAAAGACAATACAAGGTGCTGTTGCTTTGGCGTTTTTGAACATGTCACGAACGCGGCTTGCACCAACCCCAACAAACATCTCCACGAAGTCTGATCCTGAGATGAGATAGAACGGAACTTCTGCTTCCCCGGCTACAGCACGAGCAAGAAGTGTCTTCCCAGTTCCTGGAGGACCCACGAGCAAGACTCCTTTAGGAATACGAGCTCCGATGTCTAAGTATTTTTTAGGATTTTTTAAGAAATCGATGATCTCAGCGAGTTCCTCTTTTTCTTCATCCAGTCCGGCAACATCCTTAAAGGTGGTTGTTTTACCTTTTTGCATGGTTGCTTTTGATTTTCCAAAGTCAAAGGCGCGGTTTCCAGCCCCAGCTCCTCCGGAATTACGCATTAAGAAGAAGAACGCCCCAAAGATTAAGACAAGGGGAAAGAGCCATGAGATGATTGAGAAAAAGTTAACGTTATTAACACTTCGAATCTCAATTGTAATACCGTTTGATTGCAGCAATCGAATGACTTCGTTATAGGTTTCGGTTGTGGGAACAACGCTAAAGTAAGTAGTTCCATCCGTAAGTTCTCCGCTGATATTATAAATTCCCGCATTAAACTCCCCAGATTCAGGGACCGTAATAACGGTGGCAATTTCATCGTCAGCGATCGCTTCAATGAATTGGTTGTAGGAGAGTTGGACGGGTTGTTCTTCCGTATTTAAGAACGAAGTATATACCCCAACAATAATCCCAATTAAGATTAAAACGAGGATGATATCCCCGATATTAAACGCTCGTTTTGGTGGTCGTTTCATTTGTGCCATAAGGTCCTCTTATAATAATTCTTTCTTCACTACCCCTACATAGGGTAGATGACGATAACGGTCATCCCAATCGAGGCCATAGCCAACAACGAATTTGTTTGGGATTTCAATCCCTACATATTTGGGAGACATACGGACTTTTCGTCCGTCTTGTTTGTTTAGTAGTGTGACAACTTCAACGCTTTTTGCTCCACGGTACTCAAATAAGCCTATCACTTTTTGTAACGTCGCCCCCGTGTCTACAATGTCTTCGGCAATCACAACGTGACGGCCTTCAACACTTGTTTTGAGGTCTTTATCAATCTTAACTTCATTGCTTGCTTTTGACGTTCCGTGATAACTGGATACTGCCATATAATCTAGTTGAACATTGATACTCATTTGTCTTGTTAGATCAGCAATAAACGGAATGCATCCTTTTAGTAATCCAACAAATAAAGGGTCTTTGCCTTCATAATCTTTACTTAGCTCAGCCCCTAAACGTTTACAGGCTTCGAGAATTTCAGCTTCACTGACTAAGATTTCTTCACAGACATCATGAATTGAACTCATTGTTGTGGCCTCCATGAACAATAGATTTGAACATGACCTTTCCTTGAGGATTGATACGATAACGCAGGAATCCACAGTACATCACTACCTTTAGCAAGAACAAGAAGTTGATCGCGTTCTTGTTGGTCGATCTTTAGATCAATGAGCCAATCCTTTAGTTTCTTTCGGCCCCCGGTTAGATACACCATATCTCCCGGTTTACGATAACGTAGTTCAAGCGGAAAGATATCAGTGGTTGAAAGGGGAACAATGGCGGCGTTATCGACGTGATGTGTTGGGTCAGTTGTAACAATTACTATATCATGATTCGGCCCGTCATAGGTGCCTGGTGCGTTGATTTTTTGCATGAAATCAAGGCTTGTAACGTTTGTTACAAATCGAATCTTGTCATAACTTGTTTGAAGTCGGTAGGTCTTTGATAACGAGACTTCTTGATGTGGAGTGTTTGAACGTAAGACCTCATCCATTTGATCCAGTAAAGCTTGATGGGGAGAAATATCATAATTTTCTAACCAACGCGCTAATACATGCTTTTGTAGAACAGAGGAGAGTTGTTGATAGGAAGCGCGAGATTTGGATTCATAGACTTCGTCTGTTAGCTCGTCTAACAGCGGCATTAAGTCTTGGACTTGCTGACTGAGTTGCGCGAATTTTTCTACAAGTTGAGGTTGTTCTTTTGCAAGAAGTGGGATGACATGATGTCGTAATCGGTTACGTAAGTAGTTGTCGGATTCATTGGACTCGTCCTCAACAAACTGGATATGATTGGTTTTTATATAGTCCAATAATTCCTGTTTTGAAAATTCTAAAAGAGGTCGTGAAAATGAAATGCCATCGATGGTAAAAGATGAACGCATTTGTAGTCCCTTTAAACTTGACCCTCGAAGTAAATGGAGTAGCATCGATTCAACGACATCATCCGCTTGATGCCCTAAAGCAACGTCTTGAATCTTATATTTTTTTGCGATTTCAACAAGGTGGGTATAGCGCATCGTTCGAGCTTGATCTTGCATGTTTTCACTCGGCGATAATGTTAGGGTAACAAGTTCAAATTGTAGGTTTTTATTCAGCGCTGCTTGTTTTACGAAGTCCGCATCTGCCATAGCAGAAGCGCGAAGTCCATGATTAAAATGCACCACAACACAATCAGGGTGCGTTACTAAAGATAATAAGACCATCGAATCTGCTCCACCTGAGACGGATAGAACCATGGGTTTATGTGGAATTTTTAGCGTTTTCATCGCCTCATTATATCACTATTGAAAAAGGCTCATGATACACTACTAATGGTGAAAAAATGAAGAATTTTCTTGTTGTTAATGATGACGGATACTTGGATCAAGGTATTCAAATTCTTAAAGATGCACTTCGTAAAATTGGCAATGTATATATGGTTTCTCCCTTGGAGGAACAATCAGGCATGTCCCACCGAGTCAGTATCTTTAGTAAGGTTGTGACCATCAAAGTCCTTAGTGATACCGAACTCGCCATTGATGGTTCGCCTGCGGATTGTACTCGTTTTGGGCTTGATTATTTTAAAGACGTGAATTTTGATTACGTGTTTTCTGGGGTTAATAATGGCGCCAATTTAGGCCAAGATGTCTTTTATTCTGGGACCGTTGCAGGTGCGATGGAAGGGGCGTTACACAATATTCCTTCAGCAGCCTTTAGTGTCGGAAGCAAAAATCATTTTAGTGTGGTTCGTCGTCACATAGATGATGTCATTGCGTTCATCTTAGATGAGAACCGACTTCGTCCTGGTGTCATGCTTAATATCAATTTTCCCAATCACAAACATGAAGTAATGAAAGGAATTCGGTTTACAAAACAAGGCGTCAAAGAAACGAAAGTTCATTTTGATTCCGTCCATGGTGGCTATTTAAACCGTTATGAATTCTTATCAAGACGAGATGAAGAAGATGATGATTTTTATGCGGTGAATCATGGGTATGTAGCGATTACCCCCGTGATTACCGATCGAACTGATTATGAATACTTAAAAGGAGCGAAATAATCGCTCCTTTTTTATTGTTGAGTCATCTTCAATCGTGCTCGTAGCACGGGGTCGAATGATGCGGTTTTAATCATCATCACAATATAGAATAATCCAAACATGATACTCAGGAACAAGATGTCAGGAAGTTCTTTTAAGAAGGGTCGATTGACCTCAGAGATGATGTAGAAATATTCGCCACCACCAACGACGTAGTTAAATGGCCATATCAGAAGTAACATGACCATAAACACAAGAGCTGTCTGGTTCATGTCTTTAATCGTTGGACGATATCCAAGAGTTACGACAAGATAAAGCCAATTCACAAGAATCATGATATGAGTGATTTGTGACGTATAGCCGACTAAGTGTGTATATAACGGATGAACATTGGACGGATAAAAGATCGCAAATAACGCAAAGAACCCTGAATAGAACAAGAACGGAATGACGCGAGAATCTTTGGTGAAGTAGAAGTACAAGCTTACTAATGTTGAGATACGGCATGCATGAAGCGGAAGTCCGTTGGTTAGTCCGAATCCGGTAAAGATTAGACTCCATGTGTAAAAGACAATCGTTGTTACAAGCGTAATCCACAAGAATAAACGATGGTAGGTTGCTTGGTTTTGTTTAATGGTTGATTGGTGAGTTAAATACCAAACCACTGCCAGCACGGCAAATCCAATATAGAAGAAATGTTCAATACTAAACAATTGAACGCGTGGGACATCGTTAATAAAAAATTCCATCATCTACCTCGTTTAAAGGCTACATAAAGGTGATTTCGTTGATGTTAATGTTATTTAAAACCGGTGTTAATACATGATATCGAAATGAACCATTTTATGTTTTCCAGTGGCCATTCCCGTATCATAGGATTCATCGTTGATTAATGAAAATACGGCCTCATTCCCTGTTGTCCAGTATTCATGAGCTGCTTGGATTAATGTCTTAGATTTGGTTTTAGCTCGCTCCACCATCTCATCAAAACTCTCACTAGATGGTTCATTGGTCACAGGATGATGCCACGTATTTTTTAACTTATTTTTATGGTCTGATCCCTCAGCCTCACATTGATAAGGACTTAGAGCAGAATATAATATTTCTGAGCGCGTAACGCGGTCAAGAATACGGTAGAAAAACTTTTTAATGCCTCGTGGATCGTAGGCTAATATCCCAATCGCAGATCGAAAATCTTGATAGCCTTCACTGTAGCGTAATCCTAACTCGGGCTCTTTATATAGTGTTTTACCGACTTCATTAAGCATGCTTGTAATAGAAGAAGGAATACTCTTAGTTGAAAAATGACGGTCTCGAACATTATAAGTTGACGGAGTAAACCCACGTTCTCGAATGTTGATGTTATCGATGGTTCGCTCTAGCATAAGATGAAACCCACGATTTTCTTGGTTTTTCTTATTGTATAACCCTGTTCGATAAAAGATATATGGGTGGGCGGATGTATCTAAGGCAAAGTGAGTTAAAAATCCTGATACCCACGCTTTATCTTCATCACTGGAAGCGGCTTTAATGATTGCTTCTAAGTATGGTTTTGTTTTTTCGCTATGTAAACGACTCCCTAATTTGTTGGCGTGAAGATTTTTCTTCCATGGTTGGTAATGATGATAAAACAAGGGATCTGGTCCTTGTGCACCAATCTGCATTAGGTCGAAGTGGTTTGATAAATATGAAATGGATAACGTATCCTTTACGTCGCTTGCGACGTAGCAATGAGTAACAGCATCTGGCATATGTAGCTCCTTGGATTTCACGTACATTTTACATCACTGTGCTATAATCACGTTAACTTTTGAATGGAGAACACTATGTTTAAACTACCTGGTTTAAGCGTTAAAGAGCGTTCCTTTGTGATGTATGATGTCGCTAACTCTGCGATTACACTCACGGTTGTAACTGTACTATTTCCATTACTGCATCCCTTCATTGCACAAAGTGAAGGAATTACAGATACTCGTTTTATCTCAAGTACCTTTATGTACTTAACGTCTGCCATTATTTTAACAGAAGCCTTAATGAGTCCTTTTATCTTGTCGCTCGCTAATTATGCCGGCAATAAGATGAAGTTCTTTAAGTTGTTTTTAACGTTAGGAATGATTGGTGTTGTTGGGATCTCAATTCCTGGATTGTCCTGGGTGGTCATGTTGGTGTTATTTGTCATCATGAGCTTTGGGTATAACACAACCAATATCATCTATGATGCTTTCTTGGTGGATGTTACCACCAATGACCGCATGGACCAAATTTCATCGATGGGATACGCATGGGGATACATCGGAAGTATGATTCCATTCATGATTGGGATTGTTCCGTTTGCCCTTGTTACATTTGGAATTATTCCAGAAGATTATTTCCAAATTTCCATTAGCTTTGGCTTCCTCATTGCCTTAGGTTGGTGGTGGTATCACTCTAGACCAATCATCAATAATGTGGAACAAACCTATTCGATTCCCAAATCAAAATCAATGGTTAAAGATTCGTTTGGGTCTGTATTTATGATCTTTAAGAATTTCAAACAATATAAGTTTGTATTCTTATATTTAGCTGCTTATTTACTCTATATTGACGTTGTTAATAGTGTAATTCGATTAGCAACTACAATCGGGTCCGACTTAAATGTAGGAAATGTCACGTTGTTACTCGTTGTCATCATTGTTCAACTGGTCGCCTTTCCAAGTGCCATTATTTATGGCCGTTTGACGAAGGTTGTGGGATCAAAACGAATGATCTTTATTGGGATTGCCTTCTATGCCTTAGCAATTCTAGTTGTATGGCAATTAAACTCCGAAGCACGTTTATATTTCATGTATATCGTTGCGGTACTTGTGGGGTTAGTCCAAGGGGGAATTCAATCGATTTCTCGAAGCTTCTTTGCTCAACTCGTACCCAAAGAAAAGTCAAACGAGTTCTTTGGGTTCTTTAGTGTCTTTGGTCGATTTGCCGGGATCTTTAGTCCAATTATCTTAGCAACCCTATATCAATTTGAAGCCATCACCGTTAACACTGCGGTCCTTGCATTAATGATTCCTCTAAGCATTGGAGCTCTCTTGTTAGCCTTTGTTCCGGATACCCGATTTGATTATTCTAGCTAGCAGCTCTGAGCGTCGTCATCAACTTTTACGAGACGCAGGAATCGAGTTTAGTATCGATGTACCTGATATCGATGAAACCTTTAATTCATCGCTAGATGTTGATGAACAAGTCTTGGATGTGGCAAGACGAAAAGCAAACGCGATTGTCGCTCCAAGTGACGGTACAGTGATTGCTGCAGATACAACAGTTGTTTATAATAATGAATTATTTGCAAAACCGGTTGATGCAGCGGATGCCAAACGAATGCTCCAGTTATTCTCAGGCAAAACGCATCAAGTAAAAACAGCCGTTGTCATCAAAGGAAGAATTAATGCTGAATGGGTCGAAACAACTCAGGTTCATTTCCATCCGATCCACGACGATCAATTACAAACATATCTTGATTCGAATGAGTGGCAAGGCAAAGCAGGTAGCTATGCCATTCAAGGGTTGGCAAAAACCTTTGTTAGCCATATCGAAGGAGATTACGATAATATCGTAGGATTACCGGTTACCAAAATAAAAGAACTCTTTAGATGAGTTCTTTTTTTCTGGAAATAATAAGTTCTTCAATTTCTTCCTTGGAAAATTCATAACTAGCCCGGCAGAAATGGCATTCCGTTGATGTCACTTCATCTTCTAGCAACTCAACCAAGTCCGATTCAGGTAAGGTTGCAAGACCAGCTCTAAAACGATCTTTGGAGCAGTTACATTGGAAGGATAAGTCTAGAGTATATAACGGATCCCATTTCATGTCAGAAAGTAAATCTACAATATCTTCTGGGGTTTTGCCTTCAAGTAATAATTGATTTAAAGGGGGCATGCTTGCGATAATCTCTTCAATTCGAAGAATCGAATCTGCACTACAGCCAGGCATGACCTGAACAATAAATCCACCTGCAACTTCAACATTGTTATCAGGGTTAACGACTAACCCTAACCCAACAGCTGAAGGAATCTGTTCACTAGTAGCAAAGTAATATGTAAAGTCTTCCGCTATTTCTCCAGTTTGAAGTTGCGCGGTTGAGGTAAAGAAATCCCTGATTTTTAAGTCTTTGGTGACGGAGATAAATCCATTGGTGCCAACGGCATGGCCGACGGCACTTTGTCCTTTTTTTGGACCTTGATCATAAAGTAAGTTGACATGAGGTTGAGATACATACCCACGAACATGACCATGGGCATCGGCATCCACGGTAATTTTACCAATCGGTCCTCCACCATCAATGCGTATCGTGATCTGTTGGTCTTCCGCATAAAAAGCACCTTGGATTACACCGGCAGTTAAGGTGCGTCCTAAGGCTTGTGTGGCAGTGGGCCATAAGTCATGTCTGGTTTTAGCTTCTTGCACTAATTGAGTGGTAATCGCCGCATAAACACGGACTGTTCCCTCATAGGCATAGCCTTTTACTAAGTAGTCTTTCATGCGGTTAATTGTATCATAGGGCTCAAACTCAGAAGGTGTTTATGATAAAATGCACTAGACTTTTAGTGAGGATTATATGGATTATAGTGTTTTGGGGTATCACGATACGCCAACCAAAGAAAAACATCGTAAAACCATCTTAGATGAATCGTTCACGTTGTTTGTTAAAAGCAGTATTCACCCAGTAACCATGGATGATATAGCGAAAGCGTCAGATATGACACTTCGTACAATCTATAACTACTACAATTCCAAAGAAGAAATCGCGATTGATCTTCAAATCAGCTCAATTCATGCCTTACAGATGGCGAAAACATCACAGATGGAATTTGAGAATGGGTTTGAGGAAACGGCATATTATATTCGTTTCTTTGGGGACTGGTTTTATCAACATAAAGAGTTAACGACATACATTACCATTTTTGATTATTCGTTTACCGAACAATATCCAAACTTTCGTTTGGTTGATTATTTAAATGAAGAAAACGTCGGTCATATTATTTATGAATCGGTTGCACGAGGCGTCGAAGATAAGTCGATCATTCAAAAAGATCCTTCTGAACTTGCCTACACCATTGCTCAAGTAGCGTTTGCCTATGTTCAAAAATTTATTTACCACGAGATGGTCACAACCTTCGAGCCGATTAAACCTCAAATTGGAGACTATCAATTGTTTATCGAATTAATGATTAATTCATTACGTAACCCTGAATGAAATGGAATATTGGACCGGTTGAAATTGACAACCAAATTGTCGTAGCTCCTATGGCTGGAGTTATGAACATTGCCTACCGAGAAGTCGTCAAGGAATTTGGCGCTGGTTTAGTATGCGCTGAAATGGTCTCAGACAAAGGTGTTGTCTACAAAAACGAAAAGACATTACAAATGCTTCAAGTAAGTGATATTGAACACCCCATGAGCATGCAAGTGTTTGGTGCTGATGTTGAGTCGATTGTCGAAGCAGCCAAAATTATTGATCAACATTCCAATGCTGACATTATTGATATTAATATGGGTTGCCCAGTCAAAAAAGTAACCAAAGGAAACGCAGGAAGTGCCCTACTTGCAGACCCGGATTTGGTATACCGAATCGTGAAGGCAACTGTTGAAGCCGTCAACAAACCAGTCACAGTGAAAATTAGAACAGGCTGGGATAGCAATAGTATTAATGCTGTTGAAATCGCTAAGCTCATTGAAAAAGCAGGGGCGAGTGCGATTGCCGTTCATGGACGAACCCGTGCCCAAATGTATGAAGGAAAAGCCGACTGGAACATCATTAAACAAGTAAAAGAAGCGGTATCAATTCCTGTCATCGGTAATGGTGATGTACGCACGGTTGAGGATGCAAAACGAATGCTTGCTGAAACCGGCGTTGATGCCGTCATGATTGGTCGAGCTGCTTTAGGAAATCCCTGGGTTGTGGAAGAAATGGTACACGGTCTTAATGGAATTCCTCGAACAAGACCTGTTGAGTTTGAAGAACGCAAGTCGATTATTTTACGACACCTTAATCGTTTGGTTGAGGTTAAAGGGGAGAGGATTGCAGTTCTTGAAATGCGTACTCATATTGCATGGTACGTCAAAGGAATCCCTTACTCTACCAGCCTAAAACAGAAGCTCACATCGATTGAAACCGTAGATGATATAATGGATTTGTTACAAGAGTATGAGCAATTTGTAGAGGAGGCCAATCATGCGTAATCGTCGAATAGCGGCGTATGGAATTGATCTTGGGATATTTTTTATCCTATCTGTAATCTCGTTTTGGATTGGCTATGAAGTAAGCGGATTTCTCGGGTTCATCGTAGGACTTCTATTATTCGTCTTGGTTCAAGGGATTGTATTTGGTCTTGTTCCGATGTTCATACGAAGCACCACCGGTAAAAAGATTATGGATCTCAAAGTCATGCCAACATCAGGAATGATGACACCGGTTCGATTCTTACTAAGGGATGTCGGCGGGAAGTATCTTGTCTTTATTCCCTTTGCTATTGGGTTTGCGAACTTCCTAGATAATTTATCGGAAGCCGAGAACACTCTTATTGTTACAGGTGCACAGCTCCTTGTCGGATTTTATACCGGGTTTATCATTAGTGCGATTCTAGTTGTTGGGCTTGCCGGTGCTAATCTGTATTTCTGGATACAAAAAAAAGAACTCCTTGTTGATTTATTCTTCTTTACCAAAGTAGAGAATGATATTCCAACAGCAATGGAGTATGAAGATTTATCTCAATTCTTAAACAAAATAAAAGAGGGATCTTAAATCCCTCTTTTTTGTGTCTTTATCATTGTTTGTCCAACCATGCCCCACGCGAACAGTAGTAGAAGATATCCAAGGATTGGACTAAACCCTAGCGCAACATAAGAAATGATTAAGAAGGCAAGATAGTTTTTTACAGGATGTTCACGGACTTGAAAGAAGATGAAGATGACCAAGATTGGAACCGTCGGAACAAAAAACTGAGGAAGTAAGAGAATCCATACGGTCATCAGTAAGAACAAACTAGCAAAGATATAGTATTTATCATTTCGTAGAAAGGTGATGCCTGCCATCACCACAAATAAAGCGTAATAGAGTAACACTAAGACATCTAACGGTATTTCTGGAAGTGGCAAAAATAAGCCCCACTGAATTGCAAGGCTTTGAATGAGTACATATAAATAATAAAGCCCAAATCCAATACTGAGATAGGCTAGAAGTCGCTGAAGTAATTTCATGCGATTAGTATAACAAAAAGGTCAGGAATCTGACCTTTTTACAATCCACATTTTAATTGAGCGTTACAGTTGTTGCAGGTATTACATCCACCACTTTCCACCACGGTTCCTTCATTACAGATGGGACAGAGGTCACCGACTTCAACACCGATTTCACGGTCTTGTCGGTCGGTACGAAGAGGAGCAGCAACGGCTGATTTATCTTCACGGACATTGACGCGTTTTTCATCAATATCGAGAGAGTATTCATCAATGAGATCGAGTTGAACGGTGTTTTCTTCCGCCGTTAAGCTTAAGACTTGAGCATCACGCGAACCATCAACATAGACCGTTCCACCTTTTGCGCCACCTTTGTATAGGCGAGAATAGACTTGTTCTACTTGAGATACGCTGTATCCTTTCGGTGCATTAACGGTTTTTGAAATCGATGAATCGACCCAACGTTGAATCGTTGTTTGAACATCAACGTGTTCTTCAGGACGTAAGTCATTTGCACTAATGAAGAAGTCAGGAAGTTTTCCATTAACCAATGATGGGTGAACACTAGCGAATTCTTCCACAATTGGAGCATCGACTTCGATGAATCGGCCTAAACGTCCGCTTCGGTAATATTTGAAGGCGAAGTAAGGTTCTAGACCGGTTGCAACACCCACCATGGTTCCAGTTGATCCAGTAGGAGCAACGGTCAATAAGTGAGAGTTACGAATTCCATAGGTTAAGATATCGTCTTGGATTTGTTTCGGTAAGCTTTGAATAAATCCAGATTGAATGAGTTTTTCACGATTCTTTTGGGTTGCTAAGAATGGGAAGGACCCTTTTTCTTTGGCTAACTCAATACTTGCTTGGTAGGCATTAACAGCAATGAATTCAAAGAGTTCATTAATGAGTTCAATACTCTCTGGCGACCCGTAGCGAGTTTTCGTCCAGATGATCATGTCATGTAATCCCATGACCCCCATCCCGATACGACGTTCCCCGAGTGCTTGTTGTTTGTTTGCTTCTAGGAAGTAGTGGGTACGGTCGATGACATTGTCTTGCATACGAATACTGGTATAAATGGTTTGCTTTAATTTGTCCCATAAAATATCACCGGATACTTTATCAACAAAGTTTGCAAGATTTAATGCGGCTAAGTTACAAACACTATAAGGTGCTAATGGTTGTTCTCCACATGGATTCGTACAAACAACTTTTTGATCATAACCGACAGCATTCGTTTTCTCGTTCGCATTATCAATGAAGAAGATGCCCGGTTCTGCAGCATAGGTTGCACACACGTTGATGAGGTTCCACAAGTCACGAGCTTTAATAGTCTTATAGACCTTGATTGGAAAGCCCATCTTTTCCCAATCACGAACATCACCAATATGTTGCCAATCAGTGTTGTACGCTACTTTTTGTTCGGGAGTATAGTTATCAATATCTGGGAAACGCAAATCATACATTGCATCATTTTCCACAGCTTCCATGAATTCTTTCGTGATCGCAACAGAAATATTTGCGCCGGTTAAGAAATCTGGATTTTGAACTTCGTAGCGTCCGCCTGCGGAATATAGTGCTTCAGCTTCAGCAACAATCTCTTTCGCAACAGCGGTTCCGTTTTGCGAGAGAGTAATAACCATTTCATACATGTCTCGTTCAGCATCGGACAGTGGAACAAATTTTAATTTCTGTTCTGCTTGTTCGCGAATATCACGATCTTCAATCGAGTCTTTTAAGAAACGAAGAATTTTAGGATTTTGCATTTTTGAAATAATAAATTCAATAATATCGGGGTGCCAGTCAGCAAGCATGATCATTTGTGCACCACGACGAGACCCTCCTTGTTCAACAAGGTTGGTTAAGCTTGAAATATCATTGAGCCAACTAACTGCTCCCGAGCTACGCCCATTCACACCACGTGCTAACGCGTGTTTTGGTCGAAGTGTTGAACCATTGGTTCCCACCCCGCCACCACGGGACATGATTTCCATGACTTGTTCACGGTGTTTTGCAATCCCTCCACGAGAGTCATGAACGTACGGCATTACATAACAGTTGAAATACGTAACGTTAGCGTTTGAACCTGCACCAAATAAAACACGACCTGCGGGAACGATGTTTTGTTCCGCGATCTCATGAATCATTTGTTCGCGGTCCACTTCGGTATCGGATAGGTTTGTTCCTACTCGGCGTGCGATTTGTTCGTAAAACAATTCTAGGGGTTTATCAATTTGAGAGAGTTTTCGGGATATTTTACCGTCCACTTGGTCCGGTGCTGATCCGTAGTACTCCTCTTCTAATGCGATAACAGCAGAATCTCCATCAATCGAGACAATATTTCCAATGCCTCGAGCAGGGAATTTGGGGTCTTCTTTAGCAATACAGACCACTAAATCACCTTTTTGAAGGGTCTTATGAGCGATGTCTTTTTGAGAATATCGGTCTAGCATTACCAGCCTAGATACACCAGCTAATGATTTCGACATTGATTCATCTGCTGGATACAAGTATGGATAATGTTCGCGAATTCCTTGATTCAAAGCTTCGATTTGCTGTTTTGAATAGGTCATTTTGACTCCCCTTTTTAATCGATTTACTACTTTTAGTGCGTGTAATTTAATCTTATCAAATACTCTATTTGATTTAGTCCCCTAATGCAAAGTAAATGCGTTTAAATTAAATTATTTCGCATTATTTAAAGAAAAAAAGTGGTTACGGAGTTTTACCTAAAATTACAGATAGATACGATATAATAAAACAAATAGGTGAGCTCTTGTACTACCAGATTAACGCGAAAGATGAACGTTTACGTAACTTAAATAAAGAAGAGTATGACTCTTTTATTTTTGATGCATTTACGATTCTTGCATTGGACCAACTCGTTGCTGGTGAAGAAATTAATGTTTCAGACTTAATAACAACCCTTGTAGATGGTGGCAAAAGCTTTGACAACTATAATGTCAAAGTTCGAACCATTCGAAACATTGTTGCCAATAATACGAGTAGTGCAACCTATCTTGTTTATCAAACAGTAACTGATAAAAAAACAAGAGAACGACGTCCGTTCTTATTGATTCCAATAGTGATTCGTAAAAAAGGAACAACAATAAAACGCAACGGACCGATTGTATTAAATCCATTGTTAGTAGAGCATTTTTCAACCATTTCAATGACCTTCAAGCTTCCACTAACGATTAAAGATGTCCGACAACTTGATACGGCGGAAGTGAATGATTTATTAGATAAACTAGATTACCGTTTATCCTTTGAGTTGTATTTAACTCACTTTAAAATTCAGTTTAACGAGTTAAAAGGAGCTGGGAAGCCGACGTTTCAATTAGTTCGTTCTGGGGCTGTAAAACCCATTGTTACAACACAACTTCAAACCATCGAAAATAAAGATATTATTCAACATGTATTAGAGATGAATAATCTTTATTTACGCACCTCGCATATGCATCAACCAGAATATTTGATTGTTGATATGTTCATCAATTTGGCCCTTCAAAAGAAGAATGTCCTTTATTTATCTCAATATGACTCTGCTCAGATTAAAGATGTACTGAGTAAAAGTGGTCTAACTTCAATTGTTCATCACTTGGTTGATCCGTTTGAAGATACCCCTGAACCTGTTGATCAGGGCTTTGTTGCAACAAATCTACAAAAGATTCGTACAGCATTACTTCAGTATCAAACGCAAATGCGACATCAAGAAGAAGAAATTCCCTATCATAGCGTTCTTCGTCAATTAATTAAATTATCACAAAAACCACTGCACCCGATGCCTTTGGATGCTATCGATTCGATTCATAAAAAAGACTATGATGCGATAAGTCGTTTGCTGGATGAGATTGAAGCCTTGATGAAAAAATTAGGCATTGAAAACCCATCTGAGGCGCATTGGAATGACCTCGGTTTACGCGAAGTTCGTAATCATGAAAAAGAGTTCCAAGTTCAAATCTCTAGTTTCTTAGCCGTCTTATATGATATTCGCAGTATCCTTTTAGACTTGGTTAGTGCCCATGCGTTTATCCTACCAAGTGATATTAATGAACTTGCAAAAGACATCGAATATACTGGTTATTTAACAACCTCAAAATACCCAAATAGTTGGTTCGAAGATGGTGTTTTTGCGGGGGTAGAATCAAGCTTACAAGAGCATGCTGATATTATGGTTCGCTACAATGCGCTTGTTCATACTTTGACTGGAAACTATAAGAAAGAGTCCTTAGACGAACAACTCCCCGAGCGTTACCAACAAATGAAACATCCTTCTTTTTGCCCAACAGATGAACATCTTGATTACTTGATTACATCGCGCCAAGACATCCTATCTAAAAATCAACAACTGAAACGAGTTTGGAAAGACATCTTAAACAGTCTTGATGAATTTGAAGTGGTGTACCGAACGCAGCGTGGTCCGGGCTTCATTGACTACATCCGTCTGAACAACAAGCTCCTTTTGGATGCTAGCTTTGATCGTAAGTGGTTAGAGGTAGATTCTCAGAAGATGGAGTTTTTGCAACAACAAATGAATCTTCGTAAACCTGCGATTGATGCCTATATTCGAGACTATCAAGCGATAATCCCGTATGCATCTTCGAAAGTTTTGACACTGGATCCAGCTATTTTAACTAAATACAAAGAACGTTTATCAAAACGATTCCTTTTAAGTGCTGATGAAAAAACCTCATCCAGACTTGTTGAACAATATGTCACGGACGCTTACCAGTCACTAGGTGTTAAACAAAAAGAAGCGATGATCGATCGTTTCTTAAACTTGCAACGACTTGTTCAACCACTCGAAGATGTAACGAACTTAATTCAAACAACCGTGAAGATAAATGTTGATATTCATCAACTACATGAGTATCAAGCTGTCGTGGCGATGATTGTTAATAATGCAAGTAATTATTCATTACAAACGATGGATCAATACCGACTTAATAAACTAAAAATACTAGATGCTAGTTTTCAACAGACGTTAAAAGAACTGGATCAACTGCTATCGATCCAGGCTTTTGAAGCGCTCAATGTCCACGACCCGGTTTCTGCAAGTGAAACGATCCGTGAGTTAGATCAATTCTTCCAGCAGTTTTACACGTCGGTTGATTTATTTATGAAACTACAAATTCAGTCTGGAAAACGTCCAACTGCTACGACGATACAAGGACTTGTTGGAATCATTGAACGAATTCGTGCAACCAAAGCAAAAATCGATGAACTAGAACCGGCAATGAAGCAGTATTACCAATCGATGTACGCGATGGAAAAAACAGACTTCAATACGATTAAACAGTTACGCCAAGAATTCTCATTGTTGTTAGGTCATTTCTCAAACTTTGAGTCGATGAAACAAGAATATGCAAAGGATCAGTTCTTGTTTATTAAAGACCAGATACGCGTGTTATTGTCGGATTTAAAAGCCTACGATAAGCAACTTCCAATCTTGTTTAGCTACTTTTCAAATCAAGAATTCCCTACTGATGTCGTAGCATTTATTTCCTACCTGGAACCATTTAATCAACTACAAGATTTACAAATGTGGTTGGATTTATCCGACAACATTCAATCCCTACGAGGCTTTAAACAATCGAGAATTGCTGCTCAAATCAACACTGGGGTTTATTCAAAATCGTTAAAACGAAGCTTTCAAAATGAATACTTGAAAGTGTTAGCGACTAAATTTAATGCACCGGTTGATGTTGCTGCGATTAAAGAGGAATACAAAAACTTTAAAGAAGCGAGTATTCAACAAATCAAGCAACAACGCTATGATGTCATTCGTAAAGTTCGTAAACCTCGAATTACCATGTCGAACTTACAAACCCTTCCGTTGCTGGACCGTAAAACGTACGATGTGGTTATTGTGAATGGTGTTGAGCGATTACCTGAGGTGCTTATTGGTCATTTACGAGGCTTGGGGCATCAACAGATTTACATTGAAGATCAATTCCAACCCATGATGTTAGGAATGATTAATAAACCTCGTCAAGGGATGTATCCTCCCCTTAATGAAGTAACTTTCCATCAAACACAAATCCGAGCAAACCTATTATCCACCAAGTTTGATAGTGCTGGGGTTATTCATCCTGTGACAGTAACAAAAGTTCACTCGCTACCTTTGGCACAAAGTGTTGTCACCAAGTTAAAACAAACATCGGGCTATGTGACCGTTGTCTTATTTCGAGCAGAACTTCGTAACGTGGTGTTAGAGTCAATTCGATCATTGATTTTAGAGGAAGACCCGGTGATCGCCGATACCCTTCTTGCCCATCTTCGCGTCGCGGTAGACCCTGAATATGTCGTCACCTCAGATACGCTTTATTTAGTCTGGGACCGCTATGTAGAAGTCGACAAGATTACTCGCTACTTATCGCTTGCCAGTGAAATTGTAATCGTGAACGAAGATCAAACACTCGACGATGCTTCGATTGAACGTTATGTTCAACCACCGATTTCTTATTATGACGAGATTGAAGATGAAGTATTGTTGTGGTTGGTTTCTCAACTCCCTAAAGAATATACGTACAAGAAAGCCATGAAGCCTTATGATATTGCGGTATCAAAAGGAGAAGATGTCGATTTATTACTTCATTTAATGGTTTATGATGAAGATCAAGTGGATATTTTAGATCAATCATTGTTACTGCATGACCGTGCCTATGATGCGGTACCGAAGTTGTTTATTGCTCTTCATGAGCTTTATCCTGTAGAGTCGGTAGAATCGATTAGTTCAAGTATCAAGGGGTTATTATGAAACAAGCGCACAAAGGGAAAACTCGCGACTTCTTTAAGTTTGTTCGCCAACATAAAGACCAACCTGATCTCATCAAAAAAGAACTTCTTACACTCGTTCCTCAAGAAGATGTAGATATTAACACGCAAGAATATAAAGACTATACGTTACTTCACCTTGCGGTTCGCTATGACGATGCGGAGTTGATTCACTTGTTTGTAGAGAATGGAGTTAATGTTGACATTGCAAGTAATCAAGGAGAAAGTCCCCTACATTACGCAGTCTTACGAAACAAGCCGGTTGCGATTCGAGCTCTCTTAGAATTGAAGGCGGATGTTAATTCGGCCGCTTCCTATGAACAAACTCCTTTACACTATGCGGTTTTATATCGTCGCAGTGACTTTATTACCTTGTTGCTAGAAGCCGGAGCGGAAGTTGATTTAGCTGATGAAAATGGTCAAACACCTTTGTATTATTCAGTGAAGCAAGGGGATGAAACGGCATTCTTTTTATTGATGGAAGCGGGAGCAGACCCATCGATTGCTGACTATGATGGATGCAGTATTTATGATTTAATAGAAGAAAGTGATGACCCTAAGGTCAAGACGTGGTTAGCTAAATAATGGATATTATTCAAACAATTCAAGATTATTTTACGCAAAATCCATGGTATACATGGGGACTCGAAGTCGCCATTGCAACCATCCTTTTTGTTCTGTATGTCTTAGCAATCCGACGAGAGCGTAAAGCCCTTCTTCGTGCTGGATTTATTGTCTTAGGCTCAATGTTGTTCATTGTGAATATGTTTGTTCAACTTCCACTATTCAATACTTATTTTGCTCAAATCGATAGTTTATGGAACCTTGTTGTTACCATTTTAGTCATTACAGAAGTGATTCGTTATTTGGATAGTAATGATTGGGGCAGTTCAAATAAAGCCCTTGATTTGAACCGTGATGCACAGTTAATCAAAGTCATTAGTAATGCGGTTGAACAACTACGCAACAAAAAAACAGGGGCCTTAATTACCTTTGAACGAGAGTCCTCGCTCGACGATATTATTGGAGATTCGATTCCCTTAGATGCTGAAGTGACTACAGAACTCTTACTGGCATTATTTAATACCAAAGCACCGACCCACGATGGGGCTGTCATTATTAAAGGTGGACGCATTGCGTGTGCAGGAGCGTTTTATAACTTTGCCGATGGGGTTGTGGATAAAACATTAGGATCAAGACACCGAGCAGCACTGGGATTATCCCAAGTTCGAGATAGTGTCACGATTGTTGTTTCCGAAGAAACCGGCCAAGTCTCCTTAGCCTATGATGGAATTTTAGATCGTAACTTGAATAAAGATTCACTAGGAATTACCTTAAGTAATTTACTTGGAACCTCGTAAAGAGGTTCTTTTTATTATGGTATAATGACGGCGAAATATAGGTGAAATCTATGAACATTGCACTAATAGCGCATGATGCAAAAAAAGATGAAATGGTGGCGTTGGTCAACTCCTATAAAGACCTACTTGCTAAGCATTATTTGCTTGCGACAGGAACCACTGGGGGGCGTGTCATTGAAGCCACAGGTCTTCCTGTTCACCGTGTAAAATCGGGCCCACTTGGGGGCGATCAAGAAATTGGCGCAAAATTATCCAACGGGGAAATTGATATGATTTTGTTTTTACGAGACCCTTTGACCTCACATCCACATGAACCCGACGTTAGTGCGTTACTGCGTTTGGCAGATATTTATCAAATCGCTCTTGCGACAAATAAACGAAGTGCGGAATTGTTATTAAACTCGTTACTCTAAGAGGCATATGAGTCCACTTGTCTTAGTAGTCTTTCATTTGTTTGGGTTGTTTCTTATCGTCAATGAGACGATTTTTACCCATCAAAAAAACACCATTAAATACGCCCTCTCGTCGGTATTTTTGCTGGCTAGTTTTGGGTCTCTTTTTGCTGTTGAACTAGAAAGTGAACTATTCGATTTATTCTTTCTTGGACTTACAACGTCCAGTGCTCTTTTCTTGGTGTACTTGGTTTATGAAACGTATCGTAATAGCTCTAGACAATCAAATTACGCTCAAATTTTTATCCAGTCGTTAAAAAGTTTAAAGTCAAATATCTTTTTAATTGTTGATGAACATGAAAACATCATGGATATTTCGGATAGCTTGTTAGCGGATACGGGTCTATCAAAATCCCAAGTGATTGGGAAAAACTTCATGATGATGGTGAATCAAACCTTGCGTTTTACAAGCATGAATGAACAAGCCATTGATAATGATTATTTGGAGCAATATTACTTACGTTTTGTGAGTGTCTATCAAGCCCAACAAGAACGCCAATTGGTCTTTGAGTACTATAACTATTTAGACCAATTTCAAACGATAACTGTGACTGAAAAACCGATCATCATTGAAGGAAAATATCGCGGTCGATTACTCGCAGGAGAAAAGATCACAGAACGTGATGCGACCCAATTTAAGATTCAGGCGCTTGATTTACAAGATCAACTTCAAGATGTATCACAGCGTTTCGAAACCGTCTTAAAAGTCGCAACAGAAGGATTGTTTTTTGAAACGCATAAGACCGGTGAGATGTGGGGAAACGATACATTTAAAGCCATCACGGGCTTACCGAGTAACATTACAACGAAAGATCGTTACCGTGGGATGATTCATCCTAATGATTTAGATGCCTATGATAAACAAATGGCGATCAAAGAAAACAAGAAGAAATATAAAGCCTCATACCGTCTTCATGTGAAAGACCAAGACATATGGGTGATTGATCAAGGTCAGTTGATTGTGACTCCAGATGGACCGTTTACCGTATCAAGTTTACAAATGATTGATCAGCGAGAAATTATTCGTAAGGTGTCACTTGCTGACCACGTTGATTACCGTGTGGATTTAAATCGGTTGATTCAAAATGATCAGTTCTTTTGGGTGGTTCGAATCAACTTAGACGATGTCAAAGATTTAAACGCTAGCTATGGTCGTGAAGCGACCAATCACTTGGTCGATGAATACATTAAACGCTTAAAGAAAAACTATACCTCTAGCGATTCCAAAGTATACGAACTGGATAAACATGAATACGCAATTGTGATGCAAAACGAGCGTGATACCACGATTGTCTATAAAGGATTGATGGTTAACCAAGGACTCTTTGATTATGAAGTGACCTTAGGTGGCATGACGTTGTCACTTACCCCTTCGATTGGGATTGTGAAGCATCCTGAGGATGTCGACACACTAGATGAAATCATGAGTAGTGTTGAAAAAGCCGTTGTGTTTGCGGCCAAAGATATCGTCAAATATAACTACTGTTTCTATCAGGACCTGCAAGATGTCCTCTAAACAAGATGTAAGAACGACAAACCTAAAGCGTCGAGAATCAATGCGTCACCTTGATGTGGTTGATGCCTCCTTACAAGCGTTAGGGTATATCAAGCCACTCCTTCCAAGGGATGAATGGATTGGATTATACGTGCCAATTAGAAATGAATTGGACCCATCCTTGTTGTTTAATCAATGGAGTTGTTTACCCAGCATTGAAAATCATCAGTTGGTCTTTCGTGCGTATCAAGAACCCTTAGTTGACGGTCCCTTTGGTACCAAAGTGAGTACGGGAGAAATTGTATTTCCACATGTGATTGTGGTCCCTGGTATCGCGTTTGATATTTCGGGATACCGTATTGGCTATGGCAAAGGTTATTACGATCAGTATTTGACCAATCAGCACTGCAAAATCGGATTTGTTCATCATTCTTTGATGGTGGAACAAATCGAACACGAAGACCATGATGTACGAATGAATATCATCGTGACAGACCGAGGCGTCATTGAGGTGAATCCATGTATACGGTAATTCTTCCTTCTGCAGGAAAAGGACAACGAAGCAAACTCGACATCAATAAAATGCTATATAAAGTCGAAGGACTTCATGTTATTGAATATACCCTCGAACCTTTTCTTTATGATCCGGATTTTACTGAGATTATTGTGGTTGTGCATGAAGAAGAAAAAGAACTATTTAGGCAATTCACATCCAACAAAATCAAATTAGTTACAGGTGGGGCAACCCGCCAGGATTCGGTTCACCAAGGACTACTAGCCGCAACCAATGACATTGTGTTTATTCATGATGGAGCGCGTCCCTTGGTCAGTCCAAAGATTATTCAAGAGTGTAAGAGTGTAATGAGTAAAGCGCATGCCTGTGTTGTCGCGATTCCTGCGGTAGATACCATCAAACAATACAGCCACGGCAAATGGACTACGATTGATCGCAGTGATAAGTACTTAATGCAGACTCCGCAATGTGCACGCACCAAAGACTTGCTTCAAGCGTTTGCGCAAGCGAGTAAAGATGGGTTTCATGGAACCGATGATATGGAAGTGTTGTCTCGTTATTCCAGTATTTCCATTGAATATGTACAGGGATCAAATCAAAACTTTAAATTAACGGTGCCGGAAGATTTTGAATTATTTAAGCAGTATGTAAAGGAGTTTAAATGAGAATTGGACATTCGATGGATATTCATCCATTTGATCATAGTCGAAGTTTAGTATTAGGTGGTGTTTCGATTGATCATGTAGGACTCAAAGGACACTCTGATGCTGATGTTCTATTACATGTTGTCGCCGAAAGTATTTTAGGCGCCCTAGCTCTAGGAGATTTAGGGACTCATTTTCCGGACACGGATCCAGCGTTTAAGAATAAACCCAGTGATTATTTCGTGGAAGAAGCCGTGCGTTTGGCCTTCAGTCATGGATATGTTGTTAGCAACATAGATTGCATGGTTTTAACGGAAACCCCGAAATTACAACCCCATAAATCAAAGATTCAAGAAAACATTGCTCGACTCCTTCAAGTTGAACCTAATCAGGTGTCGATCAAAGCCACGACGGCCGAAGGTATGAGTTTTATTGGCCGTGGAGAAGGGATGTTAGCTACCGCAACGGTGCTACTACTTAAACAATGAAATTTGCAGGAGCATTTCGTCGAACCGCTAGTTATTTAATTGATGACTTATTTTTAAGTATTCCAGAGTTGATTGTGACAAGCATTTCGTTTACATCGATTGCGATTCGTTTACCGATGATTATTGAAGATTTAGAAGAAAACGCCAGTATTGTTGAAGTGTATGAGTTGTTGTTTGGTATTTATCTACCGTTCTTACTGCCGGCCATTGCGATTTCATTCACCTTAGGCGTTTTATACTACATTGTGTTGCCGTATTACTATGATGGGAAAACAATAGGGCGTCAGATTGTAGGGATCAAAGTGATCTCCGCCAACAATGAGAAACTTGGATTCTTACAAATTGCGATTCGTGAGTTTAGCAAGTCCATCTTCTGGTTACTAACATTTGGTCTAGGGATCCTTGTTGACTGGTATTTGGTGGTCGCAACCCCGAAAAAACAGAGTGTTTGTGATAGAATTGCAAATACCCTCGTTATTGAATTAGATGGGGAATCTGTGAAAGAAGCCGACAAAGCGTATTAATGGCGAAACGAAAAAAATCAATCCGATTCTTTGACTTTGTCGAAGAACCAGACATTCAACATGAAATCGATGGGGTCAAGATGTACATCTTCTTTGTCGATAAGTATGAGTTCAAAGATGCCGCACTTCGTCGTCAACTTTTTCACATGGAAGCCCAAGAAGGATCAATCTCATTATTACTAGAAGAAGGCATTTATCGTAAAATTCCCGGCTACTACTCTGCCGAATCACTTCTTCAAGTTCATAAATATTTTATGCGTTTGCATGAGCGCACGGTTTGGCCCGCCTATGTTCTTGGGTTTGTCATAACTGTTGCGTTTGGATTTCTATCCTGGTTGTTAAATATTGATATTTTTAATGCAGGACTCATTGGTGGTGGTATTGGGACAACCGTAATGGTTGCAACACTACTTTACTTAATGCGTCGTCAACAAAACATGGCTCGTGAAGAGATGAGATTTCAACTCGAGCAAGTTCATGGGGAAGCACAATTAAAGACTTATTTAGAACTCCAGGATGCTTACATGTTGGAGCGTCAAGCGAAATTAGATTCTCAAGCAGAGTAATTCAATTGCTTATTTATAAGCGGATTACTATAATGAAAGTGACCGAACTATGATAACTGTTCAAGAACGACAATTTGAGTTGTTGAAAGATCATCGTGAATGCTTCAACGAAGAAGAATTTGCGAGTAAATATATCGATGAACTTTTTGATAAGTATGATTACATCACAGGCGACTACTCCGGTGGTTTGCTGCGATTAAAAGGGTTTTATCATAACGATAAAGAAAAGAACTATAAGTTTATTCCCGATTACATCATGGATAGTTGCGCCTATGGGTGCGCCTTCTATGTACTAAAGCGGGTTAAAGGAGAATCAACACATGAGTGAGATTGAAACTCAAGCTCGCGAACTGATCACAAAAATCCGTCCGTTTATTCAACGTGATGGTGGCGATATGCGTTTTGTCGAAGTGAAAGATAATATTCTTTACATCGAATTATTAGGCGCATGTATTGGCTGTGCAGCGAGTACCATTACCCTAAAACAAGGAATTGAAACGATTGTCTTAGAAGAAATTCCTGGGATCTTAGCTGTCGAAGCAATTTAATGGCCTGGGTTAATTTAAAGCATCAACAAAAAGCCATCGAACTACTCGCGTCACGAGGCGTGTCATTAACGGACATAGCGGAAGTGACGTTTTTTATCCAAAAAGAGTATTTCCCTGGTCTTACGATTGAACAGTGCGAAGAGAACGTAAAAAAAGTCTTGGAAAAGACCGAAGTTCAAAACGCCTTATTCACTGGCATTGCGATTGATGAACTCGCGGAACAAGGAAAACTTCCTGAACCGTTATCAACCATCGTTAACGAAGACCAAGGGTTATATGGAGTTGACGAAATATTAGCCTTAGGGATTGTAAATATTTATGGATCAATTGGTTTAACAAACTTTGGCTATGTCGATAAAGCGAAGATTGGCATCATCAAGAAAATTGATGAAATTGGTAAAACCAGTGAACGATGTATGACATTTACGGATGACATTGTTGGTGCCATTGCGGCAGCCGCTGCAAGTCGAATTGCTCACAATAACACCAAGCGCTCTTGAGGAGCGCTTTTTTGTTGTATAATAAAGTGTTGATTGAGCAAAACGTATAAACCCATGAACATTGAAGATATCGTACGGGCAACCGTCACTGGGATAGTCGAGTATGGGGTATTTGTCAAAGTAGGCGATGTCGATGGACTCATTCATATTTCAGAAATCTCGGAAAAATATGTGAAAGACGTTAGTGATTTTTTTCGTGTAGGAGATATGATTGATGCTAAAATCATCGAAATTGACCCAGATACCAACCGCTTGAAACTCAGCTACAAACAAATAAAACGAAAATCAATCAATCGCTTTTACTCGATTGGTTTTACCTCGCTTGAAGAAAAACTACCTGAATGGATTGAATTTAAGTTAAAGGAGCTGAAACGCCGTGGATAAAACAATTTCATTACGCATTGAAGGAGTCACCCCTGATTTCTCGTCCTACCAAGAACAAGTCAACAAAATCCATCAACAAATTTTGGATAAGAGTGGAAAAGGTGGCGAGTATTTAGGTTGGGTAGATTATCCAGAACAACTCGATGAAACTCTACTTCGAAAAATAGAAACGACCGCCAATCGTTTAAAACAATCATGTGACATTGTCGTGAGCATTGGGATTGGTGGATCATACTTAGGCATCATTATGGGCGAACAGTTCGTCTCGGAAGCCTTTAGTGTGTCGAATCTTCGTTATGCTGGCCATAACATTTCCAGTGATTATACAGCAGCTCTTATGAAAGAGTTAGAAGGCAAACGATTTGGTTTGATTGTGATTTCAAAATCAGGAACCACAACGGAACCTGCGATTGCCTTTCGAATCTTACTGAATAAATTAAAAGCCCAAGACCCCGCTTATAAATCCAAAGTTGTTGCGATTACGGATGAGAAAAAAGGAGCGTTAAAATCCTTTGCGGATGCCGAAGGGTTTGAAACGTATGTTATTCCTGATGATGTTGGTGGACGTTATTCGGTATTAACCCCTGTGGGATTACTACCTTTAGCTGTTCGTGGTGTTGATATTCGTGCAATGCTTCATGGAGCCAAGCAAGCCCGCGCTGATCAAAGCATTGCGGACTTACAAGACAATGCAGCGTACCGTTATGCGGTGACGCGTTATGATTTGTATGCGAACCATGGTAAAAAAGTTGAACTCCTTGTAGCGTTTGAACCCTCACTTACCATGTTTGGTGAATGGTGGAAACAACTCTTCGGGGAATCCGAAGGCAAAGAAAACAAAGGATTATTTCCTGCGAGTGTGACCTACACTACCGACCTACATTCGATGGGTCAGTATGTCCAAGAAGGGGAACGCCATCTATTAGAGACGGTTCTGTTTGTCGATGAATCTCGTCAAGAAGTTTTGGTTCCACAAACCGATTCAGACCTAGATCAACTCGGCTATTTGGAAGGCAAATCCTTACAGTACATTAATGAGCAAGCGATGAAGGGAACGATGCAAGCCCATTTAGATGGGAATGTTCCTCAACTCTTGTTTACCCTCATTGATCGTAGTGCTTACACGTTAGGTTATTTGGTCTTTACGATGGAATTAGCGTGCGCTATGAGTGGGTATTTACTCGGTGTAAATCCATTTGATCAACCCGGTGTCGAACATTATAAACGCAACATGTTTGCGCTTCTTGGAAAGCCTAAGTAAATGAAAAAACTGCTTCTGGGAGTAGTGCTTTTTCTCAGTGCATGCAGTATCCAAGTCGATGAATACGACGGTTTTCAAGGTGAAGTGGCCTTGGTTCAAGTGACAAAAGCAGAATTTGACGAATTGTTATTAAAAAGTGCTGTAATCATCCTGGCAGACCCCACAAGTGAGTGGAGTCAACAAGCGGTTCCAGTATTTAATGAAGCCGTGAAACAAGTGACAGACCAAGCGTATTATTACAATGCGTCTGATGAACGGGGTAATGAAGAGTTACTTCGCCGAATTCAAGCTGCCCTCTTTACAAGTGAAGTGTCGAAGCTTTTGTATGATGAGTTGTACTTGCCAGTTGTTATACAAATACAAAATGGTCAAATCCGCCGGGTCCATGTTGGAACGGTCTCATCTCATGTCATTCGTGATGGTGCAATTCCCTCATTAACCGCCGCACAGAAGCTAGAACTCCAGTCTATTTATGAAGAGTTACTCCAACAAACATCCTAGGATGTTTGTTTTTTTACGGTGTATAATGATAGCCATGGAAAAAGTGCTCATCACAACGTCAGAACAAGAAACCATCGACCTTGCTGCTCGCTTTGCAAAGGGGCTATTTTCGGGTGCGATTTTGACGCTGCACGGTGACCTTGGCGCAGGCAAAACAACCTTTACCAAAGGCATTGCGAAAGGTCTGGGCATTTCCCAAGAAGTGACATCTCCAACGTTTACCATTATGAAACAATACCCAGGGTCTCCTGGACTTACCCATATTGATGCATACCGGTTAGAGGGCATTGGCTTTGATTATGATTTAGAAGAAGCGATCTATTCTGACAACATCAGTGTGATTGAGTGGAGTGAACATATTAAGGATTCCATTGAAGGGGACTGTGCTATTTACTTAGAGAAAAATGACACAACGTGTACCCTGCGTTTTGTCTATGATAAACGCTATATGAACGCGGTGGATGGATTATGAAACTCGTGATTGAATGTTCCACTCCGGTCGCGCTCGTGGCCCTTGTAAAGGACGGCAATACCATCATCCATCAACAAGAAAACCAAAACCTTCACTCAAAATATATGCTTTCGATGATTGATTCACTCTTAAAAGAAGCAAGCGTTACGCCGAAGGAGCTGACTGCCATTGTAGTGGGAGAAGGACCGGGTTCGTATACGGGAGCTCGCATTGCGGTGACGATTGCGAAGATGTTTGCCTTGCAATTAAACATCCCGTTATTTGCGTTTGATAGTCTCAGTGTCTTTGTAACAAGTGAGTCTATTTGTGCGGTTGAGATACAACTTAAACGACGCACCGTGTTAGGTGGGGTCTATGACATGTCCCAAGGACAAATCATTCATTCACCTAAGTATTATGACCAAGACGAATGGGACAAAGTAACAGCAGGACTAACGGTCATTGCTCCGCAAAAAAAAGCGATCAATTTGGATCAACTGATATTGCGAGAAATCAAAGATATTAATTCGTTTTCTCCGAACTATGCTAGGGAGTGGCAACCCACATGATTCGCCCTCTCACAAAAGAAGATATTCCAACCATCATCGCTCAAGAGCAGCAAGTGTTTGGCTATAGTTTAGGTCAAACTCACTATGAGCAAGGCTTTATTCTTTCAGCTACCTTTGGTTATGTGATGGAAGAAGAAACGATTCAAGCAGCACTATTATGTTGGCAAAATGAGTCGTTTGTTCAAATTGATAATTTGTATGTACTGCCGGAGTTTCAACAACAAGGACGTGCCAAAGCATTATTATCAACCTTCATGGACTCGCTTAATGAACGAGGAATCAATCAAGTGTCGCTCGAAGTTGCGGTTAAAAACCAGGTAGCGATTCATCTGTATGAGTCGTTTGGGTTTATAAAAACCGTAACGATTTCTAACTACTTACCTGATCGTAGTAATGCGTTTCGGATGGTGTATACAAAGGAGTCTCAATGAAAATTCTAGCGATAGAAACGAGTTGTGATGAAACCGCAGCAAGTGTTGTTGTGGATGGGAAAACAGTCTTAAGTAATGTCATTTTGTCGCAGATGGATATTCATGCGGCTTTTGGGGGTGTCGTCCCCGAGGTGGCTTCAAGACATCATGTGGTGAGTATTCATCAGGTGATGGAGGAAGCCTTAACCAAAGCAAATGTTACTGCATCAGATATTGATGTCGTTGCGGTGACCAAGGGTCCGGGGTTAGTCGGAGCCTTAATGGTTGGAATTAATGCAGCGAAGACATTTAGTTATATTCATCAAATCCCTTTATTAGGTGTAGACCATTTGCGAGGTCATATTCATGCAATCTCATTAACCACAACGATGAAATTTCCGTTACTAGCGTTAATTGTCTCAGGCGGACATACGGAACTGGTGTTGATGACTTCTGCAACAGACTATAGTTTACTTGGAGCAACCAAGGATGATGCCGTAGGCGAAGCGTATGATAAAGTCGCTCGTGTTTTAGGCCTTGGGTATCCAGGTGGTCCGGTGGTCGACGAGTATGCACTTCAAGGATCGTGCACATACGATCTTCCGATTCCGATGAAAGACGATGATACGTTTGATTTTTCCTTTTCGGGTTTAAAATCAGCTGTCATCAATCTGATTCATAATGCAAATCAAAAACAAGAACCGATCCGAGTGGCTGATATGTGTGCGAGTTTTCAACACGTTGTTACCGAGGTCTTAGTGAATCAAACACTGAAAGCAGCTCGCATGTATGCTGTTGCACAAATTGCTGTTGTCGGTGGCGTCAGTGCCAACCGTGAACTACGTCAAAAAATAATGTCGTATAATCATGAATTTGAAATTGTCGTTCCAGCCTTTCAATATTGCACCGACAATGCTGCCATGATTGGTGCCGCTGCTTATGCGGCAATTCAAGATGAGCCGGTCTTTGATACAATAGAATTAGATGCCACCGTCTTCAGTGACATTACGAGGTGAAGTGATGATTAAAGCTATTTTAGGCATTATATTAACCATTATTGCGATTCCAATTGCAGTACTTTTCTTGTTATTTGATTACACGCCGAATATCCCGGTTGAGGATTATGTATACCTGCCGATTGAGCAGGTGATTGCGAATGAGATTGAAGCATCAACGGACCGATTATCAAACGGAGAATTGTCCATTCAACTCAATCAGTCGACACTTAATCAGATGGTTTACTCTGTTATTGTGGATGAAATCAATCCAACCTACGATCCTGCTTCTGAATGTGAAGAAGATAGTTGCCAGTACGTCCTAGTCGAAACAATTAGTGAGTCAGAGTCATTAGCGATTACCGGCATGTGGGTTCGTTTAACAGATAACGTCATATCCCTAAATGTTGGACTCCGACTGCAAGGAACGATTCCATATCAAACCCGAATTCGTTTTGATTTTGAAGTCATTGATAGTGCAGATGAACTTCGAATTACCTATGACCGATTACAAGTCGGTAACATTCCATTACCCCGCTTTCTTGTTCGACCAATTATTAACGCAGTCTTAGCTGAAGATGCACAAACTCAGTTTTCAACTGAATTTTTCACGGCTGATTTAGAAGAACTTGAAATTGTCCTCGATAAAAACTTATTTGTCGAAACGCAAATTGAAGACCCACAACTGCAGCTCTTAGCAGGTATTGTTTTAGATGAAGAGCTGTTGCGTTTTGAAGTTTCCGGAGAAACAGAAACCCTAGAACTGTTCTTTGATGTTGCGAAACTTGTGACTCAAAAACCGGTTGAAACATATACCCCGAACGCAGAAGGATTCATGATGGATTTAATGACACAATTACTCAGCCGTGTCACCTTAAGTCTTGAAGGAATCTCACTTAGTGATCCCACGCTAGTGGTTTCAGAAACCGCAGTTAATGAACTCCTTGCGGATAGCTTTGCTGACTTTGATATTGCAGCACTCTTGGACCAACCTGTCCTTGCTGGACTGATTTCAATGCAATCCCCATGGGTCGACTTAACAGGAAGTACGATGGTCATCAATGTACCGTTAACCTTCGCAACTCGAACCTTACGTATGGAGATCGTTTTTGTTGAAATTGCCAGTGACGAGGGATTAGAACTTCAACTTCAACAAATTACGTTTGGTCAAGATGAAGGGGAATCGGAATCAGAGTATATCCTGATTGATCAAGCAGAAGCGGCTCAGTTACTAACAAACTTCAGTTTCGAGAATGAGCTAATTCGGTATGATCAAACACGTCAGAGCTTAGTGGTATCAACGACATATTTGAACCAACAATTTGCAGCTACTCTTGCCGCATTATCCGTAGATGATGTTCGCCTGGTAAATGGTCAATTAGAAATTGATGTGGCATTAAACTTCTAAGCCGAAGCAGTCGCTTCGGCTTTTTTATTGCGTGCTATTTTGCTACAATGAGCCGTACGCGGAGGCTTTCATGAGCGACAATTCGAACTTTATTCGAACCATTATCCATCAAGATTTAGCCAGTAAAAAACATGACCTCATCATTACTCGTTATCCACCAGAACCAAACGGGTACATGCATATCGGTCACGCTTTTTCGTTTTTATATCAATATCACTTAGCGCATGAAGTCGGAGGAAAGACCTTTCTTCGTTTTGATGATACTAACCCTGAAGGTGAATCCGAAGAATATGCAGAAAGTATTAAGCGAGATTTAACCTGGTTAGGACTCAACTGGGAAGAGCTTCATTATGCTTCTGACTACTTTGAGATTATGTACACCCTTGCCGAAGGACTAATTCAAAAAGGGTTAGCGTATGTAGATGATTCGTCTGAAGAAGAAATTCGTGAATGCCGAGGCAATCTAACAACCCCAGGCAAACCAACAAAATACCGAGACCGCTCTGTGGAGGAAAACTTAGACTTATTCCGCCGAATGAGAGCATGTGAGTTTGCGGAAGGAACACGCGTTTTACGAGCAAAAATTGATTTGGCCAGTCCAAATATGAACCTCAGAGATCCGATTATTTACCGGATCATGTATAAAGATCACTACCGTACGAAAGATCAGTGGTGTATTTATCCGATGTACGATTATGCCCATCCATTAGAAGATGCGATTGAAGGCATTACCCACTCACTGTGTTCAATTGAGTTTGAAAATCACCGACCCTTATATGACTGGGTGGTGGCAAATACCGATGTTGAGCATACCCCACGTCAAATTGAGTTCGCACGATTTAATTTAACCAATACCGTCATGAGCAAACGCTTCTTAAAACGTCTGGTCAATGAAGGTCTTGTTCAAGGGTGGGACGACCCCCGTATGCCAACGGTCGCCGGACTGCGCCGAAGAGGGTATACCAAAGAAGCGATTTGGAATTTCTCTTTAGCAATTGGGTTATCCAAACAAGGGGGAACGACTGACTATGCCATGCTCGAAGAATATTTACGTCAAGATTTAAAAGATAAAGCTCGACGTCCTATGGCGGTCATTGATCCTCTGCTTGTTACCATTACGAACTATCCGGAAGGCCAGGAAGAATGGGTCAGCGGAGAATGGAATTCGGATAATGAATCCCAAGGGGAACGTCAACTTCGTTTTAGTCGTCAACTCTATATTGAACGAAGTGATTTTGAAGAAGAAAAACCGAATAAAAAATGGAAACGGTTATCCCTCGGATTGGAAGTCCGTTTACGTCATGCGTACTTCATCGAATGCCATGAAGTGATTAAAGATGCCTCAGGCAAAATCATTGAACTACGTTGTACGTATGATGTGAAAACAAAATCAGGAACCGACTTTAATGAACGTAAACCCAATGGCACGATCCACTGGGTCGATATCAACAGTGTTCCTGCAGAATTTAGATTGTTTGATGTCTTGCTACATGAAGGGGATGCCCCAGTAGAAGAACGAGTGAATGAAAATTCCCTCGAGATTAAACACGGTTATGTGGAACAAGCGATTCTTGAATTAAAAAACGATACACACTTTCAGTTCATTCGTAACGGATTCTTTGCGATAGACCCAGATAGTGACCTTGAGAAAAAACAGCTTGTTTATAACCGAATTGTGTCCTTGAAATCATCATTCTAAAACGCCGGGTTTTTTACCGGCGTTTTTCTTTTTTTATGCCTAAAAGGGTCTATAATGAAAGTTAGGAGTAAACCTTGGACCTATCAACTTTAAACAAAATTCAACATCTTGCAACAACAACCACCGATGGACCTGTCGTGGTCGTTGCTGGCGCAGGAAGTGGGAAAACACGAGTCTTAACTCACCGTGTTGCCTACTTGATTTCGCTTGGGGTGCCACCGAGTAATATCTTAGCGATTACCTTCACGAATAAGGCCGCAAGCGAGATGAAAGAACGAGTGGAACACCTTGTGGGTAAAACCGGTGCGTGGATTTCCACCTTTCACTCGATGTGTGTCAAAATCCTTCGCCGTCACTCCACCTTGTTAGGAATTGATAGTACCTTTAATATCATTGATGATACCGATCAACAATCAATTGTCCGTAAGATTCTAAAAGATAATAATATTGACGTTTCAACCTCGCCCAAGGCCCTTGTTTCGATGCTCATGAACATGAAACAAGGAGTAGAGTATGATTTACCGTATCAAGCCCAAGAGGCCTTAGAAACGGTGTATTCGGAGTATGAACGATATTTGCGAGTCAACCATCTTCTTGATTTTGAGGATTTACTCTATAAAACCTTAGAGCTATTTGAAGCGCACCCGATTGTCTTAAAACAGTACCAAGAACAATTCCAATACATCTTAGTCGATGAATACCAAGATACCAACGATGTGCAAAACAAACTGGTGTTACTTCTTGGAGCGAAACATCAAAATGTATTTTTGGTTGGTGATGAAGACCAATCGATCTATAAATTCCGTGGTGCCAATTTCAATCACTTACGAGATTTTGAAGACCGTTTTCCGAATACAAAAGTCATTAAGCTTGAACAAAATTATCGTTCCACGCAAACGATTCTTGATGCTGCCAATCAAGTCATTCAACAAAATAAGTCAAAACATCCTAAAAAGCTGTGGACAGACCGAGGACAGGGGGCACTTATTACCTATTATCGTGCAGTCACCGATGGCGATGAGACCTTATTTGTTGCTAGTGAAATCGAACGCTTAATCATGGAAGGGACGCCCATCCAAGAGATTGCAGTCTTGTACCGAGCCAATGCCTTATCCAGACGACTCGAAGAATCGCTTCGCCACGTTAACATTCCTTATGTTGTATATGGTGGCGTTGGCTTCTTCAAGCGTAAAGAAATTAAAGATGTATTAGCTTACTTACGCTTACTCGTATTACCTCAAGATGATTGGAGTTTTTTACGTGTCATTAACGAACCCAAACGTGGCCTTGGGGATTCTTCGATTCAACGAATCCAACAAACCGCTTCCTCAATGAGGTTAAGTCTTTCCGATGTTGCTGAACAAGCCTTAGAACTCTTTCCTACCCGGATTGCCAATTCACTGTATGCTTTTCATGAAACGATGGAATCGATCCGCGATCAACTTGAAGATGTAAGCTTAATGCAACTGGTGGATATTGTGATTGAGCAAACCGGCTACTTGGCGATGCTGGAGACCAGTGGGGATGATGGAGAGTTTCGCTACGATAACATCTTAGAGTTAAAAACCACCTTCTCAGAATATGCGAGTGACGAATTATCGAATAAAGAATTACTGTTATTAATCTTAGAAGACTTGGCTTTATTTACCGACCAGGAACAACCGAGCACCGATGTCGTAAAACTAATGACCATGCATAACGCAAAAGGCTTAGAGTTTAGTGTCGTGTTCTTATACGGAGTCGAAGAAGGAATCTTTCCTTCGTACCGCTCCATCGATAGTGAAGAAGATATCGAAGAAGAACGTCGCTTAATGTATGTCGGCGTCACCCGTGCGAAAGATCGTTTGTATATTACAAACTCCACCATTCGCAATCAGTACGGTCAAACCAACATGAATCCGGCGTCCCGGTTTATTGAAGAAATGGACGAAGCGTTGTTTGAGAAAAAAGGCAAAGCCAATTTCACCCAACCAACCTTTACCCAACCAGTCAAAAAAACCATCTCAACCCCAAGTACCTCATTATTTACGTTAGGTGATAAAGTCGTTCATCAAGCGTTTGGTAAAGGTCGAGTCGTCGGCCTTGACGGAGCTTTTATTACCGTGGCGTTTGGGGTAAGTTATGGGATTAAGAAATTAGTGGCGGACCATCCGTCCCTTCAAAAACAAGAGGATGTATGACCTATCAAGACTATGTAGCATTAGCGAAGAAAATTGAAGAATACAACCACGCGTATTACGTCATGGACCAACCCTTAATTAGCGACGCAGAGTGGGATGTGATGATGCAAGAATTGATCCAAATGGAAGGCGCACATCCAGAGTGGAAACTTGAAAACTCCCCAAGTCAGCGAATCGGAGGCGAGATTTTAGAGGGCTTTACCAAAGTCACCCATGCATCTGCGATGATGAGTTTAGGGAACGCGTTTAATGAACAAGATGTGATGGATTTTAGTGAGCGAATCTTTAAAGAACTCGTTCGCTATACCGACTTTGTCACAGAATTAAAAATTGATGGTCTTGCGGTCTCGCTAACCTATGAAAACGGCGAACTTGTTCAAGCGGCTACCAGGGGGGATGGAACGATTGGGGAAGAAATCACTGCTAATGTAAAAACGATAAAATCGATTCCGTTAACGTTGCAAGAACCCGTTTCACTAACTGTTCGTGGTGAGATTTTCATGAGTAAATCAAGTTTCATGAAGGCAAACCAACAAAAAGAACAAGACGGCGAAGCCGTGTTCGCGAATCCGAGAAATGCGGCCGCAGGTTCGATTCGTCAACTCGATCCAAAGATTGCCGCAAGTCGAAATTTAGATTGTTTCCTATACCAACTGGTCAATCCCAGTGAATATAACTGCAATACCCAAGTCGAGACACTGCAGTATTTGGCTCGATTGGGCTTTAAGATTAACCCAGAATACCAACTTCATCACGATATCTCCTCATTAATGAATACGGTTCATCACTGGACCGCAGAACGTCACAGTTTAGCGTATGACATAGATGGTCTTGTGATTAAGGTCAACGAATATCAGTATTACGCGGATTTAGGAACCACCGTTAAATCACCCAAATGGGCAATTGCCTATAAGTTTCCAGCTGAAGAAGTAAAAACAACCTTAGAGTCCATTGAATTTCAAGTTGGACGAACCGGTAATATCACTCCCGTGGCGAACTTAAGTCCAGTGCGTGTTGCAGGGACTGTGGTCCGTCGAGCAACGCTTCATAATGAAGATTTTATTAAAGAAAAAGACATTCGTGTCGGGGACCATGTTGTTATTCGTAAAGCCGGAGATATTATTCCGGAAGTTGTTAAAGTCGTTCTTGACGACAGACCGAGTGGAACAACTGCTTTCACAATGATATCTACATGTCCTGCTTGCGGCTCAACACTCGTTCGAGCCGAAGGGGAAGTTGACAGCCGATGTGAAAACATCTCATGTCCTGCTCGTGTTGTTGAAGGGCTAATTCACTTTGCGTCTCGCGATGCGATGAACATTGATGGACTCGGTGACAAGCTCATTGAGCAATTATTTGAGGCCCAATTATTAACCGATATTCCCAGTATTTATACCCTTCACCAACGTGCTGATGAAGTCGTTGAACTCGAGCGGATCGGAACGAAAAGTGTCAATAATTTACTTACTGCGATTGAAGACAGCAAAGAAGCAGGGTTGGATAAACTCTTATTTGGATTAGGCATTCGTCATGTTGGTAAAAAAGTGGCCAAGGTTTTAGCCACGAAGTTTAAATCCTTAGAAAAGCTCTCGTTAGCAACCTATGAAGAGCTCGTTCAGATTGAAGAAATTGGTGTCATCATTGCCCAGAGTGTTCAATCATTCTTCTCTCAACCCGATAACATATCGATGTTAACCCAGTTATCTTTGGTAGGACTCAAAACTCAAATGGATCAAACTCAAACCAGTGATGAATTATCCGGAAAGACGTTTGTGATCACAGGAACCTTATCCAAGCCGCGAGACGAGATTCAAGCGTGGATTGAAGCGCGTGGAGGCAAAGTGTCCAGCAGTGTGTCAAAAAATACAAGTTACGTGGTAGCGGGAGATGCGGCAGGTAGCAAGCTGGATAAAGCAAATCAACTTGGGGTCGCCATCCTAAGTGAAGATCAGTTGTACCAATTAGTCTAGGAGAGACATGAACAATACACACATCGTGATTAAAGGTGCACGCGAAAACAACCTCAAAAACATTGATATTGAAATCCCGCGTAATCAATTGGTGGTGATGACGGGATTATCTGGCAGCGGTAAAACATCGCTGGCCTTTGATACGATTTATGCGGAAGGCCAACGCCGCTACGTCGAATCGCTGTCTGCTTATGCGAGACAGTTTTTAGGCAATATTGATAAGCCGGATGTCGACTCGATTGAAGGATTATCTCCTGCGGTTTCCATTGATCAAAAAACCACCTCTAATAACCCTCGTTCAACTGTTGGAACGGTTACCGAAGTGTATGACTATTTACGTTTAATGTATGCACGGATTGGAACCGCATACTGTCCAACTCATAAGATTCCGATCACAGCGCAATCGATTGAAGTGATGATGGAAACCATCTATCAACATGATATGGATAGTCGTGTTTATGTATATTCCCCGATTGTGAATGGACAAAAAGGGACGCATCAAAAGCTCATTGAGTTGATGATGAAAGAAGGATTTGTCCGAGGTGTCATTAATGGAGAAGAAGTCGAGTTTTCATCGTCCATCAGTCTAGATAAAAACAAAAAACATACGATTGATGTTTTAATTGACCGATTAAAACTAACCAAAGAAAACCGTTCTCGTATTTTTGACTCATTAGAGATTGCCTTACAAAAAGCCCAAGGGTTAGCAAAAGTTCAAGTGGGGGATACATGGCATACCTTTAGCGAACACTTCGCTTGCCCACATTGTGATTTTACAATTAGTGCCTTGGAACCACGTTTGTTTTCGTTTAATGCCCCGTACGGAGCATGTAAGGAGTGTAAGGGAATTGGGACACAGTCCCAAATCTCCCTTGATTTAGCCCTTGATATGGACCGTTCGGTCTTAAATGGTGGGTTTAAACCGATGGGACAATCGGTTGATCCGAAGAGTTTATATGGCCAACAAATTGCGATTGGCTTAAAGCATTATGGGATTGATATCAACAAACCCCTCAAGAAATATACGGACGATGAGTTACTGATTTTACTTTATGGTGGGGATGATCCCATTAAGTTTGATTTTGCCTCTAAAAGTGGCTACAAACATTCTAAGGTTGCTCCATTTGAAGGTTTGATTACTGGCATGGAACGCCGTAAAGAAGAGACCACGTCAAACTGGACAAGACGTTGGATTGAAGAATTTAGTACAGAATCACCATGTCATGTGTGCGAAGGCAAACGTCTTAACGAACAAGCTTTATCGGTAAAAGTTGGCGAGTTGAATATCCACGAATTTACCATCTTACCGATTCGACGTGCCCTACACTTTTTTGATGGTTTATCGCTGTCGGAAAAAGAAGCAAATATTGCTCGCTTAGTGATTAAAGAAATTAAAGAACGCTTAAGCTTTCTTGTTGATGTGGGTCTTGATTACTTAACCTTAGACCGCCGTGCCGGAAGCCTATCTGGGGGTGAAGCGCAGCGAATCCGTTTAGCAACTCAGATCGGGTCTCGTTTATCGGGAGTACTATATGTCCTTGATGAACCAAGTATTGGTTTACACCAACGCGATAATGCTCGTTTAATTAAGACCTTAAAATCGATGCGTGATTTAGGTAATACCCTCATCGTGGTGGAACACGACGAGGAAACGATGATGGAAGCCGATCATTTAATTGATATTGGACCTGCAGCAGGTCATTTTGGTGGTGAAGTCGTTGCCCAAGGAACCCCGCAATCGTTTGTTGATTCCCCGACCTCGATTACTGGAAAATATTTAGCCGGAGAGCTTAAAATTCCGGTTCCCAAAAAACGTCGTAAACCGAATGGTCAACTAGTTATTAAAAAAGCATCCGAGAACAACCTAAAAGATGTCACAGTAAAAATACCAACGGGTGTTTATACCGTTGTGACAGGGGTCTCGGGGTCTGGTAAATCAAGTTTAATTAACGAAGTCTTGTATAAAGGACTTGCTCGACGACTCTATAACCGCAAAGAACTGCCAGGTAAACATGAAGATTTAGTTGGCTTTGAAGTGTTTGACAAGATTGTCGATGTCGACCAATCACCGATCGGTCGTACCCCTCGTAGTAACCCTGCAACCTACACGAAAGTCTTTGATGACATTCGTGATTTATATGCGTTAACAAATGAAGCAAAACTTCGTGGATACCAAAAAGGACGATTTAGTTTTAACGTCAAAGGTGGGCGCTGTGAAGCGTGTAGTGGCGATGGGTTGATCAAGATTGAAATGAACTTCTTACCGGATGTATATGTACCGTGCGAAGTTTGTCACGGCAAACGTTACAATTCCGAAACCCTCGAAGTGAAATACAAAGGTAAAAATATTGCGGATGTATTAAACATGACCGTCGAAGATGCCGTTGATTTCTTCGAGAACATTCCGAAAATTAAAACTCGTTTACAAACGATTAAAGAAGTAGGCTTAGGTTATGTACGACTTGGCCAATCGGCAACCACTCTTTCTGGTGGTGAAGCACAACGGGTTAAACTAGCTTCTGAATTACATAAACGAATTACGCCACAAACCATCTATATTTTGGACGAACCAACCACAGGACTTCATACCGATGATGTTAAGAGACTGTTAGAAGTCTTACAGACAATTGTCGATAAAGGTGCAACAGTCGTGGTCATTGAACACAATTTAGATATGATAAAGGTGGCCGACTGGGTGATTGACCTGGGTCCCGAAGGGGGCGACGGTGGTGGAGAAGTGATTGCGGAAGGAACACCAGAAGCAGTGGCGAAGCTCGATCATTCGTTTACAGGGCAATATTTACGCAAGGTATTATGAGAAGACAAGTACGTTTTGTGATTGATTTAAGTAATCGCTATAGTACGAATCCCATGGTGGATTTTTTTGTCACGTGGCTGATTAATATCTCGATTATTACGGCACTCTTAGGTAATTTAGATTTCGTTCGTTACCAATCGATGTTTGATTTTGTTGTGTATGCAACCATGTTGACGTTGTTTGATCGAATCTTTCGAGACTTGATGCTACGTTATCAAGCAGGATTTATCCTTCAAACCTTTGGATTAGTCATGTTAATACCAGCAGTCTTATCGCTAAGCGTATCGTACGGGCTTATGCTTGACGTATTACGCTTTGATTCCACCGATCAATTCTTAGGCTTTGTGGTGATCTTCTTGGGGATTCGTAAAGGGCTAAGTTTAGGTATTTTGACCCAACTATACCGACGAAAAATGATGAAAATGAAGAAAGCACGAGGCAAAAGTAATGCATAATTATCAACCACTTCCCAATTCATTGGACTTGGGACCGATCTCCGTTTCCTTATACGCATTTATGATTTTATTAGGAATCTTAGCTGCGTTAGCCTTAGGATACGATCAAGTTCGTAAACTAAAACTCAAACCCGATGATTTATCCGATGGATTTCTTTATGGATTAATCGCCGGAATCGCTGGAGCACGTTTCTATTACGTCATCTTTGAATGGAGTCGTTATGCCTCTGACCCAATCAGAGCATTCTACATCTGGGAAGGTGGATTAGCGATTCATGGGGTGATTATTGCGGTTGCAGTATTCTTATATTTTTATGCGAAAAAGCGAAACCTCAATTTATTTCAGTACCTAGAAGTACTCGTTCCTGGATTCTTACTGGCGCAGGCGTTTGGTCGCTGGGGAAACTTCTTTAATCAAGAAGCCCATGGTGGTGTGGTTCCAGGCATGGATTTGGATGCTCGTCGTGCCTTCTTAGAAAACCTCTTTATTCCTGATTTTATTGTGAACAACATGTATCTCATTGGACCGGAAGGACTCGATTATTATCATCCGACCTTCTTGTATGAGAGTTTATGGAATGTTGCTGGATTCTTACTTATGTTCTTTGTCATCCGTAAGATTAAAAACTACTGGACCGGCGATGTCTTAGCGTTTTATCTTGTGTGGTATTCTGTGGGACGTTTCTTCATTGAAGCCATGAGAACGGATAGTTTATACCTTGGCAACATTCGTGTTGCTCAGTTAGTCAGTGTATTGTTTATTGCGTTAGGTGTAGCCTTATTCGCCTACCGTCGAAACAAACAGATTTATCCAGTGACATATCAATCACTGGTAGAGGAAGTGAAGTAGTATGTACGACATCATTATTATTGGTGCCGGTCCCGCCGGCATGAATGCTGCAATTTATGCCAACCGTGCCGGGGCCAATGTATTGTTATTAGAAAAAGGTGCACCGGGTGGTCAAATGGTTACCACCGCTGAAGTTGAAAACTTTGTCGGCTTTGGTACCGTTGATGGAGCAGAGCTTAGCTTAAAGATGTTTGATCACACGATGAGTTTTGGTATCGAATATGATTATGGAAATGTTACTAAAATCATTGATGGACCGATAAAAAAAGTGGTCACCGAAGATAAGGAATACGAAACCAAATCTGTTGTGATTGCCTCGGGGATGAATCCAAAATCATTAGGTGCCGAAAACGAAGAACGATTCTTATCCAATGGGATTAGTTGGTGTGCGATTTGTGATGGAAACTTCTATAAAGGCAAACACGTTGTTGTCATTGGTGGTGGAAACAGTGCCATGGAAGAAACTGTCTACTTATCAGGAATTGTTGATAAAGTGACCGTATTAGCTCGTGATGGACTGCGTGCTTCGAAAGCGTATATTGAACGAGCGATGAAAAAACCAAACGTTGAAATTATCAAAAAACGCAGTATTGTTCGCTGGCTCGGGGACCCAAAGATGTCCGGAGCGATTGTTCGTAATAATGAAACCGGCGAAGAATATGAAATGAATTTTGATGGAGCCTTCTTATTCATTGGGTTTAACCCCAACTCCGATGCCTTTGTTGATTTAGGAATCGTGGGTGAAGATGGATTCATTAAAGCCAATGAAAAAATGGAAACAGCCATTCCAGGCATTTATGCATGTGGCGATATTATTGAAAAAGAGATTCGCCAAATTGCCACAGCAATTGGTGATGCTACGATTGCTGGACTGAATGCCCAAAAATATGTGGAACATTTAGACGAATGAGTTTTGCCTCGGATGTCAAAAAAGAACTAACACTCTTGTTAGGGGACGAATGTTGCTTGAAAGCAGAACTCTCTGCGTTACTGCGAAGTAACTCAGAGATTTTTTACTCGCAGCAACACCTTAACGTTGACTTCCATACGCAAAACCCAACCGTCGCAAAACGCGTCTTTCGTTTGCTTAAAGAGCTATATCATTCTGAGATTGAACTGATTACCAAAAAAGGAACCCAGTTCAACAAACGAAACACCTATGTAATTCGAGTAACCGACCAAGCAGCTCAAATCGTCAAAGACTTAGAACTTGTTGCCGGGTTTTCTGTGATTCAAACAATCCCGCTTGAACTTGTTCAAGCCGAATGTGATCAACGTGCGTATTTGCGAGGCGTCTTTATTGCCTCAGGGAGTGTGAACCATCCACGCACCTCTAATTACCACTTAGAACTTCTCTTAAAAGATGAACAACACGCGCTGGATGTTTTATCATTATTAAATACGTTTGAGTATAATGCCCGAATGATTGAACGTCATAAAGGGTTTATGATTTATTTAAAAGAAGCAGAAAAAATATCGGACTTTTTAAAGCTGATTGAAGCCAATGGTTCGGTCATGAAATTTGAAGATGTTCGCATCTACCGTGACATTTCAAATAACGTAAACCGAATGAACAACTGTGATATTGCCAATCAACGTAAGACCTTATCTGCTGCGATGCAGCAGTTAGAAGATATTGTCTATATCGAGAAAAAAGTGGGGTTAAAAAAGCTACCTCGCTCAGCATATGAAGCCGCGATCCTTCGTAAAAAATACCCCGAAGCAAGCATAATTGAGATCGCTGAAAAATATCAAAAGCGAACTGGAAAACCGATTTCCAAATCGGCGATTAACCACCGTTTTCGAAGTATCAGAGACATGGCCGATAAGCTACGTGTGTAAAGGTTTGACATGGCTTCAATGCTTCAAGTAGAATAGATAAGCATTCAAACGGAGTAGTACTCAAGAGGCTGAAGAGGCGCCCCTGCTAAGGGTGTAGGTCGGGAAACCGGCGCGAGGGTTCAAATCCCTCCTGCTCCGCCATTCAATTAACGCCGCATTGGCGTTTTTTATTAGGTATGATAAAAGAAGGACAAACCATGCAATCATTTTCTATCGCAAAATATCCTCATCTTGCTGGCATCTTGTTTTCGATGATTTTTGGCTTAACCTTTATGTTTAGTAAGGTGTTACTCGAAACTATGTCGCCACTTGGCCTCATTGCGTACCGATTTTTGATTGCGATTATTGTCTTTGAAATCGTTCGGCGCCTAAAATGGGTAACGATTGATCTAAAAAATAAACCTCTTCAACCATTACTCCTTGTTGCCTTGTTTCAGCCTATTTTATATTTTCTATTTGAGACGATTGGCTTAACGTTCATTCGCTCATCCGAAGCAGGAATGATGATTGCCTTAATTCCAATTGTGGTGGCATTAATTAGTCCTCTTTTTGGAAAAGAATATCCAACGTGGATTCAGTTTCTATTTATTAGTTTAAGTGTCTCAGGCGTTGTCTTTATCAATGTGATGAAAGCAAGCGTTGGCGATGATGTAAATGTGATTGGTGTCCTCTTAGTCTTTATGGCGGTAGTATCTGCTGCTTTATTTAATATGTTTTCACGTCGTGGAAGTACGCACTTTCGCCCTGCTGAAATCACCTATGTGATGATGCTAACAGGAGCCGTGGTGTTTAACGTGATCTATGTTGTTGAGCTTATTCTTCAAGATAATCTTGGAGCGTACGTGGGCTCATTTTCACTAAGCTCCATCGGTCCCTTGTTATACTTAGGTATTATTGCCTCCATTGGGGGATTCTTTCTGGTCAATACCTCGCTTTCGAAATTACCTGCTCATGTTTCCAGTGTCTATGCGAACTTAGCAACCGTAGTCAGTGTGATTGCGGGGGTTGTTGTGTTACAAGAATCGATTAGTTGGTTTCATTATGTAGGAGCAGCTATGATTATTACAGGAGTATATGGTACGGCACGATTTCGTCGAAAGGTGAGTGTATGAAAATTACCATCGCAAAAATAACATTTTGGATTTCAAGTTCATTACTCGTTTTACTGTTAAGTGTTCAAGTGGTAAC
>CAYTXT010000005.1:0-41638 GCA_964442245.1 uncultured Candidatus Izemoplasmatales bacterium
GTGACGCTATGGGTTGGATACTCATGAACTAACGTTAACAACGGTTTTTCGACGGTGATATCAATGCCAAGTTCTTCTTCGATTTCACGAATGAGCGCTTCTTCTAATGATTCTCCAGGTTCTACTTTACCTCCTGGAAACTCCCATAATCCCTCAAGAATTTTTCCTGGTGGACGTTTTGCACAAAACACCCGTCCATCTTGAACAATCACAGCTGCAACAACGGTTTGCATCTTATACCAAATGGTGATGCGGTGTATGGTCTTCTTCTACGTAATGTTGACCCGCTTTGACGCTGGCCCATTTTACGATGACCTCACCCAATATTTTAGAGAAGATAATACTGACGAACACAACCGCTAACACGGTATTCCCGATATTCAAATACACATCATTTCCTGTTTCTAATGCAAGTTGAGCAAATCGGATTTCAGTTAGGATGGCTAAGTCTAAGGCCACTGCTCCTTGGGGAAGAAGCATAAACCCTAAGTAATTGACGCCAGGGTCTTGTTCCTTAGCCCCTTTCGCTGCAAGGTAAATACCAATGACTTTTGCTAAAAAGCGAACAACGATATAGGCAAGTCCAATCCATCCCACACTAGAGATATATTCTAATCTAAGTTCTGCGCCAGATAAGACAAAGAACAATAGTAATAGCGGGATAATAAATGAATCCGTTGTGCGAGACACGTTGTGGTAGTTTTCGTTATCTAAGCGATTTCGAATCATAAAGCCAATCATTGTTGTTAGTAAGAAGGCAGAAAACTCAAAGGTTGCTGCAAGACCAATCGCGATAAATACAGCAAGCAAAACAATAATAAACAAACTTAATCGATCGGCATGGTCATAGTAATGAATCAAACGAACCGCCATCTCACCAATGATTAGTCCTGTAACAATACTCAATATGACTTCTCCAATCGGAGGACCAAACAATTCAAAGACCGCAAAATCAAGACTTGATTGGGTTGCGAGAACAACGACTAGAGGTAACAAAATCGCAAATTGAATAATCCCAATGACATCATCTAGCGCCATCATTTCTGAGACCATATCAGTGATTTTACCCGTTACTTTATAACTTTTAACAACCGCTAAGAATGGAGCAGGCGTTGTGACCATTGCAATGGCACCTAGAAGTAATGCATAAACGAGATTAAACTCCAACGCAACAAAGTAAATGACTCCACCCACTAAAATGAAGGTAGCAATGGCTTGGGCAAACGTATATAACAATACTTTTTTATGATTATCTTTAATGATCTTAATATCGAGTTCGAGCCCAATGTTATACCCGATAAACCCAATCGCAGCATACTTAATTTCAGAATATCGTTTTATCAGTTCTGTATCTAATACATTTAAAAAACTAGAACCAAACAAAATACCGAACAAGATATATCCGGTGACTTTAGGCAATCGAAATAATTCCGCGGCTTTTCCCCCTAAAATACCAACAATCATTAATAAGGCAAAATCAATAAAGAAGTTGGATTTTAGTTCCGCTAAGATATTAAGGATCATATTAACCTCTATGCGACGCCTTGTATTATAGCAAAACAACAACAAAATAAAAGGTTTTGTTATTGCGTATTTCCCCACGTGTTAATTTGGCGTTGTTATAATACTTCTACACGCTAGAAAAGAGGTTCATCATGACACCACTAGAATTGGGTATTACCACCTTTGCTGAAGTCGGTAAAGACCCTATCACGGACGAAACACCAACCTATGACGAACGTCTTCGTCGTTTACTCGAAGAGATGACGACTGCCGAAGAGGTCGGTTTGGATTTTTATGGAGTGGGCGAACACCACAGGGCTGACTTTGCTGCCAGCGCTCCTGCTGTGATACTAGCTGCCGGAGCATCCATCACCAAACGAATTAAATTAGGAAGTTCGGTGAGTGTTATAAGTAGTGATGATCCTGTTCGTTTATATCAACAATTTGCAACTCTTCAAGCTTTATCGAACGGTCGAGCTGAATTAACGGCTGGCCGCGGATCTTTTATCGAATCCTTTCCTTTATTTGGGTATGACCTGCAAGATTATGATTCTTTATATGATGAAAAGCTTCGATTACTTGTCAATATTCGTGATAATGAAATCTCAACCCACAGCGGAACCCATCGACCTTCGTACTATAAACTAGGTATCTACCCTCGAAATGTGGAACCTTTTACCATCGGAGTTGCCGTTGGTGGCACACCGACGTCTGTAATTCGCGCTGGAAAACTAGGTTTACCTTTATTTATAGCAATCATTGGGGGCGAACCACTTCGATTTAAACGATTGGTTGATTTGTACCGGGAAACCTATTTAGATGCCGGACATGATCCTGAAAAAATGTTTATTTCAATTCATTCCCATGGCTATATTGATGAAGACCAGGCTAAAGCAGAACGTGATTATTTCCCCTCCATCTCTATTATGATGAGTCGCATTGGACGCGAGCGAGGGTGGGGACCTTATACATTAGAAACATATAAACATGCGATAAGTCCACAAGGTGCGTTATATGTTGGAACCCCAGAGTATGTCGCCCAAAAAATTCAAATGCTTAAAGATGAATTAGGTATTCAACGCTTTACATTGCACGTCCCTGTGGGCCCACTTCCTCATGAAAAAGTACTGCAAACAATTCGACTACTAGGCACTGACGTCAAACCATTATTAAAATAAAGCGACTACGTCGCTTTTTTGTTACAATAAACCAACGAAAAGAGGATAGACAAATGAATCAAGAACAATTAAGCAACTATGCACGACTTCTTTTAAAAGTCGGCGTCAACTTGCAAGAAAAGCAAGACTTGGTCATTAATGCTGAAATTGATGCAAAAGACCTTGTCGAAGCCTTGACCGTGTTGGCCTATAAAGAATTTAATTCAGGCACTGTTCATGTCAATTGGCGTTACGGGAAACTCCAACGTGCAGCCTATGATTATGCGAGTGAAGATGTATTGATGGACGTCCCTGAATATTCGATTCAACGACTCCAAGAATTTCTAGACCGCGGTGCATGCCTTATCTCGGTGACCGGAGGAGACCCTGAATTAATGAAGGGTGTTGATCCGAATAAGATGGGTAAATCGATGCAAAATTCACAAAAGAAAACTCGTTTCTTTAGTGACAAAGTTATGAATAATCAACTACGTTGGAATGTTGCTGCGATGCCGACGGCAGCATGGGCAAAAAAAATATTTCCTGAGCTGAGTGACGGAGCTGCCACTGAAAAGTTATGGGAATATATCTTCCAAGCAACGCGAGCTGATTTAGCAGACCCGCTAGAAGCATGGGAAGATCATCTTGCTGGTTTAGATAAACAACGTAAGTTCCTCAATGACCACAAATTCAAAACACTTCACTATCAAGCCCCTGGTACCGACCTTTATGTCGATATGCCAGAACTACAAAACTGGGTTTCCGGTGGTGGACACGGTGCTGATGGGGTTGCCTTTGTCGCTAACATTCCTACGGAAGAAGTCTTTTCTGCACCACATCGTAGTGGAGTCAATGGACGCTTAGCTGCAACAATGCCTTTAAATCTTCGCGGGGTTTTAGTCAAAGACTTCTGGTTCGAATTCAAAGATGGAAAAGTCATTGAATACGGAGCGAGCGAAGGTAAAGAACAACTCGATAAACTCTTTGAAACGGATGAGGAAAGTAAATACTTAGGCGAAATCGCCATCGTACCTCATACTTCTCCCATTCAACAATTAGGTGTTATTTTCTTCAATACGTTATTTGATGAAAATGCAGCATGCCATTTCGCCTTCGGAAAAGGATATCCTGAGTGTATTGTTGGAGGCTCGAAAATGAGCGAAGAACAACTCTTCGAAGTGGGTCTTAACCGTTCCTTGTCTCACGTGGACTTCATGGTCGGTTCTGACAAACTATCCATTGAAGGAATCAAGGCCGATGGTTCAACCATTCCGGTGTTTAAAAACGGAGTTTGGGCAAACTAATAAAAAAGAGCGAATTTATTCGCTCTTTTTATATGCTGTTAATGTATTTTCCAATAAACTTGCAATCGTCATCGGACCGACACCTCCGGGGACGGGGGTAATGAAGCCAGCTACTTCTTTAACTGCTTCGTATTCCACATCACCAACGAGTTTGGCTTTTCCGTTATCATTCATCCCAACGCGGTTGACCCCAACATCAATGACAACTGCACCCGGTTTTACCCAGTCTGCTTTCACCATTTCAGCACGACCTACTGCTGCCACTAAAATATCAGCTTGTTGGCAAATCTCTTTGGGATTGACGGTTTTACTATGTACTATCGTAACCGTTGCATTCGCTTGTAATAATAGCATCGCAACCGGTTTTCCTACGATGTTACTACGTCCTATAACAACAGCCTTTTTGCCGCTTATTTCAATCCCTGTTGATTGGATCAATGTCATGATTCCTTTAGGCGTGCAGGGAATGAAACTTTCCTGGTCGCTGTGAAGTCGTCCAATATTAATAGGATGAAATCCATCTACATCTTTTGCAGGGTCGATCGCTTCTATCACGCTTGTCTTATCAATATGGTTAGGTAACGGAAGTTGAACCAAGATTCCATGAATACTAGGGTCATGATTACATCGCGAAATCTCTTCTAGTAATTGTGCTTGTGAGATATCCTCATTGAAACGACGAATCTCTGAGAGAAATCCGATCTCAATGGCATCTTTTTCTTTTTTTGTGACATAGGAGATACTGGCGGGATGCTCCCCAACCAAAAGTACGACGAGTTTGGGACGTGGTTTTCCTTGGTTAACCAGTTGTTCAACCTGAGTGGCAAGGTCTTGTTTTATTTTTTTTGCTAATTCCAATCCGGAAATAACGATAGCACTCATTAAAATAAACCTTCCGCTTCTCCATTGATGACATCCATCGCAAGGGCAGATGGTACTTTAGGAAGCCCTGGCATCGTCATCACATTTCCGGTTAACGCAACAATAAACCCAGCTCCAACACTTGCTCGAAGTTCACGAATCGTAACGGTAAAATCACTAGGACGACCAAGGAGTTTAGGATCATCCGAAAACGAGTACTGCGTCTTTGCCATACATACAGCTAGTTGATCCCACCCGTGTTGTTTAAACGATGCTAACTGCGCTTTAGCTTGGTCAGTAAAGACAACATCCTTGGCTCCATATATCGATGTAGCAATGGTTTTTATTTTTTCTTCTAATGGTAGTGACAAGTCATATAAGGGTTTAAACGTCTTCGCCCCATCATGGAGTTCAATCTGCTCTAGTACTTTTTGTGCAACCTTCACGACACCGTCGCCACCTTTAGCCCATCCTTGAGAAAGTTCTACCGGATGACCTTGATTGGCACACCATGTCATAAGTGCATCAATTTCTTCTTGTGCATCCGTTGGAAACTCGTTGATGGCGACAACATAAGGTAGCCCAAACGATGTAATATTCTCAATGTGTTTCGATAAGTTATTTACACCTTCTAATAATGCTGAGACATTCGGAATAGATAAGTCTTCTTTACTAACTCCACCGTGCATTTTTAAGGCACGAATGGTGGCAACAACAACAACGGCACTTGGGTTAAAACCTGCTGTTCTTGCTTTAATATTTAAGAATTTTTCAGCCCCTAAATCTGCACCAAACCCTGCTTCCGTCACAACATAATCCGCAACACTGCGAGCCATGTTGGTTGCAATAATCGAATTGCATCCATGGGCAATATTCGCAAAAGGGCCCCCATGAATAATGGCGGGTGTATATTCTAACGTTTGAACTAAATTAGGTAGAAGTGCATCTTTTAAAATTAAAGAAATGGACCCTTGAATCTTTAAGTCTCCCACAGTCACCGGCTGTTGGTCATAGGTATACCCAATAACCATTCGAGCTAGTCGTTCTTTCAGGTTTTCAGCATCGGTTGCGAGACACAAAACAGCCATGACTTCACTGGCTACACTGATTTGAAAGCCATCTTTACGCTCAATTCCATTTGATTTAGCACCCTGACCTACCGTGACTTCACGTAGCACACGGTCGTTCATATCAAGTGCTCGTTTCCACGTAATATTTGCTGGATCAATATTCAATTCGTTTCCTTGATAGATATGGTTATCAATCAAGGCACTGATTGCATTATTTGCTGTGGTAATCGCATGAATATCCCCTGTGAAATGAAGGTTAATATCCTCCATAGGAACCACTTGGGCATATCCACCCCCCGCCGCTCCTCCTTTGACCCCTAAGACTGGTCCAAAGGATGGTTCACGAAGTGCAATAATGGCACTTTTTCCTAGTTTTCCTAAGGCTTGGCCAAGACCAACGGTTGTTGTTGTCTTCCCTTCGCCCGCTGGCGTGGGATTAATCGCCGTCACAAGGATGACTTTTCCTTGTTTTTTGCCTTTGGCTGACGGTTTCAATTTGGCTTTATATTTTCCGTAATATTCTAGATGCTCTTCCGCAATTCCGAGTGTCGAAGCAATCTCGACAATTGGCTTCATCTGATGTTTTTTTACAATCTCTAAATCAGTTGGCATAAGGACCTCTTTTTCATTATACAAGTCTATTCTTTGGATTCTTGAAGTTTTTTCGTTAGCGGTTCTAGAAATTGATTCCACACTTCTAAGTGATTTTCTGGTTTAGGTTGCATCTCAAACATCCATCGGTTCAATCGAAACATCGGTTGAATCGGACTCTCTTTGGGTAAAGAGGCGATAATGTCTTCGGCATAAAGTTGTTCTGAGAATTCACGCTCTACCCGTAACTTTGTTGAATTCGATAACTCTGTGATTTGATCAACATGAATCATGGCTACAAACTGATCAAATAGTGTTTTATGCATAAAATCTGTCAATTCAGTAGGGACGTAACCAAATTGATCCACAAGTTGACCTGTTAATTCTTCGACTTCATCTAATTCTGTAAGCTCACCAATTTGTCGGTGGATTCGAATTTTTGTTTCTGCGTCTGATGTATAGGAATCTGGAATATGTTTTTGAACCTTAACACTCGATTGTTTCTTCTCACCAATTGGGTCTTTGAGTTTTCCTTGTTGTTCTGCAATCTCTTCTTCTAACATCTGCATGTATAAATCATAGCCAATGGCATCAATAAACCCGGATTGTTCACGGCCAAGAATATCCCCTGCACCGCGAATACTTAAGTCCCGCATTGCTATTTTAAAACCACTTCCAAGCTCCGTGAATTCTTTAATTGCTTGGAGTCGTTTATCCGCTTCATCCGTTAATGCGCTATCTTGATACATCAAATAGGCATAGGCAATTCGGTCACTACGGCCAACACGACCCCGAATTTGATACAGCTGAGCTAATCCAAGCATATCGGCTTGAAGAATAATCAACGTATTAGCATTGGGAATATCGAGTCCCGTTTCGATAATGGTTGTAGCAACCAAGACATCAAATTCATGATTTACATAGGATTGCATCGCCTGTTCTAGTTCATCTTTGTGCATTTGACCATGTGCAACATCAACACGAGCATCTGGAACAAGTCGCTTGATTCTTTGACCAACCAACTCAATATCACTAACACGGTTATGTAAGATAAAAACCTGACCTTGCCTTGCAAGTTCTCGTTCGATGGCATCTCGAATCACCGCATCATTTCGTTCCAGTACGTATGTTTGAATGGGATAGCGGTTCTCTGGTGGTGTTTCCAGTAATGATGTATTTTTGACACCAGTGAGTGCCATTTGCAGGGTTCGAGGAATCGGTGTTGCGGTCATGGTGAGAACGTCAACTTGGGCTGCCATCTCTTTAATCCGTTCTTTATGCATCACACCAAAACGCTGCTCTTCATCCACAATTAATAATCCTAGATCATGAAACGAAATATCTTTGCTGAGTAATCGATGTGTCCCAATGACAATATCAACTTTTCCAGCTGCAACATCCTGGATAACTCTTTTTTGTTCTTTTGCACTTACAAAACGATTTAATAATGCAACCTCAATCCCAAACTCCTGACAACGTGAAGTAAATGTTTTGTAGTGTTGTTGACTCAAAATCGTTGTCGGACACATATAAGCTACTTGTTTTCCTGAATAAACCGCTTTAAACGCAGCACGTAAAGCAACTTCGGTTTTTCCATATCCCACATCACCACAAAGTAAGCGGTCCATAGGATGCGGTTGTTCCATATCGTACTTCACTTCTTCAATGGCTCGTAATTGATCCGGCGTTTCTTGGTGTTCAAATAACGCCTCGAACTTCGTTTGATCTGGGTCATCCTTTGCAAACGCGAAACCAGGAATTTGTTGACGTTGTGCATATATTGCTATCAAACGATCTGCGATATCTCTTAACTTTTCTTTAACTTGTCGTTTGGTTTTTGCCCATACACCACCCCCAATTGAATGAAGTTTTGGCGTATTACCAGCAGCAGACTGATATTTTTGAATTAAGTTTACATTTTCAATCGGAACATACAATTTTTCATCGTTCCTATATTTGATTAAAATATAGTCATTTTTAAAGCCATCTAGTTCAAGGGTCGTAATCCCATCATACTGACCGATTCCGTACTCATAATGGACAACATAATCCCCAGACTGCAAATCAGAAGTAGACCGAACCGGAGTCGCATCCTCCATCTTATATCGGGCCTTTTTAACCTGACGTTGTTGAAATACTTTTGTTGCATGAACAACCCAAAGTCCCTCAACAAGTCGAAACGATAGTCCCGAGACTTCTTTACTTATATGAATTTCACCCGAGACAACCTCATCAAGCGATGAAATTATGCGGTAACTAATCTCTGCATCATCTAACAAAGAGTAGAACCCTTTATCTTCTTGAAGGATCACGGTTTGGTTTTTAGATTGAATGTCACGCAAAAACAGCTTCAATTGATTCACATAATCCAGGACTTCCAACGATCCTAGATCAACTAATTCCGAGGTTTCCTCAACCGGTTTGTGACGCATTGTTTGTGTCACGTGCAAGGAAGAAACAATCAAATTTTCATAATAATTAAAAAACTCAAAAGATACGTTTTGATATTGATTTTTGTTTATAAACCAGTCATTAACATCATTAATCATATTCATATACACATCATTGACCCTGTTTTTGTCTATGATTACTACATGACAATTTTGTGTAAAATCAATGATAGATTTGTGCTCAACAAGGGAAATATAGCGATTTAAATCGAGGCTATGCGGGTTTGTCTTAAGTTGCTCAATAACCTCCTCTTTTTTGTTATTCATCGGAGGAATCGACAAAGCGGTAATGACTTGTTCGATATCTGTTGTTGAAAACAATGCCTCATGGAAGGGAATAACTTGTACCGACGATATTGGTTCAATCGATAACTGTGTAATTACATCAAAGGTTTTGATAGATTCTATTTCGTCATCAAAGAATTCGATTCGAACTGGTTGTTTCATTCCAACACCATACACATCCATCACAAAACCTCGGACTGCATAATGGCCTTGTGTTTCGACAACGTGCTCACGGGTGTACCCTAATTCGAATAACAGTGATTCCAATTCGTGTCTCGATAGTTTGATTTTGGGTGTTATTGTGATAATTCGTTCTTGCCATAACTCGCGAGGACGAACCTTGCGTAAAAACCCACTTAAGTTAGTAACGACCACAATTGGTTGATCATCCAAGAGTTTAATGGTTGTCTCGATTCTTGCAATCTTAAATTCATTACTAGCTGCGAGTAGTTCTGTTGTCGTTAACTCATCGGCAGGATAAAACCACACTACTTCTTCTCCTAATGCTTGTTGCAATGAGTCATAAGCTTTTTGGGCTTGATATAGGTTTGCTGTAACAACGATGTGTGTTTTATTCGAGGATTTGTATCCTTCTAATGCTAAAAACACGCTTGCATCAAATGTCGCATTGTAAAATGTGACATCATGCGATGGTTGGTTTAATTTCGTATTTAGTAATTCAAAAGGTTTCATAGTTTCACCAACAGTAGGAATGCCCCTCACCATTTAGGTAGAGGGGTATCCGTTATATTTATTCATAATATTACTAAAGGGTTTATCTTCGAGAAACTCCACAATAGCTTTGACAGCTTGTTGAATGGCAGGCTGAACTAATTCTTCTTCCTTGGGGCTAAACGGACTTAATACATCATCCTTGGCATCCTTAAACTCATGACGCCCCACCCCAATTCGGATTCGTTTAACTTCAGAGCCGACATGAGGAAGGATTGAATTCATTCCATTGTGTCCGCCACTACCACCTTGATATCGAAGCCGAAGTTTTCCAACTTCTAAGTCCAGATCATCGTAGATCACAATTACATCTTCTGGCAAAATCTTATAAAACTTCATCGCTTTAATAACTGCATCACCCGACAGGTTCATGTAGGTGGTTGGCATCAACACAACAAAGTTTGTAGATTTGGCTATTTGACCTGGAATTCTCAAGGGAGATTTCCACGATAGACCCAACTGGCTTGCCAAGGCTTCTACGACCATAAAACCAATGTTATGTTTGGTTTTTGCGTACTTCGTCCCAGGGTTTCCCAGCCCAACAATTAATTTCATGGGTCACCTATATATCGCTTGATTATAACACAGGCGAAGGCGTACCCGTGGTATCATATCGAATGAAAGATTACAGACGATATGGATATTTCTGTTCAACATATTAAGAAGACATTTGGTGTTTATCACATTTTGGAAGATGTGAATTTTTTGGTGAACACCGGAGACAAAATCGGAATCGTCGGCGTGAACGGTTCAGGGAAATCTACCTTGTTTCGAATTATCGCTGGATTAGAAACTGCTGACGGGGGAGACGTTGTCCGACGAAAAGGAATTGTCGTCTCTTATCTTGATCAAATTCCACAATATGAGGGAACGGTTGAACAAGTACTCCTAGAAGCTTTTGAAGATATCTTGCGTAAAAAACAAGAATTAGAAGAAGTCGCTAAACAACTTGAAGACCATGACGAAAAAATCCTAAAAATCTTTGGCGCAAAACAAGAAGAGTTTGAACGACTCGGTGGATATGAAATCGATACTAGATTACAGAAGGTTGTTAAGGGCTTAAAGATTGAGGATGATTGGCTTTCCCGTGAATTTTCAAGTCTATCTGGTGGAGAACGCTCACGCGTGATGCTTGCTAAGCTCTTGCTTGAAGAACCTCACGTATTACTACTTGATGAGCCGACAAACCATCTGGATTTACAAAGCATTGAGTGGCTCGAGAATTACTTATCAAAACTTACGACCTCTGTCTTAGTTATTTCTCACGACCGTTATCTTCTTGATCGATTCGCAAAGAAGATTGTGAATTTGGAGCAAGGAAAAACTAGAGTGTACAACGGGAACTACTCTACCTTCATTCAAGAAAAAGCATTCTACATGGAAAGCTTGTGGAATGAATATCAAGCGCAAAACAAAATGATTAAGCGTATGGAGGACCAAATTGAGCGATACCGGATTTGGGGACGAATGCGCGACTCAGAGAAGATGTTTAAACGAGCAAAGGAACTCGAACATCGTCTTGAACGAGTCGAACGGCTAGATAAACCTTTTGAACAAAAGAGTTTAAAGATGAGACTGCAAGCAAGCGAACGAACCGGTAAAGAAGTGCTGAAGTTAACAGATGTATCAAAATCGTATGAGGAAGAAATATTATCGGAAGTTAATTTGACCATCTATTTTCAGGACCACGCCTTCTTAATTGGTCCTAACGGTGCTGGAAAAACAACTTTGTTTTCTTGTATATTCAATGAGACTGATTTTACCGGAATGGTTAAGCTTGGTTCAAAAGTTAGTATAGGGACGATTCCGCAAGATATTATTTATCCACCCGGCGCTGGCCGTATTATTGACGAATATCGTAGTCGGATTCCAGTGAGTGAGACTGAAGCACGGACAAAGCTCTCTCAATTCTTATTTTTTGGAGAAGATGTGTTTAAGAATGTTACTTCATTATCCGGTGGAGAAAAAACCAGATTAGAGCTTTGTATTCTAGTGAACTCTAAAAGCAATCTACTGCTATTAGATGAGCCTACAAACCATCTTGATATCGAGTCTAAGGAACTACTAGAGACGGCGCTGTTAGAGTATCAAGGAACATTGCTTATCATCTCGCATGATCGATACTTCATTAATAAACTAGCAGACTACTTATACATTTTTGAGGATAAGACGGTACGCTATTTTAATGGGAATTATGAAGACTATAGTAATCAACTACGGATTTCACCATTACCCAAGACTCCAACGAAACAAAAGGTTAAAAAAGAGCCTGCTAAAAAAGTAGAAGTCATTGATTATGAGGTTTTGATTCATGCCATTGATACTAACGTCCAAAACGAACTAGCTAAAGAAGTACCGGACTATAAGCTGATAGGTCAATGGATTGAAGAAAAAGAAACACTAGAAGAAGATTGGTTAGAATATATGAAAAAGGTATCCTGATGGATACCTTTTATTATTTATTATTTGCCTCAAATAACTCACTCAATGGTTCGTTATGAATTATATTTAAGATTGCTTGGCCAAATATACTTGAAACACTTAGGACTTTAATCTTCTTACTGATTTTATCCGATGGCAGTTGAATTGTGTTCATGACGACAACCTCATCTAAAGTTGATTCCTCAATTTTGTGAACCGCATCCGAAGTTAACAATCCGTGGGTTCCAACGCCATAGACTTCAACTGCTCCATTATCACATAATGCTTTTGCAGCGAGCGTAAGGGTTCCTGCTGTATCGATAATATCATCAATGATGATACAAGTTTTATCTTTAACATCCCCGATAATACTCATGACTTCGACCTGATTTGGTCTAGGGCGACGTTTATCAATAATTGCGATGGGAACATCTAATGCAGTAGCAAGTTTTCGGGCTCTAGTGGTTCCACCATGATCCGGAGACACTACAACTACATCCTTGCCCTTCGTTTTATTCTTAAAATATTCAAATATAATCGGAAATGCTCGCATGTTATCAATCGGAATATCATAAAAGCCTTGAATCTGTGCCGCGTGTAAGTCCATCGTTATCACTCGATTTGTCCCGGCGACTTGTAATAAATCTGCCACAAGTTTAGCCGATATCGGTTGACGCGATTTCGCTTTTCGATCTTGTCTAGAATACCCATAGTACGGCATGACAACGTTAATAGTTGCTGCTGAAGCACGCTTTAACGCATCGATCATTATTAACAAGACCATATAGTTTTCATTGACTGGCATATTCGTACTTTGAACAACGAAAACATGGTGTCCACGAACGGTTTCCCCAATGTTGATATTTACTTCTCCATCCGAGAATGAAGAAACTTCTACACTGGACAACGGAATTTTAGTGTACTCCGATATTTCTTGAGCTATTGAATCGTTCGAACCAAGGCTAAATAGTTTTACTTTTAATCCATCTACGTCCATATGTCCTCACACTATTTCATTTTACACATTTATTTGGGTTTCTAAAAGCAGACGAAAAGAAAGCCTGATCTTCAGGCTTTCTTTACTCAGCTGTGTTGTAAGCTTCGATGACTTTCTTTTCAATCATCTCTCTTGTTTCTTGATTGATTGGATGTGCAATGTCTTTATATTCGCCACTTGCTCGTTTACGACTAGGCATCGCTACAAAGAGACCAGTATCACCTTCAATGACGCGTAATTCATGAACTACGAAACAGTCATCAATGGTTATCGCAGCAATCGCTTTGAGTCTGTTCTGCCCTTCGACTTTAATCAATCGTACATCAGTAATAGTCATGGCCCCTCCTTGCAAATTACTTTTGTTCTCAAATTATATCATAACTGAAAGCGATTTCAAGAATTTAATATTTGGCAGTATTGTGTGTGTAGGCCTTGTTTATTGAGTGCTTCTTGATCTTTACGTAATTTCCCTTCATCACTATAGATAGCGAACAATGTTGATCCCGATCCCGTCATTGATGCGTTGGGATTTAGTTCCTTAAATGTACGTAACGCTTGTCTGGTGGAGGCATCTAAAATTGAAGCAATTGGAATGAAGTCGTTATGAAGATGTTTAGCTACTTCGTCCACATCATGTTTCATAATACCGATTAATAATCTCGTTGAATCTACTCGTTTGAGCTCATACTCCTGAACCAGTTTAAATGCAGATTTTGTTGAAATTCCATTAGGTGGAATGACCAACAGAACATGAGCCTTAAATCCGGGTAATGGAATGATCTGATCTCCTGTTCCAGATACTTTCGCTGGTTTGTTAAACAAACAGATTGGAACATCAGATCCTAACGATTTCCCCAATTCAACAAGTTTATCGTCATCTGTTTTTATATTCCAAAATTGGACTAGACCCCGAAGAACAGCAGCTATGTCAGCACTACCTCCGCCCAGACCACCACCAACAGGAATTTGTTTTGATACCTTAATTTTAACGGACTTCTTAATCTTAAAAGTTGACTTAACGAGTTGCACGGTTTTGTATAGGACATCGTTATCGATTTCTCGATCATAGATAATTGAATCCACTTCGGCTTCCTCGATATTAATCGTGTCAAACAGCGTCAAAGGGACAGTAATCATCTCCAAATTGTGGTAGCCATTTGGGAGCTGTTCTGTAATGTTTAGAAATAGATTTAGTTTTGCGTTCGCCTGTATTCTCATAACATCCTCAGACTTATTTTATCACAGAGATTTGAAGCAAGATTAGCGCTATGTTTCACGTGAAACATAAATCAAGAGAAGGGTTGATTTGCAATTCATTCTCCGTATAATGGGTTAAGAAGTTCTTTTAAATTAGTCCTGTGAGGCTAAAAAGGAATCCATATCATACCTATGATAATCCTCCTTTTTGTCCGCGGACAAGAAGGTTTTTTTATAAGGAGGATTTATGTTGTTATATGATGTGAACGAAAAACCATCAAAAGGGTTGTGGGCACTACTAAGCTTTCAACACGTATTTGCAATGTTCGGTGCAACGGTATTGGTACCAATTCTTACTGGACTTTCGATTTCAGTCGCATTAGTCGGTAGTGGTGTTGGTACATTGATTTATATTGTTGCGACGAAAGCAAAAGTGCCTGTATACCTAGGCTCATCATTTGCTTATATTGCCGCTATTTCAATTGCTTCTCAAGAATTCGGTCCGACATCGGCCTTTGTGGGTCTCATGGTAGTCGGATTTATTTATGTCTTGGTTGCATTAGCAATTCGATTTGCAGGCAAAGCGTGGTTGGATTCAATATTGCCGCCATTAGTTATTGGGCCCCTAATTGCAATTATCGGAATCAACTTAGCTCCTGTTGCAACTGGCCAAGCTGGATTGACTCCAGGCTCAGCGGATCCATTCTTTGCTAGTTTAGCTGCTGATCCAATCAACCCAATCATTGCTTTAGTTACATTCCTTGCGACAGTACTACTCGCCACGTTAGCAAAAGGATTTTTTAAAGTCGTACCTATCTTAGGCGGAATTATTGTTGGTTATGTAGTTGCTGCTGTATTGGGTGTTGTAAGTTTCGGTGGCGTCATTGATGCACCTTGGTTTGCTTTCCCAGACTTTACCTTCCTTGGAACATACTCCCTCGACTGGAGAGCGGTGCTATTATTTGCTCCCATCTCATTTGTAACGATTGCAGAACACATTGGTGACCACAAAGTTCTTGGTAGCATAACAAAACGAGATTTCCTTCAAGATCCCGGACTAGATAGAACATTACTTGGAGATGGTATTGCAACGTTTGTATCCGCTGCACTAGGTGGTCCTGCAAATACAACCTACGGTGAAAATACAGGTGTTGTTGCCATGACTCGCGTTGCAAGTGTATATGTTACTGGTGGTGCTGCCGTCATCGCTATCTTACTTGGATTCGTCGGTAAATTTACGGCTCTAGTTGCATCGATTCCAACTCCAGTAATGGGTGGAATCTTAGTCTTATTATTTGGTTTGATTGCTGGTAATGGATTAAAAGTAATGGTTGAAGCTAAAGTAAACCTTTCCAGTATTCGAAACTTAATTATCGTAGCAACAATGTTGGTCCTAGGGCTTGGTGGCGCAGCCTTTGCGATTAACGACGCTGTAGCACTGACAGGAATGTCACTTGCAGCAATAGCAGGAATCCTACTCAACCAGTTCCTCCCAGATTCGGTTGACGAAGAATAAAAGAAAAAGAGGGGGCTAAATAAGCTCCCTCTTTTTTAATTCTTCATATAGTTTCATAAATTGATCTAACGTTAATTCTTCTGCACGTACCGTTAATGTGTGAATCGATTCTTCGAGTAACAAGTCCAAGTCCTTTTTGGCAATATGGTATGTGCTGCTTAAGTTGTTAAGTAGGGTCTTGCGTCGTTGATGAAAACAGTTTTTAACAAATCGTATAAATTTGGGGGTTTCTGGATCCCCTTTTATTTGTTGATGAGGTTGAATCAACACAACACTACTATCAACCTCAGGTACAGGATAGAAAGAAGTCTTTGGAACATGAAATAAAACTTTGACATCTGCTAAGTAGCTAAGAATAACCGTTAGTGCATTATATTGTTTGGTCTTTGGTGATGCACTCAAACGTTCTGCCACTTCTTTTTGCATCATCACGACAATGTCGGAGATGGGTTGATTGTTTTCAAGTAAATAAAAGAGTACTGGAGATGTAATGTAATACGGTAAATTACTAATAACCTTAATCGAAGAAGGGAACTGAAGTTCAGCCTCTAAAATATCTTGGTGATGAATAACTACGCCTTTATTTTGATATTCCTCTTCCAAATAACTGACTAATCCTTGGTCGATTTCATAAAGATGTAGCAAACTTGTTCTACGAACTAAATGAGATGTAAGTGCGCCAAGACCTGGACCAATTTCAACCACAACATCCGTGTCTTTTACTTGAGCAGACTTAACAATTTTTTCTTGAATGTTTTGGTCAATTAGAAAGTTTTGCCCATACTTCTTTTTCGCTCCAAGGCCGCGACTAGCAAGGATCGATTTAACTTCTTGTTTTGTCATCAAATCTCCTTTACCAATTCATGTATCATATCAAAATGATATCCATAAATCATTAACTTAAATCGCAGTGTTTTAGCGTTGGCGGTTCCTATGTTTAACTTATCACATAAACGTTGACGACGAGATTTAGAACCCGCCGTCCCATGAAGACCTAACTCAAGAAGTTGAGATGAGGTAATCATACTTTGATGATTTAATTCAGTTCCTTGTTGAATCACATTTTCTAATGTTTCACGTGAAACATGCTCAACCCCAACTTTGTTCTTTTTGTTATCTTTTGCATCCTTCAAGGGAATATATACATCAACAGGGTTCGAGAGCACACTTCTCAACGTTCGTCTTATTTTTTCTCCCGGTCCATCCGGATCTAGCACAAGATGAATATTATATTTCGCCTCTAGTTGGACTAGCTCGTTAACAAATGTTTCAGAATAGCCAAGACCGTTTGTTATTAGTATAGGTGCAGATGTAATGGACTGCAAAAGCAACTTATCATTTTTACCCTCCACCACATATAGCGGAGGCTTAGTTTCACGTGAAACGTTCGACGACATCTTGAATGTACCCTTGGCCTTTCGTAGTTACATAATAGACAGCGCCTAATAATAAACTACCTCCAATAACTAATTGATACGTCAACAACTCTTGCCCCAGTAAAATCGAAAACACAGCGGCAAAAAAAGCTTCGGTGGTTACAATCACGCTAGTTCGACTTGCATTAGAGTAACGGTGTGCAAAAGTCTGAATTGTAAAACCCCACGCTGTATTCAATACTCCCAGAACCATAAGCGGCCAAATATTGACAATTGTAATAACGGGAGTTGTTTCAAGTGGAATAAGAAGCATTGATACAGCTGCTGCAAATAGAAACTGAATTAACGTGTAGTTTACCGTATCAATAGAATCTTTTTTTGATATTGTCGCGCTAAGCACAACGTGAGCAGCCACCATGACAGCACACAAGAAGGTCAAAAAATCTCCTAGATTTATTGCCCCGAAGTCATTAACGTTCGCCGTTAAAATAACACCACCCAGTAATGCAATCATAGCGCCTATAAAAGCATGTTTATTTGGTCTTTGTTTGGTTATAAACCAAATAATGAATGGCACCATGATGACCATCATTTGAGTAATCATTGCGTTCTTACTAGGTGTGGTATAGACAATTCCTACTGTCTGAAATGCAAAGCCTAGAAATAATAAGATGCCTGTTGTTACTCCCCAATACATAGTTTGCTTGTTCATGAAACGAAGTCGCTTATAAAAGATAACTACAAGAACGACGCTACCAATGAAAAAACGACCGCTCATGATGGTGAACGGTCCAAAACCATTTGTAATAAGAATTTGAGTTAATGGAAATCCCATCCCCCAAATCATTGTTGTAAGTAAGAGAAGTAATTCGAACTGTCTAGTTTTTGTCATATATTATTGCTTGGCTAGCGGTAACAATCGCTGTCTTATATACATCTTCCTCACTACAACCACGTGATAAATCATTTACAGGGGCATTTAAACCGGCTAAGAACGGTCCTACGGCCTCAAACCCTCCCCAACGTTGTGCAATCTTATATCCAATGTTTCCGGCGTTTAAATCGGGAAATACGAAGACATTTGCTTCACCCGCAACTTTAGAGCCCGGAAATTTCTTTTGCCCTACACCTGGATCAACCGCCGCATCAAATTGCATTTCTCCGTCGATTAATAGTTCGGGTGCAAGCTCTTTAGCGATTCGTGTTGCTTCCGCCATCTTTTGAGTACTCGCGGTATCGGCAGACCCTTTGGTTGAGAATGATAACATTGCCACTTTCGGCTCAATGTTATAGCTCTTAGCTATTGCTGCCATCTCAATCCCAAATGATGCTAGCTCTTCTGCAGAAGGATCAGGGTTAATCGCACAATCTCCCATTAGATAAACTTCGTTAGCTCGAAGCATAATAAAATATCCAAATGACTTTTCAATATTTGGTTTTGTTTTGATTAACTGTAATGCAGGGCGAATCGTGTCTCCTGTTGATTGGGTTGCACCAGCAATTAAACCGTGGGCTTTTCCGTCATAAATAAGTGCTGTACCAAAAAAGGTGGGTTCTTGTAGGAGTTGATCTGCTTGTTCGGGTGTTAGTTTACCTTTTCGTCGTTCTAATACTTTTGCCTTTAGGGTGTCCATCGCCCCATACGTTTTGGGGGAAATGAAAACCAAACCTTTTGCATCAGGGTAATCATTAAAATCTCCAATCATAATTGGAGTTATTAACCCTTCTTTGGCTAGACGTTTAGCTGCTTCACGAACTCGTATATCGTGGGTTTCTGGAAAGATAATTTTAATGCCCTTACCCTTAATATCCAGCTTTAATTTTTCGATTAACATTGCTACCTCTGCGGAAATATTTTTGCTGTATCGATATATTTCAATACATTATTTGTAATTAACCCTGTTGCTACACCTGTAACAGCAGAAATGAATACCAATTGAGGAATAAATAAAATGGTCGCAAACGTATTATAGAAGAACGTAACGGCAAAAATTTGACCGATTGCATGAAGTACTCCACCAATCACACTAATTCCAACCATAGAAAATGTGTTCTTCGTTAGTTTGATAAAAACATACATTCCTAAAAAACTAAGTAAGGTTCCGCTAAATCCAATAATGAACGTCGACACAGAACCAAGAATGAGCCCTATGAGTAAAGACTTAAGAAACGCTAAGGTAAATGAGTCATTAAACTGAAAATAAATAATGGACAAAATAATCGCTATGTTTGCCAGGCCAATCTTAGCTCCAGCAACCATGACTAAAAACACCGATATCTGAGAATCGATGATTCCTAGCACCACGCTTAGCGAGGTTAAAATTGAGAGAAATACTAGTTTTTTTGTGCCGTCCATATTGCCTCAAAAACATGATTATTATAACATAGGCCAAAGCCTTTGCTACAATGGGTCTATAAGGTGAAATCAATGGAAAACTGCATATTTTGTAAGATTATTAATCAAGAAATCCCCAGCTATAAAATATATGAAGATGAGCATGTATACGCCTTCCTTGACATTACCCAAGTAACAAAAGGGCATACATTAGTCATCCCTAAAGAACACCATGCTACGATATTTGAGCTACCATCTGAAATAGCGGCAAATTTATACCGCGTCGTTCCACGTATATCAAACATGTTAAATAAAGCATTTGATCCGATCGGACTGAACATTGTTAATAACAATAACGAACCGCTCCAATCTGTATTTCATTATCATATCCACTTGATTCCCCGTTATCCTAACGATGGTTTCAACCTATCCTTTGTATCGAATTCTCCTTCCAAAGAAATATTATCGGAAGTTCATAAGCAAGTAATTGAAAAAGGGGCGTAGGCCCCTTTTTACTTGATTACATCAACTTTCATATATGGAATTAATACATCTGGTACTTTAATCGTTCCATCCGCTTGTTGGTAATTTTCTAAAATGGCAACCACGGTTCTACCTACAGCAAGTCCTGAACCATTCAAGGTATGAACGTATTCGGGTTTGGATTCAGGTGTTGCTTTATATCGAATATTGGCTCGTCGTGCTTGATACGTTTCTGCATTTGAAATCGAAGCAATCTCTTTGTATTCATTATAAGACGGTAGCCAAACTTCAATGTCATATGTCTTCGCCATACTCGCCCCTAAATCACCCGTGCATAACTCAATGACACGATAAGGAAGCTCCAGCTTTTGTAGAATCTTCTCTGCGTGAGCCAGCATTTGATCATGAATTTCATATCCTTGTTCCGGGGTAGCAAAAGCAATAAGCTCAACTTTATTAAACTGATGGAGTCGTATGATGCCGCGAGTATCTCGTCCAGCAGATCCGGCTTCTTTGCGAAACGCAGTTGTAAATCCAACATATCGAAGCGGCAACTGACTACCTAGAAGCACTTCATCGCGATGATAGTTAATTGCGGGTACTTCACAGGTAGGATTTAAATAATAATCCCGGTCCTCAACAACGAGCTTAAACAAGTCTTCCTCAAATTTTGGTAATTGACCGGTTGCTGTTAAGGATTCTTTGTTGTTAATAAAAGGAGGCATTAATTCGGTATACCCGTGTTCTAATGCATGCGTATCCATCATGAATTGAATCAACGCACGCTCAAGTCGAACACCTAGACCTTTATAGGTTACAAATCGTGGTCCCGCTATTTTAACAGCGCGTTCAAAATCTAAAATATCTAATTCTTCCGCTAAATCCCAATGTGGTTTAGGTTCAAATGAAAAACGTGTGGGCGTTAAATATCGTTTTAATTCTTTGTTCTGCGTTTCATCAACCCCAACAATCGCCCCAGGATAGGGTAAGTTAGGCGTTTCCAGTAATGATTGATGGATTTTTTCTTGCCATTCTTCTACTTGTTCATCCAACACCTTGATGCGATCGCCTAATCCTTCTACTTCCTTCATAATCTCGGACGTATCTTGTTTTAGCCGCTTTAGTTCGCCAATTTGTTTTGAACTTTCATTGCGTTTTGCTTTTAACTCTTCTACTTCTTGAAGCCCGTCGCGCATTTGTTGATCCCAAGCGACAACTTCACGTAAGTATGAAAAATCTTTTTGACGAGTTGATAATCGTTGAATCACTCCATCAACATCTTGGCGTAATAATTTAATGTCTAACATACTGCCTCCTAATAAAAACGTCCTTACATCTAAATGAAAGGACGAATAATCGCGGTGCCACCTAACTTCACACAAACTGTGTGCTCTTGATAGACGATAACGGGTCCGCCGATAAAGTTTGCTTTATCCTTCCAGGGTAGATTCTAGAATCGTGTGCTTTGTTTTCACCAACCACAAAGTCTCTACATTCAAACAGATTCTATACTATTCCCTATCAACAGGTTATAGGAAGATTTTAGACTAACCCTGCTAAGAAATCAAACAGATTCCTGCCCGAAGTAGTTACGCTCTAAAATCAAACGAGCAATTCGGTAGCGATCTCGAAGGCGTTGAGTGGTTGAATCGACATAGCTGGATAAGAATGGCGTATTAAATGTTTGGTCTCGAATTACAAAACGTTGTGTATACGAATCATAATACCCAGCATTGGACACCCAACTACCATCAACAAAGCCAACCACGTTTTGTCCTGGCGCAAATATGTTTGTTCCGATGTAATTATTCTCGGGATCAAATCGAAAGAACGACATCAAGGTAGGAATAACATCAATCGCACCCATGGTCTCACTCTCAGTTCGCTCAACTCCGTTACTCCATATAAACATGGGTACTCGGTAAAAGAAGAGTCGTCCTGGCGCAGATACCTCTAAATCAACGATTCGCGGATTGTGTCCAACTATCATAATGACCGTATTTTCTAAGTATCCTTCTCGGTCCAAGGTTAAGTAGACATCAAGAATGGCTTGGTCAATTAGCGCCATCTCAGACAAATACAATAATTCATCCTCGTCTCTTGCGATACTTCGGAGGGAATCAACAATTGGTGTTGATCTTGGTGCATGAGGATTATTTAAATGATAATACGCTAGAAACTGGCGTTCCGTTAGGACAATATCAAAGGATTCTTGAACAAACTCTAAATCATTTTGAATGTTTGCATTAAAGTCAAAATAATCAAATTGACGACGAAAGCCCGTGTTTTCAATGAATGTATCTTCATACCTTGAATAAAACTGATGGAATGCGATGGTATTATACCCATTGCTACGAAATAGGTTTGGTAACGCAAACTCATAGTTATTAAAGGCATAATCTTCAATCGTATTCTGAGATTGTGGAATTAACGGAATTCCTGTTAGTAACGGGAAATTTACTCCGTAATTATTTATCTCTTTTTGGTCCGAATAATAGTTTGTAAACGAAATGGAGTTGGGGAATAGCGTTTCGCTCACAAACGGCATAATATCTGGACGTATGACACGGTTTGTTAATCCCTCAATTTGAAATATCACAAGATTCTTGGATCTAAAATTTGAAACATTTGTTCGTTGTAAACTATCGTTTTCTTCTAAATAGGTGGATATTTCTCCTAAAACATCTTGTTCTGTGGGACGAATAAATAGCGGTCGATTAATTACCGTTTGAAGTGTCCCTTGATTAATCCCCATTCGGCTTCTTGTAATACCAGGATTATCTTGATAAAGAAGTAAGTCCCAGTTGGTTGTTTGTTCTGTAACGTTGGCATACATTGGATTTGTCCAATAGGAAAACCCAAACAAAACAACTAAACTTGTTGTCAAAATAAGTGTCGCACTTTGTTTCTTTTGTCGTTTGATTCTAAATGGCAAAAGCAACCATACTAACGCAAACCCAAACAACCAATACTCTGGCAAAATATATCGCTCATAACGTAGTTCATATAAATCAAACAAGTCGGGGGTTAATAAAAAATCAAGCCGACCATATTGAATATGAGAAGTTGTTAGCGTGGTATACACCGGTCCACCAATCACAAAAAACAAGATAAACAGGAATGTTGTTACGCGGTGATACGCACTTGGGATAAACGTTAAGAACGATGTAAAAATAAAGGCAAGACTCGCATTTAAAAATAAGATATGAATAACATCGGACGACCATATGTTCTGAGCAGTAAAGTACCGAAATAGAATTTCAATCCACATCAACGAAAGCGTCACAAAAAAAGCAAATACAATTGCCGATCCTCGTGATTGACGCTTCTCAATTTTTCGTAAAAAACGCTCAGATATAATTGGTTTCATTAAATGGCCTTACGCTATTATACGTTTCCATACCAAGGCTTTCAATCAAGAGGCTTGACCTCATCTTAAATTTAATTTATTATAATATTGTAATGATTACAATTTAGGAGATAATTATGAAAATACAACTGATGCAACAACTACTTGCAGACTTAGCGGTATTAAACGTTAAATTACATAATATTCACTGGAATGTTATCGGCCCTCGCTTCATGGCGATCCACGAATATACAGAAAAACTATATGATGGTGTTAACAGCGATTATGACGCGTTAGCAGAACGTCTTAAAATGTTAGGTGAATTTCCATCCGCTACTTTAAAAGACTATTTAGCAAATGCTGCGATTCAAGAACGACCAAGTTCAAGTATTAAGGATTCAGAAGCTCTTGGTATCATCAAAGAGGATCTGACTTATTTACGCGATGAATATCGCCGTGTTCGAGATGCTGCGGTGGAAGAAGATGACTTTGTCACAGTCGGATTAGTTGAAGAAGAAATCGCTGAACTTGAAAAAGAACTCTGGTTTATCAGCTCAACCCTTCAAGGGTAAAGCAAATTCTGCACGAAATATTCAAGATTGAATATAATATGAGTGGTGATTTTAATGCAAAAAAATAGTCGTGAACAACTCTTACAACATGAAATCAGCCCATCATTTACCCGGGTTAAGATTTTAGAATATATTCAAGACAGCAAGCACCACCCTACGGTGGATGATATTTTTAGTTCATTAATTGATGAACTTCCTACATTGTCTAAGACAACGGTCTACAATGTTCTGAACTTGTTTGAAGAAAAGAATATTGTAAAAAGCTTACTGCTTGATAAAACCGTTACCCGATATGAAATGGTAGAAGAAGAACACGCTCACTTCAAATGTAACGTGTGTGGAAGTGTCTTTGATATTCCTAAACCAGAAATTATCATGCCAACCCTCCATGGATTTACCATTGAAGAAGATGAAGTAACTTTCAAAGGGACATGCTCTGATTGTTCTTCACATCAAACCGTATAAAAAGGCCGCGTAGCGGCCTTTTCTTATGCGACAATAACCTCTTGTTCCTCGGTACCATCCTCTTCTAATTCGGATTTTGGCAACAAGGCAATGCTTGATACTTTATGTCCATCTTGGAGACGGATGAGTCGAACCCCTTGGGTTGCTCGTCCGGTTTCCGAGATTTGATCTACAGCCATACGAATGACCATCCCTTTATCGGTAACAACCAATAAATCTAGGTCGTTGTTGACACTACGTAGTGCAACAAGCGGTCCGTTCTTATCTGTGACTTGAAGTGTTTTCACACCTTTTCCGCCACGTGTTTGACGGCGGTATGCTTCATCAATGGTTTTCTTACCATATCCATATTCTGTAACGGCAAGAATCAAACTACGTTCTTGATTAATAATTGTTAACCCGATGAGTTCATCTTTTGGTCCTAGGCTCATACCTCGAACCCCGGATGTCGAACGTCCCATAGCGCGAGCACCAGTTTCATGGAAGCGAATTGCTTTCCCGTTACTTGCGCCGAGCAAGATATCTTGGTTTCCATCGGTTTCACGAACACGCAGTAATTCATCCCCGTCGCGTAATTGAATCGCGATCAATCCGTTAGAACGAATGTTGGCATATAAGGTAATGTCAGTTCGTTTCACAAGACCTTTCTTGGTGGCAAAGAATAAGAAGTGTCCCTCTGTAAAGTCTTTGACACGAAGAACCGTTGCTAAGGTTTCATTTTCACCAAACTCTAAGACGTTAACAATTGGTAATCCCTTGGATGTTCTTGCTCCGGTCGGGATTTGGTATGCCTTCATTCGGTATACTTTCCCAACGTTGGTAAAGAACAACATCGTGTCATGGGTGGAGGTATAAATGACGTGTTCAACGAAATCATCCTCGTATGTTTTTTGTCCGGTTAACCCGCGTCCTCCACGATGTTGGGCACGGTAGGTATCTACCGTTAGGCGTTTAATATAGCCTTTGTTCGTGATTGTAACAATCACATCTTCAACCGGAATTAACGCCTCATCCTCAATATCAAGAATGTCTGTGGTGTTAATCATCGTACGTCGTTTATCCCCAAACTTATCTTTTAATTCGGTAATTTCGGTGATTAGAACTTTATCTTGTTCCTCAGGAGACGCAAGTAGCGCGTCAAGTTGGCCAATGGTTGAAATCAATTCTTTTTGCTCTGAGGTTAACTTATCAACTTCTAATGAGGTTAAGCGACGAAGACGCATATCTAAGATGGCTTTTGCTTGTATATCACTTAATTCATAACGCTCCATTAACTGATGAAGGGCATGTTCTTCGTCTTTGGCTGATTTAATTAATTGAATAATCTCATCAATATGATTCATCGCCACAAGAAGTCCTTCGACTATATGAAGGCGCGCTTGCGCTTTATCCAAATCAAACTTCGCACGACGAACAATGACTTCGATTTGGTGTGTAATGTAATGGCGAAGTGCATCTTTCAAGTTTAACTTTTGCGGTTGACCATTCACTAACGCAATCATGTTAAACCCAAAGCTGGTTTGTAGCGGTGTAAATTTATAAAGATTATTCAAGATGACTTCTTCGTTTACGTCTTTACGTAACTCAATCACAATGCGAATTCCTTTACGGTTCGACTCATCACGAAGATCGGTAATCCCATCAATTCGTTTTTCTTTCGCAAGTTCAGCAATCTTTTCAATTAATCTAGATTTGTTGACCTGATAAGGAATTTCCGTAACGATAATGGATGTTTTTCCATTCGCGTGGCGTTGAAATTCTGTTTTTGAGCGCATCATCACTGAGCCACGACCCGTGGTATACGCATCATGAAGACCGCCTAAACCAAGAAGTTCTCCTCCGGTTGGAAAATCAGGACCTTGGATAAATTCCATTAAGTCTTCAATCTCTGCATCCGGATTATTGATTAAGTGAATAATTCCATCCACGACTTCACTTAAGTTATGGGGCGGAATGTTAGTTGCCATACCCACCGCAATCCCGGTTGCTCCATTGACTAATAGATTCGGAATGCGCGAGGGAAGAACGACGGGTTCTTTTTCCGACCCATCGTAGTTATCTTTAAAATCAATCGTATCTTTGTTGATATCACGAAGCATTTCTGCGGTAATTTTTTCCATTCGCGCTTCGGTATAACGCATCGCAGCGGCTTCATCACCATCCACGGATCCAAAGTTTCCGTGTCCGTTCACCAAGGTATAACGAAAGCTGAACTCTTGGGCCATACGGACCATCGCTTCGTAAATGGAGGAATCTCCATGAGGGTGATATTTCCCCATGACGTCACCAACTAGACGTGCTGATTTTTTATAAGCACCACCTGGGGCCATATTTAATTCACTCATTCCGTAAAGAATACGACGTTGAACGGGTTTTAACCCATCTCGAACATCAGGAAGAGCGCGTGACACAATAACGCTCATGGCATAGTTGAGAAACGATTCTCGCATCTCTGACGATATATTAATATCGTCGACTTTATCGTATTGGCTCATACTTTCTCCTACACATCCACGTTCGTCGCGTATTTCGCGTTCGTTTCAATAAATTCACGACGAGGATCAACCTCATCCCCCATTAACATGCTGAATACCTTATCGGCTTCAATTGCATCTTCCAAGGTAACCCGTAATAAGGTTCGTGCTTCGGGGTCCATGGTGGTTTCCCATAGCTGTTCGGCATTCATTTCCCCAAGTCCTTTATAACGCTGAATCGTTGGTTTCGAATCATTGGCAGCAATATATCCTTGTAACTCTTGGTCACTATAGGCATATAGAATCTTTTTGCCAAATTGAACTTTATATAGTGGTGGTTGAGCAATATAGATATACCCCGAATCCACCAACTCCTTCATGTAACGATAGAAGAAGGTTAATAATAAGGTTCGAATATGGGCTCCATCGACGTCCGCATCGGTCATAATAATGACCTTATGATATCGAGCTTTGCCAATTTCGAATTCGTCACCAATTCCAGTCCCGAATGCTTGAATCATCGAGATAATTTCTTTGTTGGCAAGAATTTTATCTAATCTTGTTTTTTCTACATTTAAGACTTTCCCACGTAGGGGTAAAATCGCCTGAAATTCTGAATCACGGCCTTGTTTTGCCGACCCGCCGGCACTATTACCCTCGACAATATAAATTTCACTTGCGGCTGGGTCTTTGGTTCGGCAGTCTGCAAGCTTGCTTGCAAATCCTAAGGAATCTAGTGGATTCTTACGACGTGTTGCTTCGCGAGCTTTTTTCGCTGCTAAGCGAGCTCTGGAAGCAAGCAATGCTTTTTCAATAATTGTTTTCGCGCTTGCTGGATTTTCATTCATGAAGCGCTCTAATCCATCCGACGTGATTTGAGCAACAATTCGTCGGACTTCTGAGTTTCCAAGTTTTGTTTTAGTCTGTCCCTCAAATTGGGGGTCTGGGTGTTTTACACTAATGATCGCGGTTAAGCCTTCTCGTGTATCTTCTCCCGTTAGTGCTTCATCTTTTTTGAAGATGTTTTTATCGCGACCATAGTTGTTGAGAAGTCTTGTTAGTGTTGAGCGGTATCCCTCTTCATGGGTTCCGCCTTCATGCGTATTAATGTTGTTCGCAAATGAATATAACGAGGTGTTATATCCGGTGTTATATTGCATCGCAACTTCCGCAATAATTCCTTCCATTTCTGCTTCAAAACTAATAATTTCTTTATGAATTAGTTCTTTGCCGCTATTTAAGAAGGCAACATATTCACTAATTCCACCATCATATTTGTAGTTATTTTCAACGGGCTCTTTGCCGCGTGCATCACGAATCGTAATGCTAATTCCACGATTTAAATATGCGATTTGTTGTAAGCGGGCACGGATTGTTTCGTAATCATACACAATCGTTTCGGTGAAGATTTCTTTGTCCGCATGAAAACGCATGGTGGTTCCGGTCTTTTTACTTTCCCCAACAATTTTGAGGTCATATAACGGAGCCCCTTGCTTATATTCTTGTTGATAAATATTGCCATTTTGATACACGGTGACTTCTAGCCAATCGCTGAGCGCGTTACAAACACTCGCACCAACCCCGTGAAGACCTCCTGATACCTTATAACTATCGGAGTCAAATTTTCCCCCCGCATGTAAGGTAGTTAAGATGGTTTCGACCGCAGCTTTTCCGGATTTAGGGTGAATTCCTGTCGGGATTCCACGTCCATCATCTTCAACGCGAACGATATCTCCCGGTTCAAGTTCAACAAGAATCGTTGTTGCATGGCCTGCCATCGCTTCATCGATAGAGTTATCAACAATTTCCCAAACAAGATGGTGTAATCCCCGAGGTCCTGTGGATCCAATATACATCCCCGGGCGTTTACGTACGGCTTCTAATCCCTCAAGAATCTTAATATTCTCGGCGCCATATTTTCCTTTGGTTGCTGTGCTCATGTTGCCTCCTTGACTTGTCCTTCGTGGACGTAAAACAGTTTTACATCGCTACCAGCGATGGATACATCTCTTGTGGTTGACGTCATAATCGTTTGTGTTGATGATGATATAACATCAAACAATCCTTTAATTCGGTGTTCATCTAGTTCACTAAACACATCATCGAGTAATAGAATTGGGGGGTCTTGTTTTATATGTTCAATATATTTAGCAACCCCTAATTTAATACTCAGTATTGCGCTACGAAGTTGACCTTGCGAACCATATTTAGAAATATCTTTCCCATCCAGTAAAATTTCAAAGTCATCCCGGTGGGGTCCAATCGTTGTTACTTGCTGGTGAATATCTTGATCTACCTTATCCATCAAATCTTGAAATAACTGACCTGCATATTTGGGTTGATACTTTAACGTAAGAACCTCATCACTTTGTGATAAGACGCGGTGTACCTCTTGAATAAAGGGGGTAATTTGTTGAATAAATTCGTTTCGTTTTTCAACAATTTGCTCCCCATAAAGAGCTAAGCGTTCGGTGATTACAATTAAATAATCATCGGTAGGTTTTGGTGTTTGTTTTAGCACATCGTTACGGCGTTTCAATAACTGACGATAAACCATCAATTCATTCAAGTAATATTTATTTACTTGACCCACATCCATATCGAAAAACCGGCGTCGCAGCCCCGGCTCCCCTTTGATGATTTGTAAATCATCGGGCGAAAACATAATGACTGCAATGTTTCCAACATAATCACTCAATTTGGTTACAACATCTTGATTGATATACGTTTTCTTTTGATCGTTTAATTCAATTTGATATCGCGTTTGATAATCATTTGCTTCAACCACGGCTTGAATTTGTGCCATTGGTTTCGCATACATGACCATTTCCTTTTCCTTATTGGTTCGATGAGACTTGGTAAATGCCAACAAGAATAACGACTCTAAAATAGTGGTTTTTCCTTGGGCGTTATCCCCAACAAACAAATTAGTGTGCGCAAGTGAAATAGACGCTTGTTCAATGTTTCGAACATTATGTAATTGGACTTCAACGAACTTCATTTAGTACCTGGTACGTTTCTTGCATGCATTTCACAACATCGCCAGGGACAATTTTACGTCCGCGACGTTGTTCTAGTACTCCGTTAACATCAACCAAATGATCTTGTAAAAAATATTTGGCTTCTCCCCCTGTGCCAATCACACCAACGTGCTTTAATAATTGACCTAAGGTGATGTAAGGACTTGTTATATGAACGTCTTTCATGGGCCCACTTTCTGGTTAAATTATATCACGATTTCACCTTGAAATCGAAAAAAAAGGGGATTTAAGCCTTGAAAGTAATTTTTCAAGGGTTCCCCTTAATTTTAGTTATTCGGTTCTTAAATCAACGCTTATTCAACGCGGACAGGTAAGACAAGTTGAAGTACCCCTTCGTCTAACTCGCCTTTCATAATAAATGGCTTCACAACGCCAGTAAAATACATTGTGACTTCGTTAGATTCAAAGACTCGTAATGCTTCAACAACATACTTAGAGCTGAACGCAATGTTAAATTCCGATTCTGAGAGCGTTGCGGTGGGACTAATCTCTTCTACGACTTTTCCGATTTCAGAGGTATGAGACGTAATTTTTACTGTTCCATTTTTTTGCAGCTTCAATTTCACAATGCTATCCTTGCCAGCAAGGTGTAATAAGCTTGCTCGTTCTATCGCGCCGATCAATTCATTCTTGTTGAATGTTACTTCAATCGGAAATTCTGCTGGAATTAATTTGTTGGTTTCTGGATAACGTCCTTCCAATAAACGAGATTGGAATAAGATGTTATTAAATTTAAAGATAATTTTATTATCAGCAACAAATAATTCAATTTGGGCATCAACCCCCAAAATTCTTGATAGTTCTTCTAAGGTGCGTCGTGGAACAACAATTTGTTTAGCATCATAAGAAATATTTAATTCCACTTCTTTTTGAGCTAGACGGTAACTGTCGGTGGCAACGGCTTTTAATTTGTTTCCTTCAATATCAAATAAAACTCCTGTAAGAATAGGTCTGTTTTCTAATAAACTTGTTGCAAAGTTTGTTTGACCAACAAGAGCTCGTAGTTCTTCAACTTTTAAAATAATAGGATTACTTAGTGTTGAAAAAACAATATCTGGATAAAGTTCGTTTTCCATCCCGTTTAACGTAAAGTCAGATTGTCCGGCACGAATGTTAATCAAATTATCATCCATCGATTCAATGGCTATTGAATCTGCCGTCATCTTACGAATAATTTCAATAAAGAAACGGCCAGGAATTACTTGAACGCCTGGTTTATCTACTTTTATTCCTTCAGTAATGGTTACTTGCATTGATAAGTCGCCGTTAGAAGTCGTTACAACAACATTGTCATATGTAGCTTCTACCTTAACCCCTGTTAAAATAGGCATTGGCGTTTTGTTGCTCAGTGCTCTAGATGCTGCGTTTAGTGCACTGGTTAGGGAATCTCGATCAACCGTAAATTTCATCGTTTCTCCTCAATCAATCTTATAGTTTTTATTGTTATTATTATTAGGTCGTGTGGATATGTTAGTAACCCCACATAACCGACTATATTTCAATTTATTATAGCATAATTGATACTTTTGATAATGTTGATAACTTCTTAATGTTCCACACGTTGACGAATGTTTTGAACATCGTTTTTGATGGATTCTTCATTTTGAATTCCGGCCAATATTTTTTCACATGAATTCATGACAGTAGAATGATCCCTTCCACTAAAAATGGATCCTATCTTTTTATAAGGTAAGTCATATAATTCGCGAAGTAGATACATAGAAATTTGACGAGGGTATAAAAACTCTCGTTTTCTTGAATTTCCATATAAATCAGTCTTGGAAAGACCAAAATATCCACACACTACATCTAATAATTGATCTATTTTGTTGGAGTTTAATGCTAAATGTTCCATCCGTTGTGTTTTTAATAACGGTTGAAGAGCTTCAATTGCGGTCTCAAGGGTCAACTCTTCATTCATGATGGTCTTATAAAAGATAACGCGGTTTAATGCCCCCTCTAATTCACGAACACTGGTGGGGAAACTGTTTGCAATTAATTCCAAGACTTCGAATGGAATGGTTTCTGCATCAATGAGATGAGTTTGAAGTTTTCGTTTTAGAATTTCTAGTCGGTGTTCTAAATCGGGAGGATTAATATCCGCCACAACACCCCAACTAAATCGAGAGGTTAAACGAGTCATTACATCGCGTAGCTCGCTGGTCGGACGGTCAGAGGTTACAACAATTTGTTTGTTTTCTCCGTGTAAGTTTTCAAATAGTTTAAAAAACTGTTGTTGAGACTGTGTTTTCTTAGATAAGAACTGAATATCATCAATTAATAACACATCAATATCTGCGTATTTTTGATTAAATTGATCAATATTATTGGAGCGAAGTAAGTTAACGTAATCCTCAACAAAGTTTTCTGTTTTTACATATAAGACACGTTTTGTAATATCGTTATCAACAATATAATTCCCGATCGATTGCATTAAGTGGGTTTTACCAATTCCAACCGGACCAAATATATATAAAGGATTAGCAAACACTCCAGGCTGGTCCGCTACTTGCAAGGCAATAGTTGCCGCAAGACGGTTGTTTTTCCCAATGACATAATTTTGAAATGTATATATTTGATTTAAGTTTCCAGAGCGAATTTGATCGAAACGTTGAGTGGATGCCTCTACATTTGCTTTGTTTGTTTCATAAAGTTCGTCCTGGGTAATAATACGAAAACGCACAAGCTCTTCAGAAATTGTGCTGATATAATCATTCATCTTATTTAAAAAGAGTTTATCAATGCGTGTTTTAAGAAAATTATTAGCAACCAAAAGAAATAGAGTATTGTTTTCTACTTTGGCAACATCTTGGATGTGATCAAAGAGTTCCTTAAAGGTCTTATCTGCTACGTTTTGTTGGAGATAAAACTTGGTTTTAACCCATAATTGTGCATAATGTTCTTGCATCGTTAACTCCGCTTGTATACCGATAATAACAAAGCAATCACCAAAACTAAACAAAAAGTTATCCACAAAAAAAGTGGAAAAATAATAGATTTGAAGATACGTCTATTGTTTTCTGTGGAAAACTGATTTGAACATCACAATTACCATCTATAATTTAGGGGTTTTCCCCAATCGAAGTTATCCCCTATAATTATCCCCAAATGTGTAATTGTATAAATGTATTTTTCGTTGACATAGGGGGGTGCATTTGAGATAATGCTAAAGCAACTGTTTCGATGGGAGGTGTAGCATGAAGCGAACATATCAACCGAATACGCGCAAACGTGCGAAAACTCACGGCTTTCGAGCAAGAATGTCGTCGCCGACCGGACGCAATGTCCTACGACGTCGTCGTGCTAAGGGACGTAAGCGTTTAGTCGTATAATTGAATAGACCTGAACAACTTGAAAAAACGTCGCTTCTTTCAAGTTTTTTTTATTTATGAATAAAACATACAGAATTAAAAAAAACGAAGAAATTAAAGCGCTGATCGATAAACGAACAACTGTTGGTAATCAACACTTCACAGTGTATTATCAACGAACGTCCGTGGACTCGTTTCGTTTTGCTGTATCCGTAAATAAAAAATGGGGAACGGCCCCAGAACGAAACAAAATGAAGCGCCGTATTCGTGATGTGGTATCCCGCAGCAAAGATCAGTTACATCATATTGATTTTTTAATCGTGACCAAAGCAACAACCAAAGGGATCGGTTTTGAAAAAATAAAAGAATCACTTTCGTCACTACTGATGAAGCTAGTGCGGATAGGAGAACAAAATGAAACAAAAATATAAGATTTTACTCGGACTTGTCCTCGTAAGTTTAGTGTTATCAGGATGTGTTTCACAGGAAACTTTAACCAGTCCAATCACTGAGAGTGAAGGATTCTTTACGACCTTTATTGTTTTACCAATTGCCTGGCTAATGTATACCACCACAGAATTGTTTGGTGGATATTTCTTTCTTGGTATTTTAGCGACAACGTTAATTGTTCGTACGGCAGGTTGGCCGATTTATGCCAAAAGCAATGACATGACCGTTAAAATGCAAGCGATGCAACCTGAACAACAAAAAATACAAGCTAAATACGATGGTAAGACAGATAAAGAATCACAAATGCGTATGCAACAAGAAACGATGGCGTTATATAAGAAGTATGGGATTAATCCACTAGGATGTTTATTACCTTTCTTACAAATGCCCATCTTCCTTGCGGTTTATTATGCTGTTCGTCGTTTACCCAATAACATTGGAACAGGCTATTTAGATATGGCGGTATTTGGCGGGTCTACTAGTATATTTGGATTAGATTTGCTAAAAATCATTAGTGAACAAATTACCAGCGATCCTGTAAGCAACTGGTTTTATTTAATTATTCCGGTACTAACAGGAGTATCGATGTTCTTGGTCACAAACTTAACGCAGCGCCGACAAAAACGCGCTCAAAAAGATGTTCCAGATTATCGTAAAAATGAACGTCAACTTGCGATGCAACGCCAAACCTCATTTATGATGTATTTCCTTGTTTTAATGATGGTATACATTACGTATATTTCTCCTGCTGCTTTAGGAATCTACTGGATTATTGGGAATAGTTATACGTTAGTTCAAACAACAATTAATTATCGTTTAGCCGATAAAAAATTAAAGGTACTTGCATGAGACGTCTAGAATTTGAAGCGAAAACAATTGAAGAAGGACGCCGCATTGCGGTCGAAGAATTTCAAGTTAACGCCGAATATATCTCGATTAATGTCCTAGAACAGCGAGAAGAGTCGGTTCGTATTGAAGCATTAATGGAAGATAATCTAGAAAAAATCATTCAAGACTATCTTGATAAAGTGTTAACTATAATGGACTTAAAGCATTCCATTGAAGTTCGCTCTAATGATAGAGGTCTTACGTTTCGAGTCGAAACAGCAGATAACCCGATGTTAATCGGTCGTGACGGAAAAACCTTAGCCGCCCTTCAATCGATGGCGAAACAAATTAGTTATGTGTTTAGTGACGAACCCCAAAACATCACCATTGATGTCGGGGGATATAAAGAAAAACGTATCTTACAACTAGAAATTCTAGCAACTAAAACCGCAAAAGAAGTGGCTAAAACGAAAGTGGAAGCTCGCTTAAAACCGATGAACTCCTATGAACGTCGTATTGTTCATGCGAAGCTGTCTGAATGGCGCGATGTGGAAACTGAGTCGGTAGGTGAAGAACCCAACCGGTACCTAGTTATTAAACCTGCACCACAAAAGTCCTAATCTAGGACTTTTTTCTTATCACAAAAAGCTTGTAGGATTCACGTTATAATGAAGTGAGGTGTTTTTATGGAAAGTTGGATTGTTGGGGCGTTATCAGGACTGATTGCATCGAGTATTAGTGTGATCGCCTTTATCGTATTACAAAAGAAAAATCCGCAACAAACGGACCTTTTAAAAGATGCCCTTGAAACCAGACTTACTTTAAACAAAGAAATTAGTGGATTAAAAGAAGAATTAACCAACCGTATTACGAAGGAATATGGTGAATTAAAGACGGATGTCACAACCATTGTTAAAACAAACAATGAACACATCAATAAAGAAATTAATCAGTTTGGTCAATCCATTCAATATAAACTCTCAACTGATTTTAAAGAATTAAATGTTGAAATTGAAAAACGTTTAAATGACATTAATAAACGTGTGGAAGATCGTTTACTAGAAGGCTTTAAACAAACCAACGAAACATTTCAAAACATCGCAGAACGAATTACTAAAATTGATGAAGCACAAAAAAATATTCAACTACTCTCATCTAACATTGTTGATTTACAAGGTGTTCTTACCGACAAGAAAACCCGAGGTATCTTTGGCGAGGTCCAACTTAAACAACTTCTTGTAAATACGTTTGGAGACAAACAACAACTTTATAAAATGCAGCACACATATTCAAACGGTAAGACAGTAGATGCGGTTGTTTTTGCCCCAGACCCTATTGGCGCGTTATCAATTGATTCAAAATTCCCGCTAGAAAACTATAACCGAATGGTCGATATGGGACTTGCAGATAGCGCCAGAGAAGCAGCAAGAAAACAGTTTAAAATTGATGTGAAAAATCACATTAATGCGATCAGTGAAAAGTATATTATTGTGGGGGAAACCGCAGACCAAGCGATTATGTTTTTACCCGCAGAGGCTGTCTTTGCTGAAATCAATGCGTATCACTACGAACTTGTAGAATATGCACAAACCAAAAAAGTAGCGATGACATCGCCGACCACATTGTTATCCATCTTAACGATTGTCGAAGCGATTGTATTAGAAGCCGAACGCAATAAGCATTCGAAAGAGATGCAGTTACAAATAAGTAAATTAGCGATTGAGTTTGATCGATTCAAAACAAGATGGAACAAATTAAACCGTGATATTGATGCAGTAGCCAATGATGTTAAATTGATTAACACCACTAGTGATAAAATCACAAAATCCTTTGATTCGATTGCGAGTGTTCAATTACCACAACAAGAAGATGACGAGGAACCAGCTGCTCTTATTGACTCCATTGACAATTAACGTATAATGACACTAAGCAATGACAAAGCACGTCATACAACCCCTTATTGATAGCGACTCAACAACGGTGAAAGGTTGAGAATAAGAAGTATGATGGAACCCTTTGGAGCTGTGACAAGAACGGCCATGCCAAGTAGACGTCACCGGATCGACTCGTTATCGTCGGATAAGCGCACACGATATGTGTGAAGTTAGGTGGCACCGCGAGTAATCGTCCTTTCAATCTTGAAGGGACGTTTTTTTATAGGAGGAATCATGGATTATTCAAAAGACTTACTTGCTACACAAACCCAAGGGCAAACCGTGCATTTAGCAGGGTGGATTAAAAACATTAGAGCCCAAAAGATGTTTGGATTTATTGACCTGCAGGATGGAACTGCTTTTACCTCAATTCAGGTTGTCTTTGAGGAATCCTTAGTTAACTTTGATGAGGTTTCCAAATACCGAGTCGGAAGTTCGATTGAAGTCCAAGGTAAGGTTGAATTAACACCCCAAGCAAAACAACCATTTGAAATTAAAGCAACGGCGATTACATTACTTGGCGATTCACTAGAATCGTTTCCGATTCAACCGAAACGTCACACAAGAGAATTTTTACGTGAAGTTCCCCATTTGCGGGCACGCACAAATTTATTTTCTGCGGTATTTCGCGTTCGATCAATCATCGCGCATGCCATTCATTCATTCTTTCAAGAAGAAGGATTTGTATACATCCATACCCCTATCATTACAAGTAACGATGGGGAAGGGGCAGGTGAGATGTTTAAGGTAACAACCTTACCGCTTGAAAAAGTTCCTATGAATAAACAAGAAGTGGATTACTCAAAAGACTTCTTTACAAAACAGGCAAATCTTACGGTTACGGGTCAACTTCATGTGGAGAGTTTCTTGCCGGCATTCAGAAACGTCTATACGTTTGGGCCGACCTTTCGTAGCGAAAACTCCAACACAAAAATACATGCTGCAGAATTTTGGATGATTGAGCCAGAAATGGCCTTTGCTGATTTAAAAGCAAATATGATCAATGTGGAAGCAATGATTAAGTTTGTGATTGGTTATGTGTTAGATAAAGCACCTGATGAAATGAAATTCTTTGATCAATTCGTTGAGAACGGGCTACTCGATAAACTTCATAAAGTAACAAGTTCTGATTTTGCGGTGGTCAAACATGAAGAAGCAGTTAGCATTCTACAATCATCAAAAGAGTCGTTTGAGAATCCACCTAAACAAGGTGAAGATTTGGCAACAGAACACGAAAAATACTTGGTACAACATTTTGGTGGACCGGTCTTTGTCATTGATTGGCCCAAGGAGATTAAAGCCTTCTATATGCGTGTTAATGATGATCAAAAAACAGTGGCTGCGATGGATTTATTAGTCCCAGGAGCCGGAGAACTTGTTGGAGGATCGCAACGTGAGGAACGACTTGATGAATTAGTCAAACGAATGGATGAACTTGGTGTTCCGAAAGAAGATTTGGAGTGGTATCTAGATCTTCGTCGCTATGGCGGCGTGGTTCACTCGGGATATGGAATTGGATTTGAACGCTTAGTGATGTATTTAACAGGCGTAGAAAACATCCGCGATGTTGTTCCATTCCCTCGCACCGTTCGAAATTTAATGTATTAAAAAAAGCCCGACATTGTCGGGCTTTCATTTACTCTGCTGTTTTCTTTGCTTTAGTGGTTGGTGCTTTTTCGAGAAACTCTGCAGCACTTGCCATTAATCCAGCAATCCCTTGTAAATCGCTTGGGATAATAATTTTCGTTGCTTGTCCTTCAGATACTTTCTTCAAGGCTTCATAGGATTGAAGCGTTAAGTATGCTTTATCGGCACCGGCTTCACGAATTAGGCGAATCCCTTGAGCGTTCGCTTCTTGGACTTTAATAATTGCTTCCGCTTCCCCTTCAGCACGACGGACTTGAGCTTCTTTATCCGCTTCCGCACGTAAGATGGCAGATTCTTTCGCCCCTTCGGCACGAAGGATTTCAGAACGTTTTTCCCCTTCGGCACGAAGAATCGATTCACGACGTTCACGTTCTGCACGCATTTGTTTTTCCATCGCATCACGAATATCTTGCGGTGGCATGATGTTTTTCACTTCGACACGGTTGACTTTAATCCCCCATGGGTCAGTGGCTTCATCCAAAATGGTACGCATCTTCGTGTTGACTAAATCACGGGATGTTAACGTTTGGTCTAACTCTAACTCCCCAACAATATTACGAAGGGTCGTTGCCGTTAAGTTTTCAATCGCACGTAGTGGGCTTTCCACCCCGTACGCGAGTAATTTTGGATCGGTGATTTGGAAATAGACAACCGTATCGATTTGCATCGTTACGTTATCTTTGGTGATTACCGGTTGAGGTGCAAAGTCGATGACTTGCTCCTTTAAACTGGTTTTTTTCGCAATACGGTCTACGAATGGAAAGAGGAAGTGAATTCCTGTTTCCCATGTTTGGTGATATGCACCTAAGCGCTCAATAACATACGCTCTTGCTTGCGGTACGATTTTGACCGATATCGCAATGACAATTAATACAAGTAAGACTAAGACTAAGAAAAAGACTGATCCTAATAGTTCCATTATTCCTCCTTATTTAATTACGCGAAATCATTTCGCGGTATTCACGTGCAGTTAGTAATCCGGCATCGAGTAGCTCTTTGGGGTTGGCATACGGCTCCCCTTTGGTTGCTGAGTATGTCATCACCTCTTCAATTTTGGTAATGTACATATCACGCTCGGTGAACGTTCTATTTTCCGTCGGAATATTAGGATTAATTGAAGTTGATCCTACTTGAATCACTTCATTTGTTGATCCTAGAGCTCCTTCGGTATTACGACGTCGACGCTGACCTTCATCAATGCCTTCAATCGTTCGATTAATCGTTTCCATTAACGAGTTGGACGCGCCACTATTCTTCGTCAATTGCCGATAAATCGAAGAAATAATTCCAAACCCGATAATAACCCCAAAGATGTTGCTAAAAAATAAATCTAATAAATCTTGTAGTAAGTTCACAGGTTATTTCACCTTCCCTACTAACAGTTTAACACCTTCGATGGCTAAGACACGACATTGCTCGTCCACTTCAAAGGCTTCATCCTCTTGGCTAAAGGCTAACCAGTACTTTCCATCGATTTTAACTTCACCACGATCACCCACCGGAATCGCCTTGGTAACACGTGCCATTTTACCTACGACACGGTCGGCGTTGGTCTTAACGGTATTTTTGACCATATATTTCATCGCCACCGGACGGGTTAGAAGAAGCAGGACAATACTTGAGGCAATAAAGATGATGATTTGGATCCAATCTGGGATTCCAAATAAACCAGCAATAAAGGCAACGACTGCCCCGAGTGAGAACCAAATAGTGACTAAATCTTGAGTAAATACTTCAATGACAAAGGCGGCAACGATAATGATAAGCCATACTAATAACATTCCTTCATACGTAAACATTATTTAATTTCCTCCTGGAGCTTAATTCGAAGAACTCGCATGGCTTCGTCCCATTCTGAATAAAACTTATGTGCTTTACTCTTTTTAAACTGAAGTCCTGTTTGCTGAGAAAGTTGTTTGATAAAGGCTTTGTTTGCAATCCGAGCCGATGATTCCCATACACTAATGGGACTACGTTGGTCGGATGGAATGTGTCCAAGCTGCACGGTTTCTTTATCAAGTGGCTTAATCACGACTTCTTGTTGTGGTTCGTCAAACCCAAGCATAACCTCATACGCTTTATTAAAATAATCACTAGCGATTTTATTGAGCGTTATGTTGCTATCGTAAATCGTCGCAACTTGGTTTGACTCTTTTTTTGAAAACCATTGTATCGACATGAGTATCCTCCTTTGTGTTAATTTTACATTATTTTGCATCGTTTTACAATATTTTGAAATGTTGCAATAAAATGGCTATTTACTAAAATGGTTGAGGCATTTAAGTCACTATTGTATAATAGTGAAGCACTAAGGAGAAGATAAATGAGTATGAACACAAAAAAACGGGGAGCTATTTGGTTGATTCTCGCATTAACCGTTGTTTTTGCTGTAGGAGCTACGTCCTATACTGTCCAATCTTCTAACCTTGATGGTGAATTAGTATTTGAAAACAAAACTGAGGATCAAATTGGGTTAGAGTTTCTTGAAATTTATTCATATGAATACGAAGAGCGCCCTATTATCTCAATTGTTCGCGATGATTATTCATTTGATATTCACCGAGCAAATAGAACAAGTACAGGCTTAGAAACTCATCTCTATGTTGTCTTCAAAGACTTGACAGTCAACTTTGTTAACGAGTTCAAAGTTCCAAGTGTAGGTATATTAGATGCGTTTGTATATTGTTCGACGGAAGATAATTTATACCAATCTCAAATTGCAACTCAACGTATGGGTTGGATTCCTGGTACGGATGTATATGCTAACTTTATTGAGTTAGAAACTCGATTTATTGATGCATGTGAAACAAATAATTTTACGTTTGTTATTGATACACCACAACTTCTTCAGTCGGGTCAAACTCCTGATGGGAATGTAGAAGTACTAGAAGCGATAAGTCTAAGTGAAGTATATAATCTCCAGGATGTCTCTACAGGTGCTCTTCTCGCACAAAATGTTCAACTTAATGATGGGTACTCAGGGGATTTAACGAGGTCTAGTTATAATATATTTTCGGTCCAACAAGCACTAATCAACGCTGGATTATCAATACCAATTATATTTCCGATAGCCTACGGCCTTTGGTATTCCACAGAAAAAGAATTATTTGGTCAATCGGTCTCATTAAGTGGATTGCGAAAAAGTTTAAATAAGAAACCAAAATAAAAAGGACAAATTGTCCTTTTTATTTACCTAAACAAAAGCGTGAGAACAAAGCGTCAATTACAGATTCAGATTGTTCAATCCCAAGAATTTCATTGAGCGCCGTATACGCTGCTTGTAAGTCGA
>CAYTXT010000006.1:0-19025 GCA_964442245.1 uncultured Candidatus Izemoplasmatales bacterium
TTTTAAGACTTCTTCTTCACTTGCGTTTGCGAGTGATTCAATGGTTGGAAAGGTTTGAATAAAACGTTCAAAATAACCCATCACCGTATCAATGCGGGTTTGTTGGGCCATAATTTCAGAGATCCATACATAGTAAGGAGTTGGATGGTCTCGCCATGGCATGGGCCTGCGGTTTTGATCAAACCAGGTAAGAATCTTATTCGTTAACGAATTCATAATCACTTTCAAGGAACGTCATTGTCGATCCATGTTCAAACGATGTTGAAATGGTAACAACAAATGGTTTGTCATAAAATGAAGCACACCCTTGACGAGAAGCTATTGTTGTTATGCCTTGGCCTATTCGCTGTAGAGAAATCCGCTCGTCATTTAAAATCCACTGGAGTGTAAATTCAAGTTGAGTCGTTATCGATTTTATTGTTTCTTCATTAATCTGATAAAACGAATCACTACTACCAATGACAAAGCTAAATGTTTCTTTCGCGGTGGTAAGTGCGAATTGAACACGATCTGATTCATGAAGGTCTAACTGAACACGAAAGCGAAAGAAACCAAACGTTGTTATCGCTGTTTGGGATAGTGAAACGTCACCACTGATTTCTAACCCTTTTAAGCTGTGACGAAACGAATCCCCTGTCACTTCCCAGTGAGAGGGAACCATTTCTAAAAAGTGATCGGTAACTCTTGTTTTACCACGTGGGACAATCATTTTTGATGACCGTGTCCATGGGGACTTTTTATTTGTTCTTGGACTTGTTGATTGGCATTGATTTGGTAGGCTTGTCCCGCACCTAAGACCATTGACCCTTCGAGTAATTCTGCTTCTACAATGACAAAGTCTAATCCAAAAAGCATTGTTGCCATTTCACCAAAGCGACTCTCAAACGCTGCTTTTAATTCATCACTAATCTCAGGAAAATGAGCAACCGCTTGATAGGTTAAACGCTGACGAAAAAAGATACTTGATGCCTTCGATTCGTCTTGTAATAAGTTGAAACTAAACGTAGGATGATTCACAAGGTTTTGATAATGGGGAGCAATCTTACTAATTAAAAAGTAGAAGGTTTTGTTTGCATATACAAAAGGGGCATAACTTGCTAAAGGTTTATTCTCTTTAGAATATGTTGAAAGACTTGCTGATTGGAATTCTTCTGGGAACTGATCACAAATACTTTGAAGTTCTTCGATTGTTTTTGCCATGAATTTACCTCTATCTATTGTATCGCAAACATTATGTGGAATAAAAAAACAATCCTTCGAAAGGATTGTTAGTTGTTGTTGGAGGTTCTGGCCGGAATCGAACCGGCGATCACTGAGTTGCAGTCAGTTGCCTTAGCCCCTTGGCTACAGAACCGTTACAGCAACCCATTATATCAAAAAACTATGGCGTTGTTTCAACAATCATTGATTCGGTTTAGTCAGAGAAATAACAACCCAGTTATAGACAAATGACAAGGGGAACAACACGAATACACTGGCTAGCATGACTAGCTCTCGAAGGATATTATTATGTCCTTTTCTCAATCGAAAACGGTCTTTAAAACTGTCTAACGTAATTCCAATTGTCGTGGTAAAGGTAATAATACGAGCCACATTCAGGACACAGTTCGCTTTTTGCTCTCCGTACTCTTTTACAAGGCGTTCCCAGCTCTTAGGATCAACCACTTCTTTACTAGCAGCGTAATCTTGAGCAAATAAAACTCCGATAACTTCTTCTTTGGGGATGTTACCGTATTCTCCTTGTAACACTTCTTTAATCTCATCGACCGCCATACCTTCTTGTAAGGCAATTTTGGTATGAACAAAACTACACATCGCACAACCATTAACCCCACTAATCGCAAGGAAAATTCGTTGACGAAATGGTTTAGAGATTCGTCGGCTCTTCGCCCACGATTTGATTAAGGGAATGCTTCGAGAAGCATTGAATAAAATGGGATAAAACTCAGTTAAGCGAAATTCTCTAGCTGTCATATATATACTCCTATGTTTATATTACCATTTAAGTATATATCTTTTTCAGTTTGATGCTCAAAAAATGCAACCTTACGGTTGCATTCGTTTTATGTGTTGCTAGGAGTAGGATTAACCTCGCACCCTTTATTCACAAAATACCAAGTTAACGCCCCTGAGAATACAATCAAAATCAAGGTTAATACTTTAAAGAGTAAGTTTGCCATCGGTAAGATTAGTGGCACAAAGGTAATGCCAAAGATACTTAAGAAGGCAACAACACAAGGTGTACAACCAAAGGTTAAGAATCCAATCGCAACACCTAAGAACGGAATATTCGTCACAACATTATCTTTTTTAAACAACTGAATACTTAAATAACTCCATGTCATAACGACACTCGATGCGAACGCCAGTAATATGGTAAAGATAATGTGTAAGACGAGAGTGGTCATTCCTTCTAACGCTAGTAAGTTTGCATAACTCTCATTGCCATTAATATCTAGTAAGACATATATTAATAAGAATGTCAGAAAGAATCCAAGATTAATCAGAAGTGATTTGGGTTCTTTGTGTTGCTGTAAGATGGCTTGCATTATAAGACTTCCTTCGTTTTTTGATCCTTAAATTGATTCATATACAAGTTGTAGTAATAGCCTTTTTGCTCTAGCAACTCATGATGTGTACCACGTTCGGTCACAACACCTTGCTTTAATACTAGAATCATATCGGCTTTTACAATCGTTGACAAACGGTGTGCAATCAAAATCGAAGTTCGGCCCTTTAATAACTTCTCAATCGCATCTTGAATTAATCGTTCGGTCTCAGTATCAATACTTGACGTTGCCTCATCTAAGATTAAAATCTTCGGATCATGAATCACAGCGCGAGAAAAGCTCAAGAGCTGTTTTTCCCCTTGACTTAAACGTGCGCCATCTTCGCCTACATTAAGCTGATAGCCTTCTGTCGATTTTTGAATGAATCCATCGGCGTTGGCAACAACTGCAGCCTCAACAATTTCATCAAAGGTGGCATCGAGTTTCCCGTAACGAATATTATCTTCAATCGAACCGGTAAATAAATGCGGGTCTTGTAAGACATAACCTAAGTTGGAATGAATCCAGGAAATCGAACGGTCTCGCATGTCTTTTCCATCAATTAAAATACGCCCTCTTGTCGGTTCATAAAAACGAGAAATTAAGTTCACCAAGGTTGATTTACCAGACCCAGTTTCGCCAACAATCGCAACACTACTGCCGGCTGGGATGGTTAAGTTAAAATTCTTTAAAATCGGTTCATTTTCTTTGTATTCAAAGGAGACATTATCAAAGACAATTTCGCCTTTAAGTTCTTCCCAGTTTTCTTCTTTGGGTTCAAATAAGGTTCCATAACGCTCAACGACATCTTCTCGGTCGACTAAATCAGGTTGCGATTCAATTAGTGAAACGATGCGTTCTCCGGATGCTTGGGCTTGCTGAATTTCTGATAAGATTCGGGACAAGTTTAAAATCGGTTCAAAGAAGTTAAAGGTATATTGAATAAAAAGAAATAAGGTACCGACGGACAATGTTGTCTGTAGGACTTCAATGCCCCCAAAATAAGTAGCAAGCGACGTTCCAAAGTAACCTAAAATCAAGACCACCGGCCACATTAAACTGGAGATAAAGACGGCACGGATGCTAGATTTACGCATCGTGGACGTCAATTGGCCAAACTCTTGTTCCATGCGGTCTTCTAAGACTAAGGTTTTGGTCGTGACCGCACCCATGATACCTTCTGAGATCGAGGCGGTAATTTGTGAGTTGGTTTTACGTACTTTACGCCATGCGAACAAAATCGGCTTACGAAGTACAAAGGCAACATAAATAAGTAATGGTAATACGCTTAACGTGATGAGTGCTAATCGCAGGTTAACAGCTAGCATGATGCCCATAATCGCTAAGACCAACATGATACTCCATGCGACATCAATCAATCCCCATGCTAATAAGTGGGAGAGTTTTCTCGAGTCTGAGGTCATACGCGCCATGATCCATCCAGTAGGGGTCTTATCGTAATAGCTAAAGGACAGTTCTTGCAGGCGAACAAAGGCTTGTTCTCGAAGGCTAGCGGCAACCCCTGTTTCAATTTTTCCTGCATAAAGAATAAAGGTTCGAACAACCACTACAAAAATTAGAATGACAAACGCATAAAAGGCACTAAACCACCATAAGGGAGCAAAGCCTTCTTCTAATACGCCAGAGAGTAATAAGTTATCGATCGCATATCGATTTAATAACGGTAAGCTGATTTCTAATACTGCAATCGAGGTTGCAAGTAGCATTGAAATAATGAGTAATCGACGAAACGGACGAAGATGTTTTAACAGTCGTCGCCACGTATCAATCTCGAGAGTTTCAGTGAAATCTTCTTCATGCTGAAAGTCCATGAGCAACCTCCTGTTTTGTTTGTGCTTCTAAGCCGGTTTGTATTTGATACAAGGTTTGATATAACCCTGGTTTATTTATTAGTTCAGCATGCGGACCAAATTGAGAAATTTTACCATCCTCTAAAATCATGATTCGGTCAGCTTCCATCGCCGTAGTGATTCGGTGCGTAATAATGAAGACCGTTGTATTTTTTGATTCGTCTTTTAAAGCGCGTCGAATCGCTAAATCGGTTTCAGTATCTAGGGCAGACAGTGAATCATCAAAAACCATGATCGGTTTTGGAGTCACTAAGGTTCGAGCAATCGCAACGCGTTGTTTTTGCCCACCTGATAAGGTGACACCACGCTCTCCGACCATCGTGTCATATCCTTGTGAAAAGGTACTGATGTCTTTCGCAATACTTGCGACATCCGCAGCACGTTTGATTTTATCGGTGCTGAGTTCTGGTAAAGTGATGCCAATATTTTTTTCTAGTGAAGCACTAAATAAGAACGGTTCTTGTAAGATGACCCCAATTTGGGAACGCAAATATTTTTTGTCATAGTCGGTTAACGGAGTTCCATCAATGAGGATTTCACCTTGTTGGTAATCCAGTAAACGAATTAACAACTTCGCAAAGGTTGATTTTCCGGATCCGGTTTTCCCCATAATCGCAATGGTTTCCCCTTTGGGTACGGTAAAACTCATATCTTTAAGAAGGTGGTCTTCGACATCGTCAAACTTAAAGCTGACATGCTTAAACTCAACATTGCCTTCAATCCCAGAGGTGAGGGTTCCATTATCGGTGTATTCTTCTTCTTCACGTAAAATGGCTGCTAAACGGTCGACGGAAACCATGGTTTTTGAAAATTCAGCCACAATTCGGCCCATGTTACGAATTGGCCAAACAACGGTTTGGACCATTAACACAAAGCTTAGTAATTCTCCGGTCGTAATGATCCCTTGAACAGCAAAATACGTTCCTGCAATTAGAGTCACTGCAATTTGTGAGAAGGTAAACGAGTCGGATAAACTCCAATAATTGGCTTCCAGTTTATACATGTCATAGCTACGTTTGTAGTAGACATCATTTTTCTCTTTGAACTTTTCAATCTCAAAACGTTCACGGTTAAACGCTTTAACGACACGGACTCCATTTAAGTTTTCTTGGACTGTGGTGGTTAACGCAGACTCTGATTTTTCGACCGTTTCAAAGACCTTTTCTAATCGTGTAAAAAAGAATGCACTTAAGCTGATTGTTACCGGCAAGATAAAGACCGATAGCCATGCCATCGTCACATTCGTAATAAACATCGTATAAATGATGACCACAGACATCGAAAGAATCCATAAGAAGGAAAATAGGTCTTCATAAAAGAACTTACGGATCATATCAATATCTGTAGTACTACGCTGGATTAAATCCCCGGTATCGGCATTCTTGTGATACTTAAAGGATAGATGGTTAATGTGATGATACACTCTCTCACGTAAACCTCGTGCAATCCCTTCGGAAAAACCAGCCCTAGAAACCGCTGCAACAATCATCCCAAGTCCACGAATCACTGCAAGACCTGCAAGGATCATTGCACTGTTTCGTAAATGAATGATCGTATCACTATTTTGGAGTAATCCATCGAGCCAGTTCGGTATAGAATGGGGAACATCTTGCAGAACAGAGTCAAAGATATATTCGACTAATACAGGAAAAAACGCTCGTGAGGCCCCTAAGAAAATCGTTAGGGCAAGCGCTAAGATGAAATATACTAGATGACCTCGACTGAACGTGAGTAAAATTTTTAAATTCTGTTTCATAGCCATATTATTATACGACAAAAGACCTCCGTTTTAAGTGGTCAAATTACAAATGTGAATAATTTATGAACGTACGATTAACAGCAGTTTGATTGTTTATTCGATCAAAAGGACATACAATGAACCAAGGTGAAAAAATGAAAAATGTAGGACGACTAGATCAACAAGTACGATATGCAGTTGGGGCATTGCTATTAGCATACGCTGGGATTGCTTTCTTTGTTGAGTTACCACTGATGGTAGGATCTGCGGTATTTGGTGTTGCGTTAATCGCAACAGCGCAATTACGCTTTTGTGGATTATACCGTTTAATTGGCGTAAATACTTGCCCGATTGATGAGCGTAAATGAGTAAATTTACACTAAACAAGAATGAGCACTTTACCCTAACAGAGGAAATTACTCATGCGATTTCGCATGGGATTGGTGCTGCTCTTGGAATTGCTGCTTTAGTTCTTCTTATCCTTCGTGCAGATTCAACACGAGGCTTTGTCGCAGCCTTAATCTTTGGGATTAGTATTATTTCTTTATATATGATGAGTACGCTTTATCATGCGATGAAACGTGGAACGAAAATTAAAGCACTGTTTGAAAAGTTTGATCACATTTTCATTTACTTTTTAATCGGAGGAACCTTTGCTCCTGCCCTTCTACTAGTTGTTCCCGATCCATGGGGATACATTTTCTTGGCGGCTCAATGGACTATTATTGCGGTAGCGGTAACGTTAAAAACATTCTTCTTTGAAAAGTATCACAACTTACACGTCATGGCTTATTTAATTCTAGGGTGGAGTGCAGTATTTATTCTTCAACCGCTCTGGCAAACATCGCCACTAGCACTGTTATGGATCTTTCTCGGCGGGTTGGCATATTCAATAGGGGTTATCTTCTATGCATTTCGCAGTGTTCGATTTATGCATCTTATTTGGCACTTGTTTGTCTTAACAGGGACCATATTCCATTTCACAGCCATTTACTTTTATATATATTAAAACCCGGCTTACGCCGGGTTTTTGATTTCTAACAATATTTCAATGGTTCTTAGAAAGAACGGGGTCATCGGTCCACTATACTGGGCAAGATACCCTTTTTTATTGACCGTTAAGTTTTGTTTTTTGGCAAATTCAAAGAGCTCTTCCTTAATTTGCGACACCTTTTGCGAGGTGGCATTCCCCGTAAATCGTTTAACCAAATATCGACGGGCTGGATGCTTGGTTATTTGCACTTCAGGGTTCGTCGGGGTCGGAATCGATGGCGTCATCTCCTTAGGAATCATAAACTCCATCGTTTGATCTTCACTCGATGTAAGAACAGGAACAGTCATCGCAATCGGTTTTGCTTGGTCGTTTTGACCGGCGATGTAGTTAAAGAGTTTCCCGAATCCTGAATAGCCTCGAGTTCGATCTTCTTTGACGAGCGAGGTATAAAATTCGTTGTAGTCACGAATCTCAAACCCATTTTTCGATTCAATGAGTTTGTAATCCGGTTGTTCGTACTTACTCATGCGTTTTCTAAGGCTCCAATCCGTTCACTCATCGGAGGATGAGAATAATAGAGTTTCACATACCATGGATGGGGTGTGAGGTTCGATAAGCTTTCTTTAGCAAGGACTTTTAATGCATGAATCATGTGAGCTTTATCAATTTTTGTTGCACTATACGCATCGGCTTTGTATTCTGCCACGCGAGAGAGATACATACGTGGAATTGAGACGACAAAGGAGATTGGGGAAATAATAAAGGTAAAGAGTAAGAAGCCAAATGCGACATTGAATGAGGCAAAGCCAAACCCACTCATTAAATCTGGTTGACTAAACACTAGTCCTAACACTGAAGCATAGACGGCAAAGATTAGAATGTTTTCAACAATCATACGGTAAATATCTTTGTGCAAGTAATGTGCGATCTCATGGGCCATGACGCTTAAGACTTCTTCTTCGCTCATTTTTTCAATCAGGGTATCAAATAACACAATCTCTTTGGTTTTACCCAGACCTGTGAAAAACGCATTGAGTTTCGCACTTCGTTTGGACGCATCCATTACAAAGACACGTTTTAAGGTAAATCCAGCATCAGTCGCCAAATCATTAATTCGTGTTTTTAAACTGCCATCTTCTAGAGGAGTCAGCTTATTGAAGACACGAACAATCAATCCATTAAACATCGCAATGAGTATAAATAAGATAGAGAGTCCTGCCCATACCCCAACGATTAAATATAGAAGTTGATCGGCAAAGATGGAGTAGATGAAATATAAGAAACTATAAACACCAAAGAGTAGTAAAGAGCTTAGAACCACATTTTTGACCAAATCGACAAAGAATGTTTGTTTGGTTGAACGGTTAAATCCATAACGCTCTTCAATACTGAATGTTTGGTAGTATTCAAACGGTAATTCAATTAGTGTATTTAGAACAATTAATACAACAAGAAACAATCCTTGCGATAACCATTCATTTCCGGTCGCCGTTAGCTCGTTCACATAGGCGAATCCACCAAACAGTAGCAAGGCAATGATGCCAACTGTACGAATCGTTCGTGTAATTAATCCAAAGCGAAAGTTTTCCATGGTGTACGATAACCATTTTTGGTAACGGTCTTCATCGTATACTTCTTTTACGTTTTCTGGGATGGGAGTATTTCGATACGAATAGTTGAGTAAACTCATGATGGTTTGAATCACATACATCGAAACCATAATCCCGATAATAAGCCAATTAAGTGTTGTCATAATATTCTCCTTAGACAAAGCATATCATTGTTATTGTGTAATACGCAATAACTATATTTTTGGTCGATACCATAATGCAGCAACGATGAGGTTGATTAATCCACTAAATAAAAAGATAAAGCCAAATAAGATTAAGGCAATCGCTCCAATGTCCCCTTGACGAGCCCCAGACAAAAAACTATATGCCGAAAAGGTTAATAAGATAAACGGAGGAACAAAAACCAGTGCCTTATGCCAACGTTTCGCAAAATACGAGAAAACGATACTGACAACACTGATCGAAATGGTTATTAATAATAAGGCAAGATATTCCATATTAGTTTGTCTTTCAAATTAAGTTATTGTAACCGTTCTGTAACTATTGTATAATAATTTATCTTATGTAAGCGTTTTTGCTAAGAAATAACTAAAGGAGGTATCCATGGCCGAGACAATACCTCAGTCCCGAATTCAAATCATTCAAACGAGTGATGATTACAAGAATGCAATTCGTCTAGCGGCAATGCCGTTAGTGAATGAAAACTATATTCAACCGGATTATATTCAAGCAATCTTTGATTCGTTAGAACGATTTGGTCCTTACATTATCTTAGCAGATGATTTTGCCCTTCCTCATGCACAACCAAGTGAGTTGGTGCTTGAAACTGGACTTAGCCTACTTGTGATTAAAGAAGGGGTCGATCTTCTCGGACAGCAAATTCGACTGATGATTGTGTTAGCAGCAAAAAATAGCACGGACCATATGGATGTCTTAAGTGGATTAGCGGAGTTCTTAATGGAACCGCAAAATATCCAAGATGTCATCCATGCATCATCAATTCATGACATTAAACAGATTTTGGATGAAAGGTGGAACACATGACAATACTTGCTGTATGTGGATTTGGCGTTGGTTCTTCGTTGATCCTTCGTATGACCATACAAAAATGCCTCACCGAACTTGGTCTTGAGGCTGAAGTGAACAATACCGATATTACCAATGCGAAATCATTTAAGGCAGATGCCATCTTTACATCCCCAGCCTTTGTTTCCGATTTGGAGGGTGTGGTAAAAACCCCACTTTATCCGGTTCTGAAGTATTCAGATAAAGAGGAAGTCAAAGCGCAATTATTAGTATTATTCCAACAAAAAAATTAAGGGAGAGAATTTATGGATTTCTTACAACTCGTAATAGAGGCATTAATTGGATTTTTCCGTAATCCCCCATTCTTATTAGGTTTTATTGCTGTGGTGGGATTAGCGTTACAACGTAAACCGATTGATCAAATCTTAAAAGGTGGGTTCTTAGCAGCCTTCGGGATGTTTATCATTCAATATGGAGTCGACATTTTAGTTGGCTCGATCTTACCGCTTAACGTTTTATATCAAGGATTATATACATCAACCGATGCAGCTCCTGGTTTAGGTGTTGCAGCCTATACAGAAGCTTGGGGTTCTGTGGTCGGATTAGCGATGATTACAGGATTCGTTCTTCACTTAGCGATTGCTCGTTTTACCAAAGTTAAAACCATCTTCTTAACCGGACACTTCTTATGGTGGATGCCATTCATCTTCGTCGCAGTTGCGGTTGGAGCAGGATTTACTAATGAACTAGCGATTGTTATTTGGGGTGGTTTATTATCAGCTCTTTATTGGTCTTTCATGCCATACATCTTACGTCCATTCGTTCGTGAGGTCATTGGCGATGATTCGTTTACCCTTGGACACCCATCTGGTTTCTTAGCACTTGTTGCAGGAACCGTGGCTCGATATGTCGGGGATAAATCAAAATCCACTGAAGATCTAAAATTACCAAAAAGCTTAGGTTTCTTCCGTGAAGTATCGATTACTGGATCCTTGGTGATCTTCGTTGCCTTTGTCGTTTCTGGTTTACTTATCGGAAGTTATGGAACCGATCAAAACTTAGTAACATACTCCTTAACCCAAGGATTACTCTTCGGGGTTGGACTCATCGTTCTTCTTCAAGGAGTTCGTATGTTAATCAATGAGATCGTTCCTGCATTTGAAGGAATCTCCAGCAAATTAATTCCAGATGCACAACCTGCATATGACTGCCCATTATTATTCAACTACAAACCTAATGCATTACTGATTGGATTCGTTGTTGCGATGGTCGTCTCAACGGTATTAATTATCGTTGCGAATGCAACCAACATCTTCGGCGTCTTCTTAATTCCACTTATTATCACTAGTTTCTTTGAGTGTGGAACGGCTGCGATTATTGCAGAGGGTCAAGGTGGACTTCGTGGAGCTGTTATCGGGACTGCAGTTGCTGCAGCTTCGATGGTCTTAGTCTTAGGATTAAGCTTAAGCGTCTTCCAACCAACCATCCAAGACTGGATGCTCATCTTTGGTGGAAATGACATGAGCTTATGGGGCGTTGTTACCGACCTGTTCGCAGGACTTCTCGGCGGAATCCTTTAAGCAATGTCTGGCATTAACGCTTACTTTGATGCAATTCATCAACATTTAACTCGTGTTGAACAGGAAGAGGCCGCTTCGATTGAAGCGGCTGTTTCCTTGCTTGTTGAAGCCATCAAATCAGACCACAATATTTTTGTCTTTGGGGCATCGCATGCTGGGATATTATCGAACGAGCTAACCTACCGTGCTGGGGGACTTGCGACGATAAATCCAGTGGAAGTGCCTGAACTCAATTTAGCCACGAGGCCGATTACCGAAACATCACGAATGGAACGTGAACCTGGTTTTGGAACAAGAATTGCTTCTTCTATTCCTTTATCCAAAGGGGATGTGGTGATTACTCATTCCGTCTCCGGTCGTAATACCGTGATGATTGATTTTGCTCAAGCAGTAAAAGCCAAAGGAGCAAGCATCATTGCAATAACAAATATGACCTATTCCAAAGGGGTCAACTCTAGACATCCGTCTGGTTTACGATTATTTGAGATTGCAGATGTAGTCATCGATAACCATGGGGTCGAAGGAGATGCCGTGGTTAAATTTGAATCATTACCTCAACAAGTAGGACCAACAAGCACTGTGGTTGGTGCAGCGATTGTTAACAGTATCGTCGTCGGTGTCACTGAGGCATTACTAGCTCAAGGGTTAAACCCACCGATCTTCTTTAGTGCAAACCTTGATGGTGGCGATGAACATAATCAAAAGATATTTAAGCAATATAAGAAACACATTTTCTACATGTAACGACATAAAACGTTGTCAAATTCATCAATTGTAAATGACAAAGTAAAAAGCGACGAAAGTCGCTTTTTTCCTTTGATTAATACGTAAAATTGATGTAAAATATCGGTTAAGGATAAAGGAGAATATGTTATTACCCCTAAATGAAGTACTACTAGGTTTTGTCATCACAGCTGTCTTAACAGGAGTGATTGGATTAGAGCGTCAACGCCGTAACAAATCAGCCGGAATCACAACTCATATGATTTTAGGAGTTAGTACATTTGCGGTCGGTGTATTACAGCGAGAACTATCACTAACGAGCATTGCCTTCTTACTTGAAAATCCAGAATTTATTGGCACCTACAATATTGAAGGACAACGACTCGCGGCTCAAGTCTTAACAGGAATTGGATTTCTAGGAGCAGGAACGATCTTTAAACAACCAGACCATATTACCGGATTAACCACTGCAGTGACCTTATGGTCCGCTGGTGTAATCGGATTAATTATTGGTTTAGGCTATAACATTCTTGGATTATTACTCTCCGTGGTTGTGATCTTCTTGGTCTTCTTCTTTAAACAAGTTCTGCATATGACGCAAAATAATCAAAACCTTCCCAAGTAGGGAAGGTTTTTTTATAAGGTAATTTCTGATGATTTTGTCACTCTCATATATATCAATAATGAGATGACAGTTAGGACAGACAGTACTGTTGCCATCGCAGCGGCATACCCGTAGTTTCCACGAAGAACAAAGGAGTAAATCGCTAAGGTTAACGTGGTACTTCGGACATTGTACAGAAGGATTGCGGTGGATAACTCGGTAATGATTGTTACCCAGCTTAGAATCGCCCCTGCGATAACACCACTCGCCATCATCGGAATCGTAATTCGACCAAAGGTCTTGAGCTTACTTGCCCCTAAGCTAATGGCAGCTTCTTCAATTGTGATTGGAATTTGTTGTAAAATCGCAATCGAGGAACGAATGGTATACGGAATTCGCCTTACAACCAATCCGATCACCATAATGGTTACGGTTCCCGTTAAGACCAATACCCCCGTATTGAATCCCATAATTAATCCAATGCCCACAACCGCTCCAGGAATAATATATGGAATCATCGATAACGTATCAATCGTATCATTAACAACACTCTTACGACGAACCACCAAATAGGCAATAAAGACCGCTAAGACGATGGTGATAAACAATGCCATTCCCCCAATGTAGAAGGTATTGGGAATCGCAGACGGAATTCGGCGAAAAGCCGCACGGTAACTATCAAAAGAGTATCCAGGAGCAAACAATTTTCCTGAGGTATTTTGAAACGATTGATACGCCACGAGGATTTGCGGCGAATAAGCGATAAAGACCAATCCGTACGCGTAAAGATGAATTAACACATTAAACAAGCCTTTGGCTTTTTTACGTTCTATTGAATTAATCGAGTTCATCGTAAAACTAAACTTATCGGATAATATCTTTTGACCTAAGAAAATCAGGGACGTAATCACAATCGCAATAACACTAATGGTTGCCGCGAAATTATAATTTCGTCCGGTTTCACCCAAGAACTGATTATAAATTTCAACCGTAAAGACACGGTATCCTTCACCAATGAGTAGCGGGGTCCCAAAATCAGAAAATGCTCGCATAAAGACAAGCAGCCCCGAGGCAAAGACAGTTGGCATCGTTAGGGGAATAATTACTTTGAAGAAACGCTTAATTCCCGTTACCCCCAAATTAGCACTAGCTTCAATTAAGGAGTTGTCAATCTTCTTCAATGCGCCTGAGATGTATAAAAAGACCAGAGGAAATAGTTGTAAACTGAGGACCAAAACAATGCCATTAAACCCGTAAATTGTAGGCATGCTATCGAATCCAATCGTATCTCGTAAAAAGCTCGTAATGATTCCAGAACGACCTAATAGTTGAATCCAAGCATACGCGCCGACGAACGGAGCGCTCATGGCGGTTAAAATGATGACTACTTGTAAAAAGCCTTTGAACTTAATCTCATACATGTTGTAAAAGTACGCTAACGGATAACCCAACAACATCGTAACCAGTGTCACCCAAACGGTCACACTAAAGGAATTTATTAATGTCTGAAGGTAATATCGTTCCGTGAAGAATTTCTCAAACCACACAAACGAGAACGATCCATCCAAATCACTAAATGAGTTTTGTAAAATCAAGAATAACGGATAGACCAAAAACAATCCATATAAAAGAATGATGACAGTCGAAAGAACGCTCCAAATCTCAAAGCGTTGTTTCATGAGGATGTTCCTTTATATTGGTCAACATCATTGATCACACCTTGAACCAGGTTTCGATCTCCTGATGTTGTAAAGACATTGATCTTTTCAACTTTAATATCAAGACCTACTTTTGTTCCAGGTTGAATGATTTCAGTAATCGATGATTCTTGAACTGCTTCAATTCGTTGGTTGTTCGATAAACGAACAAAGTACACGGTGTTTAATCCTAAAAATTGATAGTTCTCAACCACTCCATCGAGAACGCCTTTTCCTGCAGGTGTCACGACAAATTCTTCTGGACGGACACTTACAAGGACATCGGATGAAGCCGTTTCTTGAAGCGTATCAACAGTAATGTCATACGTATCTAGTAACGTTATTTTTTTTCCATTTAACTTGGCTTGTAAAATATTCGTGGTCCCAATAAACTCCGCAACAAACAAATTTGCGGGACGTTGATAAATATCCTTGGGACGACCGATATGTTGAATCACGCCATCTTTCATGATCGCAATTCGATCACTAATTGCCATGGCTTCTTCTTGATCATGGGTTACATATACAGTAGTAATACCAACATTCATTTGAATGTCTTTAATAACCGTTCGCATTTCAACACGCAGTTTTGCATCCAGGTTAGATAACGGTTCATCCATCAATAACACACCCGGCTGAATCACCAAGGCTCTGGCTAATGCAACGCGTTGCTGCTGTCCACCTGATAAATTTTCCGGTAAACGGTCTTTGAATTTCTCGATTTGCATCAACGATAAAAACTTCATGGTTTGTTCTTCCATGAGTTCTTTTTCGACTTTTCGATTTTGAAGCCCAAATGCCACGTTTTTGAATACGGTCAAATGGGGAAATATTGCATAGTTTTGAAAGACCATTCCGATATTGCGTTTGGCAGGGTCTAATTCATTAATTCTGTCTTCATTAAAATAAAAATCGCCGCCTTCAATGGTATTGAATCCAGCAATCATCCGTAATAACGTCGTCTTTCCACATCCTGATGGACCAAGGAGGGTGAAGAACTCACCCTCCTTGACATCAAGTGAAAGACCATGAATTACGGTGTTATCACCATATCGTTTAATTGCATCACGAATCTTGATGTTAACACTCATTGTTCTCTCCTTTGTAATGTAAATTATGCTCCGTATTTCGCAGCGATATCTAACCAGCGTTGTTGTAATGCTGAACGATTTTCTGCTGTATACTGAATGTTTTCAAATGCTAAGTTGATTTGTGAAAACGGCGTCATGAATGGATTCGTATTAGAAATCTCAATATTAACAGGACGGTTTGTTAAGCTTGCGACGATTTCTTGACCTTCATCAGAGATTAAGAAGTCGATAAATGCTTGTGCATTTTCCAAGTTTGGTGCGCCTTTAACAATCGCAGCCGCTGCTGGTAACCATACTGCACCTTCGGATGGGTAAACAACGCGAACGTTAGTTGCTCCATCAGTTAATAACTGAACGGAAGGGTCTTCATACGTAACACCAACAACATATTCACCTTCTGCAGTATTACGGAATACAGCAGATGATGATCCTAGGATCTTAGGTGATCCGCCTGGATCTGCTAAGTTTTGCATAAATTCTTCGATGAAATTCCATGCTGCATCATCTTCATACGAACCATTACCCATAACAAGTAACATGTTTGTTAATTGAGCAAAGGCACTGGAAGAAGCCGCAGGGTTCCCCATTGCAATACGTCCTTGTAGACGTGGGTCTAGTAAGTCAGCATAGCTTGTAATATTCATTCCAAGTTCTGCTTCTAATTCAGTGTTAACAAGAAGGTTCGATCCTGATAATAGGTAGTTCGTAAAGAATCCAGTGGTATTTTGATAACCAGCAGGTAATAAGTCATCTCCTTCTGCTACATATTCTTCATATAGATCAGAGTTTGATAAGTATACCCCTAAGTTCATTCCACCAAATTGAACATCCGCTTGAGGATTGTCTTTTTCTGCAGTTAAACGAGATAGTACTTCACCCGTTCCAGCAGAGACTAATTCAATTTGAACGCCACGAGTTTCTCCCCAGTAATAAAGTAATCCTTCGATTTCTCCATCTGAGTTCGGAGAATACACGACAAGTGTTCCTCCTAATTGCCCATCGTCCGCTTCGCAAGCGCTTACAACGCCAACACCAAGGACAAGGAGCAACATAAGCATTAGCTTACGTAACATAATTCCTCCTTAAGAATTAATTTCTTGTATCCATTATATCTCAAATTAACATGAATTTTATGTTAATTTAACAACAGCTTTAGACAAAAAAATCACCTTTACAGGTGATTAATTTTCTAAGATACATCGTACGGGCAAGGCTTCTACCCCTTCAATATTTAAGGGTAGGCATATCATTTTATACTCCCCTGCAGGCACATCTTTTAACACAACACCCTCTAGGATAATAACGCCATTCCCAAGAAGCGTGTCATGGGTAGGGTGACCCGGTTGAGCCCGCTCAACCCCAAGTGCATCAACGCCAACACCGCGCACTTGTTTTTCCACCAAATAGTGAGCTGCAGATTCTTTAATATAGATGAAGTTTGGATTAAACACCTCATCCCAACTACTCTTGGTTTTGAATAATAAAAACTCGCCAGCTTGAATCGATTGATTGATCAAATCTTCTTTTGTTATTCCTTCTTCTACATTGGTCAGGTCTATGACACGAGCTGATCCAATTAATGGGTCTAAATCATGATTCGTTGAGACACCTCCATTAGGCAGCGTGTGTTTGGGAAAATCTAGATGGGTCCCCGTATGAAGGTTCATTGTGATGTTGGTCTCAAAGACCGAATGCTGTTCAAAGGTACGAACAACCTCATATGATGGGGTTTTGTCTGGATAATTCTTATACACAGGCATCCCTGGCCGAATCGGCATTGAAATATCGTATCTCATCCAGTGACCTCCGGTAAGCTTTTTTTGACTTGTTTCATCATATCTTTATAACTGGAATAGCGGTATGGTTTCGGGCGGTGTTCACGAAGTTCGTGAATGATCTTCCAGGCTGCTTCGACTTCATTCCACGAGGTAAACAGCGTCATATTCCCATGGAAAATATCCAGGAATAACTTTTCATAGGCTTCGGGGTTGTTGCCGAACCCAACCCATTCATGTCGGTAATCGAGGAATTCTTGTTGGATCACTTGACTGAGTCCCAAGGCTTTGACGTTAAAGTTTAAGGTGACCCCTTCTTCTGGGGCAATTCGAATCACGAGTTCATTATTACTGAGTTTCTCCTTCGGCCAGAACGCATCGCCTTGGGAGCTAGATTTAAACGCAATACGAACTTCTGAGCGTTTTTCATCCAGGGCTTTTCCAGTCACAAAATAAAACGGAACACCTCGCCAACGCGGGGTATCAATCGTAGCTTTTAAGTACACAAAGGTTTCAGTTTTTGAATCCTCCGGAATATGCATTTCTTTTAAGTAGCCTTTATATTGCCCAAGAATGACATCCTCCGTCTTGATCGACATATGGGTTAAGACATCAACTTTCGCTTTGCGAATTAAATCTGCAGTAAATTCCTTGGGTTGTTCCATCGCAATTAATGCCGATAACTGCATTAAGTGGCTTTGAACCATGTCCTTGAGGGCACCGATCCCATCGTAATAATTCCCACGGTCCATAACCGTTTCCGATTCTTTGGCCATGATCGTGACACTCTCAATAAAGTCTTTGTTCCAGGTATGCTCAAATAGTCCATTCGTAAAACGAAGGACGAGGACGTTTTGAATCATATCTTTACCTAAGTAGTGATCGATACGGTAAATTTGTTGTTCACTTAGGTATTTCGTTAGTTCTTTATTAATGCTTCTTGCGCTCGCTAAATCTTCGCCAAACGGTTTTTCAAACACGACTCGGTGTTTTGGATTTCCTTTTTCGACTAAACCCGCCACCGATAAACTGTTTGCGACCACTGGAAATAATCCCGGAGGGATTGCCAGATAATATATTGAGCCTGATGTAGTTGTTTGAAGGACATCATAGGTTGAAGGGTCTGAAAAATCGACACTGTAATAAGAAAGCTGACGAAAAACGCGTTTCAATTCGCCTTTTTTCGCTTGAGATTTTTCATACAATAATCGTTTATATGCTTGGTTGGTCATGACTTTGCGGCCAACACAACGAATCTCCACATTGGTGGAAACTTTTTCCGAGTTGATTAAACGCACCAGCGCTGGCATCAACTTCTTGTACATTAAGTTTCCGGTGGCCCCAAAAATAGTAATTGTATAGTCCATTGAATCCGTCCCTTTACATAACGTAAGTCTAGCATTCGAGATAAAACGTAGTTACCGTAATCATACCATTAAGCAGTCAATTCATTTTGAAAGATGCGATAAAAGAAAAAGGGTTTCCCCTTTATTCTACGGTTACTGATTTTGCGAGGTTACGTGGTTTGTCGATGTCACAGCCTCGCTCAAACGCTGCATAATATGCAATGTATTGAAGTGGTATCGCCATAACAAGTGGCCTCAAGAGCGGATGAACATCTGGGATGATTAGATCATCACTTGGCTGTGAGATGGCTTGCATACTGATAATAATGGCTTCTGCTTCACGAGCCTTGACTTCCATGACATTCCCACGAGTTAAATGCGCGCGCTCATCGGTAATAATTGCGATAACTGGAGTTTGGGGTTGAATCAAGGCAATCGTTCCATGTTTTAATTCGGCAGC
>CAYTXT010000006.1:19125-29415 GCA_964442245.1 uncultured Candidatus Izemoplasmatales bacterium
TTGGTCGAAGCAACCGCAATTTCAATGCCTGCGTGTAAATACATATGATAGGTGGTTTCACGGGCCAAGGTGGAGGTTTCCACGTTGGTGATTGATAAAGTCTTAACGCCCGTTGATTTTAACCGGTCTAAGGCACGAACCGAATCCATCGTTTCCCCAGATTGACTTAAGAAGATAAAGAACGGATGTTTCACTAGCAAGGGCGTAAAATAAGCAAATTCCGACCCTAAATGAACTTCTACTGGTTTTTCTAAGACGGTTTCTAGCAAGTATTTGCCGACAAGTCCGGCATGATAACTGGTTCCACTGGCGATGATATAAATACGTTCACTCGCCAAGATGTCTTTTTCGATGTTTTTATCCAAGACAAATTCTTTGAGTAAGCGGCGCATTACAGCCGGTTGTTCTTCAATTTCTTTTTGCATGTAGTGATCGAAAATTCCTAAATCACGTTCTTGCTGGCGCTGTTTGGGTTGATAAAGCTCTTTGGTTAATGGACGTCCTTGACGATCATACAGCTGAATTTGATCCTGGCGAACTTCCGCGTATTCATAGTCTTCTAACACATAAAACGTAGACGTATGATCGGCTAGTGCATTCGCGTCTGAGACAATAAATTGCTCATTCTCACCTAACCCAATTAATAAAGGAGAGCGGTTTTTAATCGCATAAAGGACATCAGGATTTTCTTGGTCCATGATTACAAGAGCAAAGGAGCCTTCGACTTCATTCATTAGTCGCTGAATTGCTTTATGGATGTCTTTTTCTTGTGAAACAAAAACATCAAGAACACCTGCAACAATTTCGGTGTCGGTTTGGGACTTCATCGATTGATTCGATAAATATTTTTCTTGAAGAGCAAGGTAGTTTTCAACCGTTCCGTTATGAACAATGCTAAAACGACTGGAATAAGATTGATGCGGGTGAGCATTCACTTCACTAGCCACCCCATGGGTCGCCCAGCGGGTATGACCAATGCCAACGCTTGAGGTTTGACCTTGAACAAGTGGTTCTAAATTAGCGACTAAGCCAACGGTTTTAAAGGTATCAATTTGGGTATTAAATAACGCAACCCCAGCTGAATCATAGCCGCGGTATTCTAAGTTTTTAAGTCCTTTTACAAGGATCGGGGCACAAGGTTGTTGTCCAATGTAGCCTACAATTCCACACATAATAGCCTCCGTAACGATTATACCAACCTTACGAAACGTTCAGCGAATAAATCATGAAATTAGGTCTTTTTTGTTATACTATCTTTTAATAGAAAGGAGTTCGTATGTTAACGAAATCTCAGTATCAAGAATTGCTCAATCTTGGCTTATCAACCGGGGCAGACTTTGCTGAATTCTTCTTTGAAGATACTAACAGTTATGTCACCCGTGTTTTTAACGGCGAGGTTAGTAGCATTGACATGTCCAATACGTATGGGGTTGGGGTTCGCTTAATTCAAGGCGTTGATGTCGTTTACGGTTATACCAATGACACGTCGTTCGAATCCATTCAATCTGTCATTCAAGGATTAATTCCATCATTCGATGGTCCAGCATCGACCGCGAAGCCGATTGGGAAAGCATTACCGTACTCGAACACCATTAAGAAACCTCCTCGAAGTGTCTCAAGTAAAGAAAAAGCAGATAAACTAGTGGCCTTATCGAATCAAATTAAGGCCTATGATGAACGCATTATCCAAGCGGTCACTCAGTTACTCGAAACAGAACAAAAGATTTTAGTCGTCAATTCCGAAGGCATTTACCAAGACGATGTCCGTGTTTACACACGTGTCATCTTAATGGCCGTTGCCCAAGAAAATGGAGTCATGCAACAAGCCTTTGAAGGTCCTGGCCGATTTATGGGCTTTGAAATCTTTGATGAAATTGACATGGAACCATTAGCGGATGAAGCCGCGAAAAGTGCGATTAAACTTCTTTCTGCAGTCGATATGACACCACAAGTTATGCCGGTTGTCATTCATAACGGCTTTGGTGGAGTTATTTTCCATGAAGCATGTGGCCATCCCCTTGAAGCAACAGCTGTGGCGAAAGGACTCTCCCCCTTTACTGGAAAACTCGGTGAAAAAATCGGATCCGATGTGGTCACCGCATATGATGACGGGGATGTAGAAAGTGCATGGGGTCGATTAAGCTTTGATGATGAAGGGATGAAGACCCAAAAGAACTTACTGATTGAAAACGGAATTTTAAAAGGCTATCTAATTGATCAACGTAACGCTCGAAAAATGAAAATGGCCCCCACAGGAAGTGGACGCCGTCAAAACTATAAGTTTGCGCCAACCTCTCGCATGAATTCGACGTATATTGCCCCAGGCAAAGATAAAGTCGAAGACATTATTGCGGATACTAAATACGGCTTATTTGCGAAGAAAATGGGCGGTGGACAAGTCAACACATCGACTGGTGAATTTAACTTTGCCGTTCAAGAAGGCTACATGATCGAAGATGGAAAATTAACCACACCCGTTCGTGGCGCGATGCTGATTGGCCAAGGTAAGGATGTCTTATTTAAGATTGACCGTGTCGCGGATAACCTAGAGTTTGGCCAAGGGATGTGTGGATCGATTTCCGGAAGTATTCCGACCGATGTCGGCCAGCCTACAATTCGCGTTCAAGCAATGACCGTAGGTGGTGCAGGAGGCAAACAATGAAAGCATGGATTGATAAGGCCTTAGCCAAAGGCATCTCTGATGTTCAGTTCTTCTCTGTTCGCACAAAGAATGTAAAGTTAACTGTCTATCAACATCAAATCGATGAACATGTTCAAAGTGATGTTGAAGTGGTCACAATGCGCGGAATTTATAATGGAAAAATGGCGAGTGTTCGATTTGAACACAATAACAACACAGTCATTGATACTTTCATTGATCAACTGATCGATCATGCAAGTGCCATTACATCCAACGATCCTGCAATCATCTTTGAAGGTTCCAAAGAGTATCCCAAAATCAAAGACAGTAACTTTGACTTTGGATCAGTACCTACTGACAAAAAAATTCAGCTGTTAAAAGACATTGAAGTTCAAATGGAACAGCATCCTAAACTCAAACAAGTTCAGTCTGTGGTGTATCAAGAAAGCGATGTTGAAACGAGTTTAACAAATTCCAAAGGGATTGATTTATCGCAACGTTCAACCTATGCCTACGCCTATGCGGTTGGTGTATTCCATGAAAATGATGACATTCAATCGGCCATGGAAATTACGTTAGCCAAAACCTTTGATGAACTCGATGCAAAAAAAATTGCGGAAGAAACCGTCTCCAAAGGGGCTAAAAAATTAGGCGCATCATCGATGGCGTCCAAACGTTATCCTGTGGTCTTTGAAAACAAAACCTTTGGATCGATTCTTGGGGCCTTTGGGTCAAACTTCAGCGCGGAGAGTGCTTACCGTAATTTAACCCCGTTAAAAGACAAGGTTGGCCAATCGATTGCGAATGATTTTGTTCAACTCGTTGATGACCCTCTTGATGAAAATGCATTCCAACAAATGGCCTTTGACCATGAAGGCGTCGCATGTCGAACCAAAGACATTATTAAAGATGGTGTCTTCCAAGGTTTCTTACATAACTTAAAAACAGCATCCATCTTCAAGCAAGAACCTACCGGTAACAGCTTTGGTGGGGGCATTAGTTCCACCAACTTGGTCATGAAACCTGGGACCAAATCCTTTGAGGAAATGCTTGCTCCGATTCAAGATGGCGTATATATCAATAATCTCATGGGCTTACATGCCGGTGTCAAAGCCTCTTCGGGAGATTTCTCGATTCAAGCTAGTGGCTTTCGGATTGAAAATGGGAAGCTCTCCAAACCTGTTAAGATGATTGTTGTCTCAGGGAACTTCTTCACGATGATGAATGAGATTGCTGATTTAGATAACGAACTTGAATATAACCTGTCTTCGATTGCTGCACCGAATGTGTATATTAAACAATTAGGCATTGCCGGAGAATAAAAAAAAGCCCAGATGGGCTTTTTTTAGTTAAACCATTTCTCGATTAAGGCTTGGATCGTACCGTCTTCAGTTAAAGCTAAGATTGCTTCATTAAACTGAGCTGTATACGGACTATCTTTGGGAAGTGCAATGGCATTTCCAGCACTTTGTAAATCAGAGTTTAATGCCACTTGGGATAGTCCTTCATTCGCTGCAATAATCGACGATGCAACGAGTTGTTCTACCACGAGAACATCAATGTTTCCTAATGCGATCTCTTGAACGATTTGAGCATTCTGATTTCTAAAGTCGGTCGTGAATCCGATTTCTTGAGACAACTCATCAAGTAAACCTGCTTGAATCGTTCCAAGTTGAGCTCCAACGGTTAATCCTGCAAGGTCTTCAAGCGAGTTAATCGTTACTTTACTTGGGTCAAAGAGCATCATGTTAATCAACCCACCTTCTTCACTGAAGTAGACCACGGTGAAGTCCACGACTTGTGCACGTTCAGCGGTTGGGCTAATTCCTGCAATCGCAGCATCAGCTTGATTGGTTTGAAGTGAAGCGATGATGCCATCAAAATCAACATCTTTCCATTCAATTGTAATCTCTAAGTACTCCGCAATGGCGTTCATTAAATCAATATCAAAGCCAATAAGTTCGCCATTTTCATCAATCATTTCATAAGGTTCGTAACCTGAGCTTGTAAGGACCACAAGTTCTTCTTGTCCGGCACATGCCGTAATACTAAATGCTAATAGTAACGCGGTAATAAAAGTCATTAATTTTTTCATTATTCTTCTCCTAGAGTATTTTATTTAAAAACGCTTTGGCTTCTTCGGTTTGCGGAGCGTTAAAGAATTGATCTTTGCTCGACGCTTCCCAAATTTTGCCTTGATACATGAACACCACATCATCTGCGACTTCTTTCGCGAAGCCCATTTCGTGGGTCACAATAATATTGGTAAATCCTTGATGCGTAATATCACGCATCACATCTAAGACTTCATTGACCATTTCAGGGTCCAAGCTGGACGTCGGTTCATCAAACAAGAAGACATCGGGTTCCATCGCCAGACATCTTGCGATCGCAACACGTTGTTTTTGCCCACCAGATAATGTTTTCGGATAGGCTTCTTCTTTGTCTGAGAGTCCGACACTGGCTAACCGCCGGCTGGCGACCGCCTTGATGTCATCATCGTCCATGCCTTTGACAACCTTTAACGCATACCCAACATTGTCGATCACTTTCATGTTGGAAAATAAATTAAAGTTTTGAAAGACCATTCCCATTTGCTTGCGAATCTCTTGAATGTTCTCTTCGGTTATGAGGTCCCCTTGGAAGGTGATTTCTCCTTGAGATGGTTCTTCCAAGCGGTTAATGCAGCGAAGTAGTGTCGATTTACCACTACCCGAAGCCCCTAAGATGACGGTTGTTTTTCCTTGTTTAAAGGTATAATTGATATCCGTTAAGACTTCCAAGTCTTTAAACGACTTATATAAATGTTTGACTTCAATCATGGGCCAACCACCTTTCGATCCGTTTTGCCGAATAACTCATGATCTTCACGATGATGTAATAAATGAGTCCGACATACATTAACGGTTCAAAATACATATATGTTTGTGAGGAGACAATTTGTTGTCGTCTCATTAAGTCTTGAAGACCAATGATTGAAACAATCGAGGACTCTTTGACCAGCATAATGATTTCGTTCATTAATGCGGGGAAACTGTTTTTAAAGGCAATCGGTAAGATAATGTCTTTATAAATATGAAACTTCGAAACGCCTAATGCTTTAGCTGCTTCGATCTCCCCAGGGTCCACACTGTTGACACCAGACCGGATAATCTCCGATACATACGCACTGGAGTTTAAACTGAAAGTAATGATCGCGGCGCCGTAGGCACTAATTGATAAGTTCCCCGTGAAACCAAAGGAACTTTGGAGGAGGACGGTCAAAATTCGCGGTAATGCAAAGTAGATCAGTGATAATTGTAAGATCACTGGGGTTCCCCGGAAGATATCTACATACGCAAAGGCTAATCGACCTAGAATAGGTCGTTTTGAGATGGTATTAATGAGAATTCCTAACACAACGCCTAAGATGGTCGAAAAGAACGCCAAACTAAGCGTAATCATCACCCCTTGCGTTAAGTAGGGAATCCACTGCGTTAATCTTGAAAAATCAAATATACTCATACCTTCTCCATAAAAAAAGTCGTCCTATTAAAGGACGACTAAAAGTTTAATCGCGGTACCACCTTTGTTCTAGCTATGCTAGCACTCCACATCCGTTAACGCCGGGTTACGGGATGAGATACTTCAGTTCCCTCATCCACCTCACAAGTACGTTCGAAGAGTTTCATTGTTAGCTTCCAGCAACCGCTAACTCTCTAGAAATGATTTATTCTTCTACTATTCTTGCTTCGTAGGTTGAATGTATTAAAACATATTTATAAAACGTGTTGCAAGTTTTTTTTGAAAAAAGTTTCAGAAAAAGAAAAAAAGCCTTCCATCGAAGGCTTTTTTTATCGTTATTATGGTTTAAAGACTTGAGCAGCTTTAACCGCCATTTGCCAGCCACCGTATAGACGCTTACGGTCCGCTTCAGCCATTTTCGGTTCAAAGGCACGATCAATTTGCCAGTTTTTACTAATTTCAGATTTATCATTCCAGAATCCTACCGCAAGTCCAGCTAAGTATGCTGCGCCTAAGGCAGTTGTTTCTTGAACGACAGGTCGTTCAACCGGAACGCCTAAGATATCTGCTTGGAACTGCATTAAGAAGTTGTTCGCAACCGCTCCGCCATCAACACGAAGTTTCGCGAGTGGATAGCCCGAATCGGTATTCATCGTATTTAATACATCGGCGGTTTGATACGCTATCGACTCTAACGTTGCACGAGCGATTTCATTACGTCCTGTTCCGCGAGTGATGCCAAATAATGCCCCACGTACTTTATCATCCCAGTACGGTGCACCTAGTCCAACAAAGGCTGGTACTAAATACACGCCATCATTGGATTGAAGTCCGGCTGCCATGTTTTCAGTTTCTGGCGCTTTTTCAATAATTTTAAGTCCATCACGTAACCATTGAACTGCAGATCCTGTAACGAAAATAGATCCTTCAAGTGCATATTCAACTTTACCGTTAAGACCCCACGCTAAGGTGGTTAATAATCCGTTTTTGCTTGGGATTCCTTTGGTTCCAGTATTCATTAACATGAATGAACCAGTACCATAGGTATTTTTTGCCATCCCAACTTCGAAGCACGCTTGTCCGAATAATGCGGCTTGTTGGTCTCCAGCTGCGCCTGAAATTGGAATTTCAGCCCCATGGAAGACGGCTTTGTCTGTATGTGCATACACTTCTGAGGAAGGTCGAACTTCTGGTAAGACTTGTTTTGGTACATCAAGAATATCTAATAATTCTTGATCCCACTGAAGTTTATAAATGTCATACATTAAGGTACGAGAAGCATTGGAGTAATCCGTTACGTGAGCTTTGCCACCGGATAGTTTCCAAATTAACCATGTATCAATCGTTCCAAATAAAATTTCGCCTTTTTTCGCACGTTCTCTCGATCCTGCTACATGGTCTAAAATCCATTTTACTTTAGTTCCTGAAAAGTAGGCATCAACCACTAAGCCAGTACGGTCTCTAAATAGTTTTTCTTTGCCTTTTGCTTTGATGTCATCACAGATTGGTACTGTTTGACGGCTTTGCCAGACAATCGCATTATAAATCGGAACCCCAGTTGCTTTGTCCCAAACAACAGTGGTTTCACGTTGGTTTGTGATCCCGATGGCTGCGATATCTGTTGGCGTAATGTTCGCGTCTTTAATGACCTTTGAAATGACGCTTTGAATCGATTCCCAAATTTCGGTTGCGTTATGTTCAACCCAACCAGGCTTAGGGAAAATTTGTTCGAATTCTTGTTGTGCTACTTTAACAATGCTACCTGCTTTGTCAAAAAGAATTGCACGTGAACTCGTAGTTCCTTGGTCTAATGCCAAGACATATTTTGCCATGAATTTCCTCCTTCATAGAATGGCGTTGAAACATGTTTCCGTGAGGCATGTAGTTTGAATGAAATAAAAAAGAATTTTCGCTCGGACCAACAAAAATTCAAATTTTCATTCAGTAAATCATCGGTGAGGATTACCCTCCTAGGAATATGCTTTGAGTTCATTTTAAAGCATAATGTAAGCGTTGTCAATTTTACAACGAGACTTTACACAAACTTTATTATTTCGCACCATTACAATATATTTTGAGGTTCAAAGAAAAAAAATAGCCCCGTTATTCCTCCTTCAATATTCCTGCTCGATACGCATCAATTAATGCCTGTAAATCAGTTATCGTTTGTTGTAATTTTCGTCCAATATCAGTGTCATAGACATACTGTCTTCGGTTCGATAATTCTTGGTAGCGTGTCACTGAAATAATATCTTCTTCAGAATCAATCAGGCTCATGTGCGATGAAAAGCGTTCATGAGAGACTAGGAAGTAAGCATAGGAATCGGCAATTAACGTATAGCCCCCAATCGAAGTTCGTGAGGCAAATTGTTTACTCATTCCCCCATCAATCAAAATGACTTGATCATTAGAAACCACCGCGGGTTCTCCTTGTGTCACATCCAGCGGTACGTGGCCGTTAATGATCTTGCATGTTGAACCCATGCCAAATTCTGCAAGAATCTTCGCCACCGTCTCGGGCTCTTCGCGCAAGCTAAAATAAGGATTCATGATCTCAAGATGCGTTGATTTATCAGCAATAAAATATCGTTCAAAGGTTGTCATTTGATGTTTGGCGAATAACGGAGATGCCTTTCCTTGCCATAAAAAGGCAAAATAATCACGCTCAGGCACATCTTTTTTATGACGGTTTTGGTATGCAATGCGAATCTTTTGTTCCAAAAATCGAAATAAAGACGCCCCAGCATAGGACTTGCCTTCAAATGTATGAGATAAGAAATCTCCCTCTTCGGTTAATGGCACTGCCGCATGAAAGAGTAATGACTGATTAAACGGAAGCACCATACTTCCTTTATCAAACATCCATCGTATATGCTGCTGCAACAATTCATTACTTAAAAAGTTTTGTTCAAGATGTGCGATGACTCGAGCTTCTTCTTCACTTAAGGCAAATGGATTAGCGGGGTCCACACTCGCAAATGAAGTGTCTTTTAGTTTGTAGGATGTGCCATTTATCGTGATCGTTGCATTTGAAGAATTGATCTTATCTAACAGGAGTCGATGCTCAAGTTCAAACTCAGGGCGGCGCTGAATGACTGCCGCTTCGACTTTGAACTGGATAATACTAATGGCTTTATGTATTTTCGCAACCAAGTCTCGCTGCGAATATACCTTTTCTTCTTCGTTTCCAGTAGGCATAAATGAGTCACATGGATCGTCTTGATACGTAGCCACTGCAAACATGGCTAAGGGACGTAAATTGATTCCGTATCCATCTTCCAAGCAATCCAAGTTGTTATAACGCGCTGCAATACGAATGACATTGGCGATACTGACCGGACAACCACTTGCCGCCCCCATCCAAATAATGTCGTGATTGCCCCACTGGACATCAACATTTTTGAGTCGCAGTAACTTATCCATTACCAAATGAGGGAAGGGTCCGCGATCAAAAATATCACCGACCACATGCAAATGATCAATTGCTAAGTTACGAATTAACCGGCTCATTTCCATGATCAAGTTATTTTGTTGCTGCGTCGTAAAGACGGCATTCATGACTGCTTGATAGTAATGGTCCTTGTCTTCTACCGTCTGAGATTCATACAGTAACTCTTGCATGACGTACATAAAAGAATCCGGCATGTATTTACGAACTTTACTTTTTGTATACTTACTTGCAAATAGTTTGGCTAAGGTGACCATATCAAAGAGCATTTGACGTTGAAGCTTTCCAAACGCTTCTTCATCATGTGCATTGTCGTATTTGTTTAGCATGTCGGTTGGATAATACACAAAGAACGCCAAGCGGTTTTGTTCTTGTTGGTTGTACTTAGGAAAAACGACTTTGATTTTTTCTAAGATAATCCCGGAGGCATTTTTTAAGTAATGATTGAACGCATCATACTCTCCGTGAATATCCGAAATAAAATACTCCGTCCCTTTTGGTAATTCTAAAATGGCAGAAAGGTTAATGAGTTCTGTACTTGCCGATGCAACTGTCGGATATTGTTGCTGGAGTAATTGCAATATTTTTTCTTGCATCCTAATCTCCTTATGTTGAATAAAAGAACGTCACAGACGTTCTTCGTTTTCAAAGTCAGCAATCATGTCAAGTCGTTTTTGATGACGTTCGCCTTCATATT
>CAYTXT010000006.1:29515-35852 GCA_964442245.1 uncultured Candidatus Izemoplasmatales bacterium
GATAGTTTTTTCATACTTTATTCTATCACTTTACAAGCAGTCGTAAACTGTTGATGATGACCAAAAGAGTAGAACTTTCATGGGCAACTACGCCCGCAGGTAGTTCAATCACCCCAAACACATTACTGATCATTAGTAAGGCAATCACACTAATACTAAACACAACGTTTTGTAGAGTAATGCGTCGCATACGCTTCGCTAATTTCATGATATCAAGGACATTCCCTAACTTATTATTCATTAAGACGATATCTGCCGTTTCTAACGACACATCCGTTGCGGTCCCCATGGCGATACCGATATCCGCAATCGCCAAGGCGGGTGCGTCATTAATGCCATCTCCGACCATGAGAATGGACCCATACTCTTGTTTAATCTCTCGAAGCTTTTCGACTTTTTGGTCTGGTAGTAATCCAGCAAAACAACCCGCAATCCCGACTTCTTGACTAATACGTCGAGCTGCATCTTGGTTGTCTCCAGTTAGCATGACCGTATGGATTCCTAAGGCTTTAAGGTCCTTCATCACTTGCGATACCCCTTCTCGAATTTGGTCTTGCAGACCAATCGAGCCGATATGCTTTTTATTTTTAAAGACATGCACAAGCGTTAATCCTTTTCCGTTGTCTATTGAGACGGTGATCTCATGATCGAAACGCCCAATTTCATAGGTATCTGAACCTACCACAGCAGTCATGCCTCGACCAGGTAGCTCTTTTGTATCAATATTTCGTTTTACAGAATCCTCCAAATGCGAGGTAATCGCTTTGGCTAAGGGGTGTGAAGATTGTTGTTCCATCGAGACAATAATCGATAACTCTTCATCACTAAAGGAAGTCATGGATACAACATGAGGTTCGCCTGTGGTGATCGTTCCGGTTTTATCAAAGACAACAGCTTTAATATGAAGTAAGTGTTCTAACGGTTCGCCACCTTTGATTAAGACTCTTTTTTTTGCGGCATTCGATAAGCTCGCTAAGATTGCGGGAGAGATGGAGGCCATTAATGCACAAGGAGACCCCACCACCAAAACAATAATCCCACGATAAAACGCATCTTCCCAGCTCAACCAATTAACCAGGGGTGGAAGGATCATAAATAAAATCGCAATTAAGATTACGACATACACATACACCCGTTCAATTCGGTTTAATAAGGTTTGCGATTTGGTTTCGCTTTCTTGGGCGTTTTTTACAAAGTCGACAATCTTTTTCACTACGGAAGCTGAAGGATCGACGGTTGTTTTCACATAAATCGTTGCTTCGATATTGATCGAACCCGCAAACACATCACTTCCAACCTCTTTACTTACAGGAACAAACTCCCCGGTAATTGCGGCTTCATCGACTGAGGTTTCCCCGCGTTCAATAATGCCGTCCACAGGAATAAGTTGACCAACTTTAACAACAACAAGATCCCCAATCTTTACATCACTTACCAGTACTTCTTGTTCAACACCATTCACCACCAAAATGGCCGTTTCCGGGGCAAGATTTAATAAACTGGTTAGTTCTTTTTCACTACGCGCCGTTGTATAGGTTTCTAACAATCCGGAAACCGCAAAAATAAAGATTAAAATCGCCCCTTCTTGAAATTCACCCACCACAAAGGCGCCAAGGGCTGCAAGAATCATTAAGATTTCTACATTTAAATACTTATTCTCAATCGTTGCTAGCACGCCTTCTTTCGCTTTATAAAATCCACCAATCAAAAAAGACAGCCCAAACAGATATGCAATCCATGCTGAATCCGGATTGATCAGCTCTTGAACGATAAAAGCGGCTGCGATAAGAAGTATTGATATAATGACAAAAAGTGTTTCAAGTCGAAGTCGTAGTTGTTTCATGGTTTCACCTGGTTTCATTTTACATGGAAGCGTAAAGTGATTCTAAATAAAGTAATCTAATTAGAAATCTTTTATTTTGGAGGCGTTATGATTATTCAAGAAATGTATCGTTTAAGTAACGATGTTAAAATCCCAAAAGTTGGATTTGGGACGTGGCAAATCCCAAATGGCACCGATGCTTATGATGCTGTCGCCAAAGCATTGAAAGCCGGTTATCGTCATATTGATACGGCAGAAGGCTATCGCAACGAGGAAAGTGTAGGAAAAGCCATTAAAGACTCCGGCATTCCTCGTGAAGAAATCTTTATCACCACAAAACTAGAATCGCACATTAAAGATTATGACCAAACGCTTGCAGCATTTGAAGCATCCATACAAGCACTTGGGGTTAATTATATTGATTTGTTTTTAATTCATGCCCCATGGCCATGGAGTAATATGGGTCAAGATTGTTCTGAAGGCAATGTTCAAGCCTTTAAAGCAATGGAAAAACTCTATTATGAAGGACGAGTCCGAGCGATTGGCGTGTCCAATTTCTCGCCGTCAGATTTAGATAACATCTTAACTCACTGTGATACGATTCCCCATGTCAATCAGATTGGCTTCTTCATCGGTCACACTGAGGAAGAAACGGTTCGTTATTGCCAACAAAAAGGAATCTTGATCGAAGCGTATTCCCCCTTGGCGATCGGTCATTTACTCAAGGATGAGACCGTGATTCAAATGGCGAAACAGTATCAAGTTTCACCTGCTCAGCTTGCAATTCGTTATTGCTTGGAAAAACAAACGCTCCCGTTACCGAAATCGGTTCACGAAGAGCGTATCATTGAGAATACAAAACTAGATTTTACGATTGATCCAAAAGATCTCTCATTATTAGACCAACTCGAGGGCGATCCTCGTCGCTGGGATTAAAAGCCTCGTGTTTGCCCCTTATATGGGGGCTTTTTTTCGTGGATAAATTCATCCACGCCTGGGCCTTCTAATTGATGAAGTCGCCATATCCCATATGCATAGGTTGCGACCAGTAATAATCCTAATCCCGGAACACCTAAGATTAGATTCACCAAAAAGATTTCATCAGCACCTAAAGTGAAACTTAAGATTTGTAAGACAAATCGTATACTAAAGAACACTGCCCATAAAATACTTGTTTCACTATACGCCGGTCTCACATCAGCTCGCCAAAACCATGCAAGGGGCCAGCCTCTAGTTAAATGAGATACATAGGCTGTAAAGGGTCGTTTTAATGGAATTGAAATGAGACTTGCCAAAGCTAATGCTGCACTCGTAATAATACTTGGGATAAAGAACCCGGCCGCTCCTTGAAGGACACTTAAACCTGCTGCGACTAAAACAACCAATAGTCCGCCTACCGAATACCAAAGAGATTGTTTTTTCGTAATTCCTATATAAATAAAATATAAACTCGTTAACCCTGAGATCACTAAACCTAAGACTAAGCCAAATAAATTATTGGCCACAACAAAAACAAACGATGGTAAGACCGCACTGAGGGTTTTACCCTTAAGGACTAAAAATAATTCTTCTTTAATTTCTTGTAGTTTCATGTGTAAGTTATATCACACAAAAAAGGCAATGCCATCGGCATTGCCCTTTTCTAGGATAGCGAACGGTACTGAACCACTTGATTCTTAATACCGCAGTCCACGATAAACCATCCTTCTTCGTCTCGCCACGCTTTCGTATGGTGGCCGACACTCATGAATTCAATTGCTTTTTCGACATCTTGTAGGTTCATGATTGTTTCGACAATGACATGACCGTTTTCGAGAACGCGATAAATCATCTTACGTGATTCCTTGTAGGCATCCCATGTGCCGCTTCCAGGGCTCATCGCTTCTCTCCTTTCATCGTCTACTCTAGCTGTACCTTCATTCAAGCATACGAAAGCGCTTTCGTAAAGACTTGGTAAAAAAATACGACATGTAAAATGAATGTTAGTTTCATGTTAGAACGGCATTTTCTAGAATTTTGATTGCTACAATACGCGTGGAGGAACTATGACACAAAAACGTGTATTATTCGTTTGCATTCATAACTCAGCTCGTTCGCAAATGGCAATGACCTATTTAAACCACTTTGGGAAAGAATTAGGCTTTGTGGCTGAAAGCGCAGGGCTTGAACCTGGAACCTTAAACCCCTTAGCAGTCGCAGCGATGAAAGAGGATGGATTCGATATGAGTCAAAATCCAACCAATAGTGTGTTTGACTTCTATAAAGAAGGTCGCAAGTATCGCTATATCGTTACGGTCTGTGATCCCGAAGCCGCTGAAAAATGTCCCGTTTTTCCTGGGGTAGCTCAGCGCCTGCACTGGGGATTTAGAGACCCTTCTTCGTTTACTGGAAGTGAAGAAGAAAAAATTGCGAAAACCATCGAAGTTCGTGATGAGATTAAGCAAGCGATTCTATCGTTTGTTGAAAGCTTTGTAGATTAAAAGCCCCGAGGGGCTTTTTTTTAATTCTTCGCCACCACTACCAATCGGTCTTGAGGATGATCGAAGGTAATCATTTGATTTTTACTTGGATTTAAGACAACAGGTTGCTGATACTTCTTATAGCCAACCACAATGTGATCACGGAGTTGACCTGCTTGGACACAAGCATAGAATGGAAGTTCTTCACTCAAGGTCACATACGCATTGGCACGTTTGAGATAGAACTCATTACGTTCTTCTCCCACAAGTTCCTGTATTACTTTATTCAAGTGACGATCATACGAGATTTGCGTCATGATTTTACTAACAAGTAAGTTACTAATTAAGAAGTCATCGACATCTAGGTATTCTAACGCTTCCGCGTTTACACTCTCTTCAATCTCTAAGATAATGCTTGGACGCGTATTGAGTTTCTTACGCATCGAATCAATATGAAGTAAGGAGAGTAGTGTTTCAGCGTCCGCATGTTCTTCACTGATGTCCTGGTTCGCAAAGATTGCAATGGTGTCATAGTCATTGATGTTTAACTCACTGAGCACATCATATTGGAAGGTTTTACCTACCCTGATATCAACTTGCTCAAAGTTGGACATCGAAACCTTAGATTCTAAATGGTCTTTATTTTGTTCATTGGGGACAAGCATCGTCAGTCTTGATTTAGGACCCACATATTTTTCCATGTCCGCAAGAACAAAGGGCACGTTCTTGTTGTATCCAATGGTTAAAATCTTACGACCTGTATTCACATATTTATCTTTTTTAAAGCTGGATGAATAGTCTTTTCTTGCTGCAACATCAAGTTGATATTTGCCACTGTCCGCAGCAATCAGAATCAATTGGTCATTCGCTTGAAAGACTTCTTTATTATTTGGGTTTAACAAGCTCTTCGTTCCACGAAGGATGCCAATCGCTGAACCACCTTCTAACGTCTGCACCAATTCATCAAACGTCTTGCCGACAAATTCGTCTTTGACATCAAAATAAATTTCTTCCCCTACAAAACTAAAGATATTTTTATAAATACTTGATAACCCTGGATGTAAGCATGTACGCGCAAAGACTTTTGATTTGAGCTGTGCCAAGTAGATGACTTCCACTTGACCTTCACTAATTTCATTAATCACTTGTACGTTATTATATTCACTCACCTTGCACACGGCATGTGAGCTTTTCTCTTGGAAAAAGGATGTTTGTTTTAATGCGAGGATCGTACGAATCACGGTAATGTCATTTTTGGTCGCAATAATAACACTTTTCGCTTGGCCAATCGCCACCATCTCCAAGTCATCTAAACGAGTGATTAACCCTTTACGAACGATGATTTTTGTATTTTTATGTTTCTCGGTGATGGCATAAATCTCTGCTAGGGTTTGGGTAGGGTCAACATCCGCTAGGATGACAACAATTCGCTTCTCCCCTTCTTTATTGGCTTCGGTAATTTCTTGCATCATAATCGGAACCGATTCATTGAAGTCTAAGATCACGGTATGTCCCGATTCGACAATTTGACTACGTCCTGCACGAAGGGCATCGAGCTTATCAAAGAAGGCACTGGAGACAAAGGAAATGATTAAGGAATAAACTAAGATTCCCCAGAAGGTTGCAAGCGTCATGATGAATAAGAACGGGATTCCTTCTACCGCTCCACCAGCCCCAAATAAATATCCAGGGTCAATAATATGGTTCAGGGTATACCAAAGTGTTACGGGATACGATTCGTCCCATTCGAGGGCAACATTATACGCTAGTGTCCCCATGATTAAAACGAAGATTAAGGTCGCAAGAATTAAGATTCCCATTAAGGATGGAATGCCTCGTGCGACTAAGTTATCAAAATAATATTTTATCTTCTTCATTGTTTATCCTTCGAACTAAAATCAAGAAATTGTAGCATGTTTATATGGCCTACGACTATCCCTTGAGAAGCCGGTAAATCTTGTTATAATAAATCTTGCCTAATCGGGATGTGGCGCAGCTTGGTAGCGCACTTGCATGGGGTGCAAGGGGTCGCAAGTTCAAATCTTGTCATCCCGAC
>CAYTXT010000007.1:0-35675 GCA_964442245.1 uncultured Candidatus Izemoplasmatales bacterium
CCCCCGTATGGAGAATCATCGATATTATGATGTTTATTCGTTGAAAAGTCGCGAATATGAACACGCTCAATCACCGCCTTGGACTTGCCAAGAAGGCTTGCGGTCACAACACTCTCATACATTTCAGGAAATAGAGTTAATACAGTGATTTTCATTACATACCTTCAATCAATTCAACATCAATCATTTGTTCATCCAATAAGACATCTTTAATAAACGCATCAACAAAAGGAATGCGGTGGCTACCTACAACTAAGATCGATTGTGCAGGATAATGAAGAATATCTTCCACCACACCAATGACCTCACCTTGATGACGAACCGATAATCCGAGTAGTTGGGTAACATGATACTCGTTTTCACCCAGTTCTGCATCATCCAATACCGCCATTAGCATGGCGTTTTTTAAGGCGAGGGCGGCATCAATGGTATCCACGCCTTTGAAATGAAGTAAATCAAAGCCTTTATGAGGTTGATATTTCGTAATCGTATAAGGACTGTCATTGATATATAAAACAGCCCCGACCGCAAAGCGAGACGCTTTGAAGTCGGAGTCACTTTTTACTTTGACATCCCCTTTTAATCCATGGGTGTTAACGATTTGACCAATTTCAATCATGTTGATAATGAACGAGTTGTAAGTAGCTTTTGGCGTCTAAACTCGCCCCACCGACTAATGCACCGTCAATATCAGACTGCGCCATAATCGCTTTAATATTGGCTGGTTTTACCGATCCGCCATATAAAATACGAATCTTATCTGCGACCTCGCTGGAATATAGCGACGCCAAGAGCGAACGAATCGCTCGAATCGTCTCATTTGCCATGTCCGGTTCACATGTTTTACCTGTACCAATGGCCCAAATGGGTTCATACGCAACGGTCACCTCAACCGCTTGAGATGCACTGACACCTTGAAAGGCCGCAGTGACTTGAGCACCTACGACATCATTGGTAGTTCCTGCTTCTCGAGTGGCTAGCGATTCGCCCACACATACCATTGGTTTTAAACTATGGCGAAAGGCTGCATGAACTTTTTTGTTCACGGCTTCATCGGTTTCATTGTTATATTCACGACGTTCTGAATGACCCAGTAAAACGTATTTACAGCCTAGACTTTGAATGACTACAGGACTAATTTCACCCGTATAGGCTCCTTCGTCTTCATAGTGCATGGTTTGCGCCCCGATACGTAAGAAATCACCTTGGCGTTTGACCAAGCTTCTAAGATGCGGTGCTTGGGCAAAAATCACCGTTTCGACTTGAGACGTATTCGGTAAATTACGATTCACATCAAAGATGAACTCTAACGCTTCATCTCTGGTTTTATACATTTTCCAATTACCGGCAATAAACGGAACTCTCATTTGTTTACTTATCTTGAACCGCGGCAATCCCCGGCAAGACTTTTCCTTCCAACAATTCTAAACTTGCTCCACCCCCGGTGGAGATGTGATCGATTTGATCGGCATAGCCAAACTGAATCGCAGCAGCAGCAGAATCACCGCCACCAATAATCGTATATGCATCGGATTGAACTAAGGCTTCACAAACAGCAACCGTTCCTTTTTGAAACGCCTCCATCTCAAACACACCCATCGGTCCATTCCATAAAACAGTTTTTGCTTCATGAATCGTTTTGGCAAAAATTTCAGTGGATTTGGGTCCACAATCCAGACCCATTTCTTCGGGTTGAATATTATCTAAGGTGTCATAGCGAACAAAGGCATCTGGGGCGAAGTCCGAAGCGATCGCAAAATCGACAGGCAGAATAATTTTACCTTGGCTACGCGCTAACATATCTTTGGCAAATTCAATGCGGTCTTCTTCAACCAAACTACGACCAACATTCATCCCTTTTGCGCGGTAGAACGTATACGCCATTCCCCCACCAATAATAATGTGATCAGCGATTGTTAATAAGCGCTCAATCACAGGGATCTTATCCGAAACTTTGGCCCCACCCAAAATTGCCACAAAGGGGCGTTTTGGATTCTCAATAGTATTTGCTAAGACATCAATTTCTTTTTCTAACAATAAACCAACTGCACTCTCTTTAATGTACGTTGCAATCCCAACGTTAGAGGCATGAGCGCGGTGCGCGGTTCCAAAGGCATCATTAACAAATGCGTCACCTAAGCCTGCCCAGTACTTCGCAAGTTCTGGATCATTTTTGGATTCTGCTTTTTGATTCAAGTCTTCAAAGCGTGTGTTTTCAAGCATGATGATATCGCCATCTTGCATTGCAGCAACCGCTGCTTCCACCAACTCGCCACGCGTTTGAGCTACAAACGTTACGGGTTGTTCTAACAGTTCACTCAATCGAGCAGCAACCGGTTGTAAGGTCAATTTAGCCTTATTCGCCTCTTCTTTCACTCGTCCCAAGTGAGAAAGTAAAATTAATTTACCACCCTTAGATAATAAATAACGTAAGGTCGGTAAGGCTTGGACAATTCGGTTATCATCACTGATTTGTCCGTCTTGTAATGGGACGTTAAAGTCAACGCGAACAATGACTTTTTTTCCAGATATTTGTAGGTCTTTTAATGTTTTTTTATTCATGAATGTGACTTCCTTTCAGCAGTTTTAGTATAGCATAATCCCCGGACTCACGAAGGGCGATTTCGAAGGCTGCTTGTAGTAGAGAGGGATGGATTTGTATTGAAGATTTCGTTTCTAAATGAAACCAATTATGAACGATGGTCTCATACGATTTTAAGCTACCGGTCGGACATAAAATACACTTTGATGATACATAAATCGGGAGCATCCTTTTCTTACCTGTCACTCGCTTGGCAAAAGCAATTCGACCGGTAAGCGAACTGCCATGAGCTAAACACAACTCATCGATCGTGCGGCGCAAACTCATCGGCACAAGAATCGGTTTGGTGGTTGTGGTAATGAGTGAGCCCAATGGATGAGACTGAATGGTCATAATTTGCGAAAGTTTAATCATAGGTTGATTTGCGAAAAAAAAGAGCCATCGGCTCTTTTTATGCTTGAATTGGAATTCGTACTTCGGTTTCTGCGTCGAAGAAGTGAACCATGTTCATATCGAAGTTCATGTTGATGGTATCGGTAATTTGAATATCAGTTCGAACCCCCGTTTTACAAACGACTTTTTCGCCGTGGAGTAATCCGAAGATGATGGATTCTGACCCAATTAACTCGACCAATTCGACTTGAACCGGCAAACTTCCTTCTCCGTCTTTGACGTGTTCAGGACGGATTCCTAAGATCACTTCGTTGTTGTATCCAAGTCGTTCTAGTTCCGCGCGTTTTTTCGCAGGGATTTCAATACTTAAGTTCCCCATCACGAAGTTCTTTCCACTAATTTTACCGTGGAAGAAGTTCATTGGAGGGGTTCCGATAAAGCTTCCGACAAAGACATTTGCAGGAAAGTCATAAATTTCTTTCGGTTCTCCCACTTGTTGAATATAGCCATCTTTCATAACAACAATGCGTGTTGCCATGGTCATCGCTTCAATTTGGTCGTGCGTGACATAAACTGTGGTTGTTTCTAATTCACGGTGTAATTTTCCGATTTCACTACGCATTTGTACACGTAGTTTTGCATCAAGGTTTGATAACGGTTCATCCATTAAGAAGACATTCGCATCACGAACAATCGCACGTCCTAACGCTACACGTTGACGTTGTCCACCAGAAAGTGCTTTGGGTTTCGAGTTGAGGTATTCACTCATGCCCAATTTCTTCGCCGCTGCTTCTACTTTTTGACGGATAATTTCTTTATCCATTTTGCGAAGCTTCAATCCAAACGCCATGTTGTCATACACACTCATGTGTGGGTATAACGCATAGTTCTGGAACACCATCGCAATGTCACGGTCTTTAGGGGCAACGTTATTGATCAAACGATCATCAATATATAACTCGCCTGCTGAGATTTCTTCCAGACCTGCGACCATACGTAAGGTGGTTGATTTACCACACCCTGAGGGTCCAACAAAGACAATAAACTCTTTATCTTTAACTTCTAAATTGAAGTCATGAACAGCTTCAAAGCCATTCGAATAAATTTTCTTTAAACCACGAAATGATAGAGTTGCCATAAATCCTCCTGAGAATAGATTACGTTGAACGAATGTTTTTATCTATTGTCACTTTGCACAAAAATGTTGAAGTACATAATAGGTCATTGCATCTTCAAATTGACGAAATTGAAATCCTGTCTTTTGATAGATTTTATCCAAGCGGTAATTCAGTGTGTTGCGGTGAATAAACAAATCATCGGCTGTTTCTTGAATACTTAGTTGATGTTTTAGCAAACTACTAATCGTCAGTCGATCAACCTCATCCAAACGAAGCGTCGGGGTTGGAAGTTGATGTTGGCATGCATACAAGGTTGCTTGCGCTGCTGTATAAATCCCTTCCGGCAAGACATAGACTAATTCGATGGATGAGACTGGGGTATTCAGCAAAATCACAGCAGACACATGTTCTTCGACCAATGCCGTCGCTATTTCTAATTCAAAATACTCAAAGACATAACAACCATCAACTTCAGAAAAAGCTTCGTATTCACGAAGCATTTGAATAAGTAATGGATTATGTTCTTTTAGTTTTACGATACTAGTCAAAATCAACCTCTAGGACTAATGTCTCAAAGGGACGTAGGATCAACGATTCTTTATTGGCATCCGGATAATTCGCTAATAAAATTTGTTTTACCTGCAGCTCATGTTCAAACGGTAGAGTCTCAGTTGTAAAGTTGCTAATCACAACGATACGTTCATCCCCTCGTCGCTCATAAGCAAATAGGGCACTCTCAAATAATTTAAAACTGCCGTATAGAATTGTCGCTCCATATTCTTTTCGGCGTTTAAAGAGTGATTTATAAAAGTTCAAAATTGAATCTTTGTCTTTTAGTTGCTGATCGACATTCAGCCACAAATGATTGTCATTGACCTTCATCCAAGGTTCACCAGTGGTGAATCCACCATGTTGGTGATTACTCCACTGCATCGGGGTTCTCGAGTTATCCCGAGAGGTAATTAGCAAGTGACGTAAAATCTGCTCGTCTGAATACTGGTCTTTGAGTTCATCATATTTTCGTCGAATCGCCACATCTTGGAATTGATCAAGGGAGGTAAAATCCGCATTGGTCATGCCGATTTCTTCGCCGTTATAAATGAACGGTGTTCCCCACATAAAATAAAGCGTCGCCGCAAGCATCTTGCCCGATTGTTTATGATAGTCCAGATTTCCATATTGACTCATGACACGTGGATGGTCATGGTTTAGCCAATAAAGGGCATGCCAGCTTTTTTCATACAGGCCAATTTGAAAACGAGCAAAGTCATCTTTGAGTCCCGCTAGGTCAATTTTGGGTTGATAGTTCTCATTCAACGAATCCCAAGCGCCATTACGCCAGTTATGATCAAACGTAAATACCATGTCTAAGCGGTTTTTCTCGATATCAACATATTCGAGTGCTTCCTCTAAGGTTGCACCACCACCGACTTCACCAACACTCATAACTTGATACGGCTCAAGTACTTGACGAAGTTTTTCTAAGTAGGTAAACACTTTAGGTCGGTTCGAAAACTGACGCCAATCTGGTTTATATTTTCCTTCATGCTTCATCGTCGAATCCTTGAATTCTGCACGGTCCAAATGGGCAACCGCATCAACGCGAAATCCACTGACTCCTGCATCACACCAAAAACGAACCATATCAAATAGTTCTTCTTGCATCGCCGATGAATTCCAGTTTAAATCTGGCATTTTATTGGAGAATATTTTCATGTAATATTCGCCAGTAATATCATCTTTTTGCCAACAACTGCCACCAAAAAAACTCGCCCAGTTGGTGGGTTCGACTTCTACGCCGTTCTTCTTTTTGCCTTTGGCCCATATATAATAGTCGCGTTTGGGGTTGGTGATACTTGATCTTGATTCAATAAACCATGGATGTTCATCCGAGGTATGGTTTAACACCAAATCCATCACAATTTGAATTCCTCTGGCTTTGGCTTCTTCGACTAATTGGTAAAAATCATCCAGTGTTCCGTATTCCGGGGCGATCTGATAAAAATCACTCACATCATAGCCATTGTCGTCCATCGGAGACTTATAAATAGGGCCTAACCAAAGAAGCGTTACCCCTAAGTCTTCCAAGTACGGAAGTTTCGAAATAATCCCGGGTAAATCCCCAATTCCATCGCCATTGGAGTCCATAAAAGATTTGGGGTAAATTTGATATCCGACTGCTTCATGAAACCACATATTCTGCTTATTTTCCTTTATGTTTTGAAGTCGTCTCATTGTACCACAAACGCTTACATGTGGTAGAATGACAACGGAAGAAAACACTTCGATTTGATTCCATTTACATTAAAAAATACGCCTGCATTTCGCAGGATACCCCCGATAAAGGAGGCATTAATGAAGAAGTTATTAAGCTTGTTAGCCTTGACTGGGCTAGCCTTTATGGTTGCTGCTTGTTCACCTGACCCAGCTACCCCGGTTGAGGTGGCCGAACCAGATACAACCACTCCAGAACCGACGCCTGTCACAAGTGGTGGCGATGGGCCTACGTTAGTCGTCCATTACCGTCGTTTAGACAACAACTATGATGGGTGGAACTTATGGTTATGGCCTAGCGAACCAACACCTGGAGAAGGTGACCGTTACTTATTTAATGACGAAGACGGTTATGGTCAAGTGATGACCCTGGACTTATCCACAACAAACATGTCAGATTCTACTAAGATCGGCATCATTGTTCGAACGGACAACTGGGATAAAGATGTGAGTGAAGACCGTTTTATCGACTTGGTCTTTGATGAAAACAATGAGATGCATGTTTATTTAATGCAATCGACCCCAGAAATCTATTTTAATGAGAGCGATGTGGATACCTCAGACCGTATTATTTCAGCTACCTTTGTTTCAGGTCGCGTGATTGAAGTAAGAACGACAAAACCCATCGAATTCGATGAAAACTATCAAATTCTCGTCGGTGGTGAACCTGCTTTAATTGAAACCATCTATCCAGGCGGGACTTCTCGACGAATTCAACTTCAAGAGGATGTTGATATTTCAAAACCAATTGATGCCGTAGTGGATTTTGGCGAATACACGAGTACTTCTCGTGTAGAACTAAGTGCACTCTTTACCACAGACCGTTTCAATGAACTCTACTACTACGATGGTCAACTCGGGATGATTTATACCCCTGAGGCGACAACGTTTCGTTTATGGGCGCCTGTGACCACAGACGCCGAATTAGTGCTTTACACCAAAGGTCATACCTCTTCTCAAACCGATAACCAAGGAAATCCCGGCGTCGATGAACCGTATCAACGATTGACCATGGAACCGATTGGCCAAGGCGTATTCGAAGTCACCGTTGACGGAGACCTTCATGAAGTCTACTACAACTTTGTAGTGGATGGGACGGAAGTGGTTGACCCATATGTATATACCGTTGGTGTCAATGGTCAACGCGGAATGGTTGTTGATTTTGACCGTACCGACCCTGAAGGATGGCAACCTGGCGTTCGACCAGAATTAAATAACTTACTCGATACGATTTTGTATGAACTTCACGTCCGCGATCTAACGACCCATGAATCATGGAATGGTCCTGAAGAATACCGTGGTAAATTTTTGGGGTTATCTCAACCAGGAACCACCTACAATGGGGTTACCACCGGATTTGATCACTTAAAAGAACTTGGGGTGACCACCGTTCACTTAATTCCGATCTTTGATCATGCGATTATTAATGAGACGCGTTTAGATGATCCTACGTATTATGGGATTTATGATGGAATCTTTAACTGGGGTTATATGCCCCATCACTTTAATGCCTTAGAAGGAAGTTATTCAACCGACCCTTATAACGGAGCGGTTCGAATGATGGAATTTAAGCAAATGGTGCAAGCCTTCCACGATGCAGGGATTCGCGTCGTGATGGATGTTGTTTATAACCATACCGGCTTCAGTGCAGAATCAAACTTCCACCAAATCTTCCCAGGCTACTATCACCGTATGATTGGCGACCAATTCTCCAACGGTTCAGGAACCGGAAATGAAACTGCTTCAGAGCGTGCAATGGTTCGTAAATATATTGTTGACTCCGTGGTCTTCTGGGCGGATGAATTTAAAATTGATGGATTCCGTTTTGACTTAATGAGACTTCATGACGTTGAAACCATGAATCAGGTCCGCCAAGCATTAGATGAAATTGACCCAAGCATTATTGTGTACGGCGAACCATGGGATGCGGGCGGAAGTCAGTTAAACGGTGCCATTGCGGCAGATAAAACAAACCTATACCGTATGCCTAACATTGCAATCTTTAATGATCAGACTCGTGATGGTCTAAAGGGTAGCGTCTTTAATGAAAAAGAGGCAGGTTACCTTCAAGGAATCACATCGTATGACAGCCGTATCAAACTTGGAATCGTTGCCGGAAGCTTACATGGTGGAATTTCATCCACGGATAGTTTTACGGTTAATCCGAACCAAATCATTAACTACATTACCGCTCATGACAACAATACGTTATGGGATAAATTACAACTCACTCATCCCAATACGCCAGATAGTGTTCGTGAATTATGGCAAAAACAAGCAAATGCGATTATCCTAACCTCTCAAGGGATTCCGTTTATCCATAACGGCGTAGAGATGCTTCGAACGAAACCATGTATTGACCCCGCATTTGGCTACTGTGATGCTACGGGAACGTTTGACCATAATAGTTACCGAGCGCCCGATGAAACCAACCAAATTGACTGGCAATGGAAAATCGACCACGCAAATGTCGTCGATTACTATGAAGGTCTTATTGACTTACGCTTAAGTAATCCTGCGTTCCGTCTTCAAAGTTCTCAAGAAATTCAAGACCACTTGTTCTTCGTCGAAGGGACTGAGCGTGGACTTATTCAATACATCTTGGCAAATAATGCCGGAGGCAATGAATACAAACACATCATGGTCATTCATAACAACAATGAATCCAAAGATGTCGATTTATTTGGTTCCACATGGGATGTCCTTGTGAACCGCGATCAAGCCGGAACAACCGTGTTAGAATCCATATCATCCCTAACGATTCGTGGCAGTGAAACAATGGTGCTTGTCACCAACGAAGATTTGCCTGTTACGTTTAATAATGGCATTGTGATTGACTAATAAAAAAGACCCGAATTCATCGGGTCTTTTCTTTTACTCCACAGTTAGGCTAATGGTTGGCGTCGATACTTCTACGACGATACTACTTCGAGGTGGCATGGTGATTCCATCTTCAATGGTATGTTCAAACCCTAACGTGTAAACAACCTCAAACGCTTCACTCACTTGGATGGTGTTCACATCTCTGGATAAGTTATGAAGAACCAAATAATGCGTATTTTCATAACTACGAACAAAGGCGAGAACATCTGTTTGAGTTTTTTCCACCTTCACCATTACACCAAGGCGAATGACATCGTCCGCTTTTAATGCGGTGACCGTTTGGTAATGGGTGAAGAGTTCATTACGCGGTTGTAAGAGTTTATTAGTTAAATCGAGTTCATAGCCATCCACAAATGTAATTTGATACTCGTTTTGCCAAATCATCGGTTGGCGGCGCTGTGCATCGGTTGCTGATGCCGTTCTAGCACCAGTCATCCCGATTTCTTCTCCGTAATAAATCCAACTAATGCCTGGCATCGTAAACAAGATACTAGCTGCCAGTTTCGCTTTCGACATGTCATTGCCGAATTGACTCATCACACGGTCTTGGTCATGATTGGCCAAGAAATAATGGTCATGAATCTCAGCTCGTTCTAGTTCGTATAACTCGTTTATTCGAATAACATCATCCACTAACCCATCGACTCGGGAGTCACTTGCATTGTTAACGGTGTTAATAATGGATAAAGCAATATCAAAGTTAAACGCGCCGTCGACCCCAGGTTGATATCTCGCCACAGCACCAGCTTCACTCCAGGCTTCAGCAACCAAGAACGCTGAAGGGTTGTGATCTTTGACGACTGCATTAAACTCTTTTAAAAAGAGTATGTTTTGGGTAAGTGTCGGGGTTCGAAATGGATACTCGTGAACATCAAAGTAATGTCGAACGGCATCCAGTCGGAATCCATCCACTCCTAAATCTAACCAGAATTTCGCAATCTCAAAGATCAGATTACGGACCACAGGGTCATCTAAATTTAACTCTGGCATTTGGTCCCAGAAGTAGGCAAAGTATTGAAGTTCTCCTTCACGGTGCCAGTAGCGAGTCGAGTAGTTCGGATGCCCAACACTAATCTTACGGTAATATTCGGGGTTGGTTTGAAACCATGGATGACCTTTACTGGTATGGTTAACGACCAAGTCAATGATCACCGAAATGCCTCGCGCTTCGGCTTCGTCAAATAGACGCTGAGCATCTTGAAGCGTGCCGAACTGAGGGTCGACATCATAATAATCAAGCACATCATACTTATGATAGGTTGGACTCGGATGAATCGGCGTTAACCATAAACAATCGACGTTTAAGTCCGATAAGTAATCCAAGTTTTCGGTAATCCCATTCAAATCACCATATCCATCTTGATTGGAATCAGCAAAACTAATCACGAAAATTTGATAACAAACTCCAATGTCCGTTAACCCATCCGCTAAAGGACGCATACCTGCATCTTCGTGATTTAAATATGCGATTGGCTCAACATAGACCGGTTCTTCGATGACCGGTTCTTCCACCACAGGTTCTTCAATAACTGGGGGTACCGGCTCTTGTGTTTCACAAGCACTAAGTAGGAATATTGCAATTAAAATGAGTAATCTCTTCAACGTTTTCCTCCAAATAAGTATCGTAATATATAGGGTAGTCGAACCGCCCATTCACGTTCGTTATGCTCGGCACCATCATAGACATGATAGTCAACTTGTAACCCTTTATCTTTAAGAATCTGAGCCATTCGGTGATTGGTCTGTAAATAATCATCGGGGTCTTTGATTCCTTTTTCTTTGGTTCCCACATCCATATACACTTTGGATGGTTGAATGTTCGATTGTTCCACGTATTCAAAAATCCGATCATCAATCCAGTATGCACTTGAGATTAGACCAAATTTTGAGAAAATATCACTATGTTTCGCTAGGGCAGCGGTTGAAATGACACCACCCATGCTTGCTCCCATAATCCCGGTATGTTCTCGTTCTGGCTTTGTCGGATATGTTTTATCAATGAATGCTTTGACTCGAAGCACTTCTGCTAGGTATAAATCTCCTTTGCCTTTTGAATAGGAATTAGCAAAAGGTGATAATTCATCCATACGGCGTATATCTTGCGGAGCATCGATCCCTACAACAATGATTGGCACGATGTCATAGTTAAATGCATCTTGAACTTGCCAAATCTGATTAAAACTAGAGGTGGCATGATCAAAGAGGTTATGACCGTCATGCATGTAAAGCACTGGAAAAGGTCCCTTCCCCGAAGGTAGATAAACATTGATCGTTAATTCACGCTCTAATAGTTCACTTTGAATTGAATGATAGATTATATTATTGGCCATGTAGTTTGCGATACTCCTGAATAGTAATTGATGGGATAAAGGATGATGTAATCGTTCTGACTTTTTCAGGATGTTCCAATAAGTCAATCACCCCTGCAGACACAACATATGTTGGGTTTACAAGAGCTTGCGTTGCATCCTTCATGCGAAAATCATTTCCATGAACACGCCCAACGCAACCTGAGTAACCAAGCTGTATTGTAGGTACAAACAATCCAACATCCCCGATATCTCCCGCTGCAAATGATAGCTGATTGTCGACCACTAAAGGTACAACCTCTTTAATATATGGAACAAAAATGTCACTTAACGGCCGACATTGAATAAAAGGAGCATAACCCATTTCATCAACAATGCTAGCATGAGCGCCGAGTGCCGCAGCACTATGGATAGCCGCATTAGATATTTTTTGACTAATTTGATGAAGCACTTGCGGATCTGCAGCTCGGATATACCCTTCTAAAACTGCCTCTTCAGGTACGGAGTTGACACTTTGACCTCCGTTTGTCGTGATCATATGAATCCGCACGCGCTCTTCTTCTCGAAAAGTCTCACGTAAAAAGGCAATAGCATTTTGAGTTAAGGCTAATGCATTTAAAGCATTAACTCCCTCTGATGGAGCAACAGCTGCATGTGCACCTTGACCTTCAAAACGAATAGTTTTATAAACAAAACCGGATAAGGTTGCATTCACTTCCATTGACGGATTTGTTGTTTCACCCATGGTGTGTACAGACACAACAACATCAACATCCTTAAATGCATCTTTTAACAATAAATTTTGCTTTCCTGACCGAAGTTCAATTACACCCTTCTCTTGTAATGAACGACGAAACTCCATGTCGATGTATTCTTCTGCAGCAATAGCAAACAAACTCACGGTTCCATGAAAAGGACGTTCATTAAGGATTTTCATCACGTGAAGCATAATTGTTGATTGCATATGGTGGCCACAGGCATGGGCCTCCCCGTTAGGTCCTTGTTGATAGTGACCTGGGACGTATAAAGCATCTAATTCAGTAATTAATCCAATATGTGGTTTTCCACTTCCGATCGATGCTTGGAACCCATTGATTCCAAAGTCATTAAAGATCGGAATGTTTTCATCTTTTAAAAAGCGTTTAAGGTAGGCAATTGTTTGCGATTCCTTAAAGCCGACTTCAGGTATTGAAAAAAGGTCTTTTTCTGTTTTGGTCAGTGAATTGTATAGTTCTTTAACTTGTTCTAATACTTTCATGATCTACCTAACTCAAATATAACATACACCTTTCTGACCCAAGAATTCTTTATACATTCAATCACCGTTCTGTGTTGCAAAATTAAATGGATAGAATGAATAATTACAATATATTAATCTTTCTTAAAAAGTTCGCATGTTTTGATTGACTGTTGAAAACAGTTAACTTATAATAAACTCAATGATGAAAGTGCTTACATCTTCCATATGATTCGAGCACTTTCATCACAAAATTCTCATACTATGAGATGAAAAGGAAAGGTATATGAAAAAATTACTTAGTTTAGGACTCGTCTTACTTGTTTCCTTCGGACTTGCCGCATGTGAAGGAGCTGCAGAAGAGAGTAACGGACCCCGTATTGCGGTATACATTAATGGTACCTTAGGTGATAAATCCTTCTTTGATTCAGCCAATCAAGGTGTGGAAGCAATTATTGATCAATACGGATATGACGTGCGCGTTGTTGAAGGTGGTAACGATGATACCAAATGGCAACCTGGCTTATTAGATTTAGCAGATGGTGACTATGACATCATTATTGTAGGAACATGGCAAATGGAGGCAAATGTTCAAGAAGCTGCTGCCTTACATCCAGACAAACAATTCATCATTTTCGACACAACTGTAGATTATTCGGATGGAAAAAACAGCAATGTCTACTCCATTATGTACAAACAAAATGAAGGTAGTTATCTAGCAGGAATCGTTGCTGCTTCACTTACTGAAACAGGCGTCATTGGAGCGGTTGGTGGATTAGATATTCCTGTCATTAACGACTTTATCGTTGGTTATATTCAAGGAGCTCAATCCGTAAATCCTAATATTAAAGTCGCCATATCTTATATTGGTGGTTTCGTGGATAGTGCCAAAGGTAAAGAATTAGCCCTTGCACAGTTTAATGGACAAGGCGCAGATGTCATTTTCCAAATTGCTGGTAATGCAGGAATGGGTGTCTTGGAAGCTGCGGAAGAAGCTGGATTCTTAGCATTAGGTGTTGACTCTGACCAAGCGTTGATTTTAGATGAAGATGGGCGTACTAATGTTGCATCCGTCATTCCCACTTCTGTCCTTAAAGACGTTGGGGCATCACTCAAACGTGCAGTCGATCTTAATGAAACGGATGATGTGCCTTGGGGTTCATCTGAAACCGTTGGACTAAACGAAGGTTCAGTAGGTATTGCTCGTAATAAGTTCTTCGACAGTCTTGTACCTGCAGATGTGTTACCTCTATTAGATTCTGCAGAAACAGCTATTCGTAATGGATCTGTTGTAGTCGATTCCGCCTTTGGGATGGACCAAGCTACATTAGATGCTATACGCGACGCAGTACGACCTTAATCCAACTTAAATTATGAGTTTAGATAAAATACGTAGATGCCGTCTACGTATTTTATTTAATAAGGAGATATTATGAAAAATCTACTTACGATGAAACAGATTTACAAAGTCTATCCCAATGGTATCGTCGCAAACGAATATGTTGACTTCAACATAAGCGAAGGGGAGATTCATGCATTAGTAGGAGAGAATGGGGCTGGAAAAACGACCTTAATGAAAATCCTATTTGGCATTGAACAATACACCACTGGTGAAATCGTGCTTGACGGAGGAACTGTTCAGTTCAAAAATCCCCAAGAAGCAATTCATGCTGGAATTGGGATGGTCCATCAACACTTTATGCAAGTACCGAGTTTAACAGTGGCAGAAAATATTATTCTTGGAAGTGAACCGACAAAGAATGGATTTCTGGTAGATCGGACTAAAGCAATAGAAAACACAAAAGAGATCGCGGAAAAATATAAATTTAAAATTGATCCCACGATGAAACTCGAAGATTGTTCCGTAGGTACAAGACAGAAAATTGAGATTTTAAAAGCCTTATACCATGGCGCAAAGATATTAATCCTAGATGAACCGACCGCTGTGTTAACTCCTCAAGAAACAGAGGAGTTATTCCGTGAGTTGTCATTACTTCGTGAAAAAGGTCACACCATTATTTTTATCTCACATAAGCTCAATGAAGTGAAAGCCATTTCTGACCGAGTGACAATAATGCGAAATGCCAAACAGGTTGGAACATTTAAGACTACGGATGTCTCGAAAGAGGACATCTCAAACCTAATGGTGGGCCGAGAAGTAATATGGAACTTAACGAAAGAGAAAGCGTCACCAAAAGAACCAATTATTCAGTTAACCAATGTTTCAGTGATTGATGAGAACAAAAGATATCTTCTGGACCACATTAGTTTCTCAATGCGTCGAGGTGAAATCCTAGGCGTAGTGGGGGTGGAAGGTAATGGACAACGCGAGCTTGTGGATGTACTCACAGGACTTCAAGCACCAAGTGGTGGAGATATTCAATTTGAGCAAGAATCGATTGCGGGTCAAAGTGTTCGTCAGATTCGTGATAAAGGAATTTCACACATTCCAGAAGATCGAATGACCTTAGGAATCGCATCAGAAGCATCCATTACCGATAACCTACTTTCAATTTATGTTGATAGACCTGAATTTAACCAAGGCATCTTACTCAAAAATGATTTTATTCAAGAATGGTCAAATCAACGGATTAAAGAGTTTACTGTCAAAACAAAATCGAGTGAAGCTGCAATTCGAAGCCTATCAGGCGGAAACATTCAAAAGGTGGTTGTAGCACGTGAGTTCTCCAACCAACCTCAAGTTGTTATTGCAGATCAGCCAACACGAGGCATTGATGTTGGAGCAGCTCAATTCATCCATAACAAACTCGTTGAGCTTCGAGATCAAGGATCATCTATCTTACTTGTTTCAGCTGACTTAACTGAGGTCATGGATGTTAGTGACAGTTTAATCGTTATGTACGAAGGAAAAATTGTTGCTTATATCGATGATATTTCGCAAGTGGTAGAGTCCGATTTGGGACGTTTCATGCTTGGGATTGAACGCCAATCAGAAGAACAAATCAGGAGATGTGTCTATGCTTAAACGAATTAGAGAACAATGGTTGGCTCGACCTGTTGATACACGATTTGAGTTCATCCGATTTAGCTTAGCGATTGGAGTATCATTACTTGTAACGTTTGTCTTAATTCTTCTTGTTTCAAACGAACCCTTGTACGCGCTGCGTCAGCTATTTTTGGGCCCAGTTTCCAGTTTTCGAAAATTTGCCAATGTGATTGAATCGACAATTCCCCTAACCTTTTTAGGACTAAGTGTTTCGGTCATGTTCAATGCACGACAATTTAATCTTGGTTCTCCTGGCGCACTATTTCTTGGCGGTACAATGGCATCGATTGTTGCTTTAACCTTTCCACTACCAGCTATTCTTCTTCCACTGGTTGCAATGGTTGTTGCAGCGCTAGTTGGCGGATTGGTAACGTCCATTCCGGCATATATCAAATTAAAATGGGGTGCAAGTGAACTTGTAGCCTCCTTGATGATGAATTTTGTTGCCGTTAACTTGGGGTTTTATTTGATTTTAAATTATTTCAGAGACCCGCAAGCTGGAAGTCTTGCTAGTTTCAAATTCCCTGAAGAAGCATTGCTAGGAACCTTTGTCCCTAACACTAGAATTCATTATGGAATCATTGTTTTACTAGTAATGACCATTCTCATTTATTTGTTTATTTCACGAACCAAATGGGGTTATGCCCTTAGAATGACAGGCTTTAATAAAGAATTTGCAAAATATTCAGGGATTTCGACTGGTGCAGTAATTATGTATTCGCAGTTTGTTGGTGGGTTATTAGCAGGTCTAGGCGGAGCCATTGAAAAACTCGGAATGTACGATCGTTTTCGCTGGCAGTTAATGCCGACCTATGCATTTGATGGGGTGATTGTAGCGGTGCTCGCGAAAAATAAACCACAATACATACCGCTGGCGGCTTTTGCTTTATCGTATATCCGTATAGGTGCCGATACGATGAGCGTTAACTCTGATGTAAGTTATCAAATGATTGCGATCATCCAAGGGTTAATCATCGTTATGATTGCCGCGAACGCCTTCTTAAGTAGTTACCGTCAACGCATGATTGTGAAGGAGGCAATTGCTAATGATTAATCTATTCACACCTGAGTTCTTTTTTACCGTGATTCGAGTCACAACACCGATCTTATTTGCTGCAATGGCGGCAATTATATGTTCAAAGAGCGGTGTCATTAATATTGCTTTAGAGGGAATCATGCTTACCGCGGCCTTAACAGGGGTTCTTGCAAGTGGATTTAGTCAAAATCTTATCGTTGGCGTTATTGGCGGAATGGCGGGTGGAATGTTGATTGCTGGTCTTCTTGCATATTTTTCGTTGTATTTGAAAGCCGACATCATTTTGACAGGAATAGCATTAAACCTTATGACAGTTGGTGGAACTGTATTTGTAATGTTTGCTTTTACAGGGGACCGTGGTGCTACCAATTCGATTCGTAGTTTACAATTCCCTGAAGTCAATATTCCAATAGTTCAAGATATTCCTATACTAGGGACCGTATTTTCTGGCCACAATCTATTAACATACATGGGGTTAGTTAGTGTTTTTCTAGTATGGTTCTTACTCAACAAAACCACACTAGGACTTCGCATGCGAAGTGTTGGCGAGAATCCTGATGCTGCAACAAGTGTTGGGATTGATGTAAAACGAATCAAGTTCTTATCATTAATATTAAGTGGCGCTCTCGCAGCTTTTGGTGGCATGTACATGTCGATGGCTTACCTAAATGTCTTTTCCACCAATATGGTTGCAGGGCGAGGCTACATCTCTCTTGCTGCAGCGAGTATGGGGCAAGCCAATCCGATTGGAACATTACTGGCAGCTGCATTCTTTGGCTTAATGGAGTCTACTTCGTATCAATTACAAGCAATTGGAATCCCAGCTGAATTTGTGAATATGGTGCCATATGTTTCAGTCATCATCGGATTAGTACTTTATGCACAGTATCAAAAAACGCAACAAATGAAGAAAAAACAACTACGTCAGTTGCAGGAGGATATAAATGAAGCGTAAAATCATTTTTGATTGTGATCCGGGACATGATGATGCAATAGCCTTATTAATGGCTTTTGCTTCGGAAAAGTTGGAAGTCCTTGGCGTCACGGTTACTGGCGGAAATCAAACCTTGGCAAAAACGTTAAACAATACAAAACGAGTCCTGAGCTTTGCAGGCATACAATGTCCAATTGCAGCAGGTTGCGACAAGCCGCTTCTGCGCGAGTTAGAGGTTGCACCTCAAGTGCACGGGGATAGTGGGCTAGATGGCCCAATCCTCCCCGATTCTGACTTACCGGTGGATGCTCGTCATGCGGTTGATTTCATGCGAGACATTCTTCTTGCACAGCCTTCACCTATAACATTGGTTGCGACAGGACCGTTAACGAATGTTGGGTTATTGCTAACAACATATCCTGAAGTAAAGGAAAAAATTGAAGATATTGCTATTATGGGAGGCTCTGTTGTAGGCGGAAACTGGACTCCTGGTGCTGAATTTAATATCTTAGTTGATCCGGAAGCAGCCCACATTACATTTCATTCGGGGATTCCGATACGAATGGCAGGACTTGATGTGACTCATAAAGCCATGGTGACCAAAGAGGATACAGAACGAATTCGATCCTTAGATAAAAAAGTCCCAATAATGGTAGCCGAATTACTTGATTTCTTTGCAAAATTTCATCACACAATGGGATTTGATGCCACACCGCTTCATGACCCGGTGACAATTGCTTACCTAATTGACCCTAGTTTAATCACGACGAAAGACTATTATGTTGATATTGACTTAAATGGAGAATTTACAACGGGTGCAACCGTCACAGACCAACTACACATCTTAGGTTACGAACCGAATACCACGGTCATGCTGGACATCAACCGAGAAGGATTTGTTGACCTACTGGTTGACTTGGTGAATCGTTATGAATAAACGTCCCTTAATATTTGATTGTGATCCTGGTACGGATGATGCAATTGCCTTGATGGCAGCCTTTGCGAGTGAGGAATTCGATATTATTGCGGTCACGAGTGTGGCTGGTAATGTCGGAATCGAGCATACAACACGAAATGCACTACAATTGATCGAGTTGGCAGGCAAACAAATTCCAGTGGGTCAGGGAGCTGTTCGCCCATTATATCGTCCTCAAAAACTTGCTGTCCATGTTCATGGAGCGAACGGATTACGAGGGATTGAACTCCCACCAGCTACAGCCAAACCTGCCGGAACGGCAGTTGAGTTAATTGTAAAAGCAGCCAATGATTATAAAAACACCCTCGAGATTCTAGCTGTTGGTCCGTTGACCAATTTGGCCCACGCCTTCTTACTTCACCCAGAAATCATTCCAAACATTAAACGCATCGTAATTATGGGGGGCGGTCACGAAATGGGTAATGCAACACCTGTAGCAGAATTTAACATTTATGCTGACCCTGAGGCAGCAAAAATAGTTTTTGAAGCTGGTATCCCACTATATATGGTTGGTCTTGATGTCACGATGGCTCAAGGGATCACCCGTGAAGAAACAGAACATATCTTCAATTCCAAAAATCCACAAACAGATTTAATTTATCGTATCTTAAACGAACGTGTAGAAGGTTCGCGATATGCCGATCAAGCCTTTGTTCATGACGCAATGACTTTTTTGTATATGGTGGACGATAAGATTCTAAGTGGGGATTGGTATCATGTTGATTTAGAGACTAAAAGTGATATCAGTTTTGGTAAAACTGTAGTTGATTACTATCATGTGACAGGTAAACCCAAAAATTGTTGGGTTGCCCTCGAGCTCCACTACGAGCGCTATCGAGATCTTCTCTTTGAACGCTTACGTCGTTACGAATAATCAAAAAGGGGAAGCTCGTCTTCCCATTTTTATAAGGAGGCACTATGAAAGCATGGCAAATAGAGCGCAAAAAGATGGATGATGCTATCCCACGATTGTTGTCTGAAGATGAACAAACATGGGATTTTGCAACCGTGCTGGAACAACAATCCGATACGATGGTTAAACTATATTGGGATTCGCATGTTCCAGGTTCTTATGCTCCCGAATCTATTATGATCGCAGCTATACAAGCGATGGAGAATCGTGGATATGTCTTCACCAATGCAGATGAACTAATACAACAAGGTCTGGATGCACTTGCCAAAGATGACATTCTACAACTTCACGAAATTACTGGCCGTTTATGGCAAAGTATTGCTTCGGCAAAACCAGATCACACTCATCGGTATTACACATTCAGTCATTATCATAGCTATGATGATGTTGTAAAAAAAATAACATTTCCTGATCCAATACCCGTCAAAAAAGACATTAATTTACGAGATCAAATTTATTCTGGATGGTTGGGTCAAATTATTGGTGGGGCTGTTGGTACGGCAATCGAAGGATACACAACAACAAATATTATGGATACATTTGGCGAAGTTCGTCATTATTTGCGTGCCCCTAATACATACAACGATGATATTACCTTTGAACTCGCCTTCTTAAAGGCATATCAAGAATATGGTCCAGAAGTGAAATCTGACCAGATTGCTGACAAGTGGCTATCATTCATTCCCTTGGCGTGGTCTGCTGAAGACTTCGCTCTACGCAATTTACGTCAAGGAATTTATCCTCCTAAAAGTGGTACTTTCCAAAACCCATTCAGTGATTGGATTGGTGCTCAAATGCGAGGAGCTATATGTGGAATGCTAGCTCCAGGAAACCCCAAGGAAGCGGCTCGATTATCTTGGATTGATGCGGTTATTTCTCATGACAACAATGGAGCATTAGGTGAAATGTTTAACGCAATCCTTGTTAGTTTGAGTTTTGTATACAATGATTCCAGACAGTTATTACGAGCAACATTAGACTTGATTCCTAGCGATAGTGAATACTATCACTTCGCCAGTGCTGCACTTTCAGCTTGTCAAAAACATGACAATTGGTTGGATGCATGGAGAGAATGCGAACCGCAATTCGAACGCTATAACTGGATACATGCTTACCCGAATATCATGGCTGAAATAGTTGCGCTATGGTATGGTAATTCTTCTTTCGAAGATACCTTACACGTCATTGCTATGACCGGACAAGACGTTGATTGTAATGCCGCTCAAATCCTATGCGCGATTGGAATCATGACCGGATCTTTGGCCATTCCCAAATCCTTCACCGAACCAATTGCTGATCGACTGGATACCTACTTGCGTAGAGATAAAGTCATGAGTATCCGACAACTTTCAGACGATACTTTTGAAATGGTGCAAGCCTATGGCAGATAAATACCTTGGCTGTCTCATTGGTGCCGCTGCAGGCGATGCACTTGGTGCACCAACAGAAACAAGAAATCCAAATCAAATAAGGACCTATTTTAACGGCCCTGTAATTACATTTTTAACTCCTCCTAGTGATGTATTTGCTCGAGGTAATCTTGCTGGTCAAGTGACTGATGACTTTTGTTTAGCTTATGTTACATTACAAACAATTCTAGAACATCAAATTGTCTCAACCGAGGTTTCGATTAAGGGTCTATTGACATGGGCAGCTAATCCAGATTATGTCCGGTTAGCAGGACCTACTACCCTTGCAACCATTAACCGCTTACGCTCAAAAGATTCAATACAATCAACGGAATTTATTGTTGCGAGTGATAATGCGAAAGCTACCAACGGATTGGCGATGAAAACTGCCCCACTTGCCTTACTTTCTCACGGAGATATAGAAAAAGCCATTTCGAATATCTTTACTATCGGCCAGGTTACTCATAACAACACAATTGCATTATCAGCAGGAGCAGCAGTCGCTGCTGCGACAGCAAAAGCCTTACAACCCTCTGCAACCCTTCAAATGGTTCTCGATGCTGCAATTAAGGGTGCTCATGTCGGACAGGAAAAAGCGTTATTGATGGGTGCGGATGATTTGGCAGGCAGTAATGTTGCACGTCGTATAGAGCATGCGATATACATTGCTCAAAAATCTCAATCCAAAGAGGAGGGTCAACAAGATCTTATTGATTTTATTGGTACAGGGATTCTTGCTTATGAGTCTATTCCTACTGCATTTGGACTTCTCACTTTATATCCTGACGAACCAATTGAAGCTTTGTATGCAGCTGTAAACATTGGTAATGATACCGATACCATTGCGACGATCGTTGGCGGAATTATAGGCGCGCTTTATGGTGATCAAATATTCCCTGACACCTTTTTGTCAATCTTGAATGAAGTAAATGGTTACAACCTAGAATCCCTGGCTCTAAAGGTTAAAGCATGGCATTACTAATTGCATTTGGATCGAATAATATCGATGTATATTATTCTTCCACTCACTGGCCAGCACCTGGTGACAAAGCAGTCATTACTCCTCTCCAACAGGAGGTTGGTGGGATGATTGGAAATGCTGCAAGTGTCTATGCAAAGTTGGGGCTTCCCGTTATAGCTTTTGATTATTTGCCTAATGGGGAGGACACTGAGCTCATTCTCGATTCAATGAAGAAATCTAAAATTAATATCAATTTTGTTGATATTAATGATTCATATGAGCTAAGTAAATGTATAGTAATTACTAATCAAGGCGAACGAATCATTTATGTTATTAGTAAATCAAGTAACAAAACGACACTAACAACACGTCAAATAACCCAACTGGGTCCTGATTCCATATTTTATTGCAATCCGATTGACTTCTTTCATTTATCGAACCGACACCTTGTACTTGAAAGTGCTTGCCAGATTGTCTTTGATGTAGAATACAATGCCATACATCAAATTCCGACTCCAATTGCCTTTTTATCACAAGCAAGCATTTTATTCATCAATCAAAGTGCTCATGAGTATCTCATGACCATTGAACCTCTCTATATAAAACATCTTGCTCCACGAATCATTGTAATTACTCGTGGTGAAAATGGGTCTTTGTTGTATGAGACCAACCAAGAACACTTTATTGATCCTTGTCCCACAACTGTTGTTGATACCACTGGAGCAGGAGATACACACCATGCAGCCTTTCTCTATGCCTATCAAAAGAAATTTGGTCTCGTAAAGGCTGCTAGATTCGCGAGTGCAGCGGCTAGTCTATCAATTACCAAAATGGGACCAAGAAGTGGCCAACACACAGAAAATGAAATAAATGAATTTGCAAATTTACACAATTATAATATCTAAAAAAAAATTGCCCACTAAGTGGGCATTTTCTTTAGATTGATTCAAGAGCAATTTCCATCATTCGAGTAAAGGCATTTTGGCGTTCTTCTGCAGTAGTTTCTTCTCGAGTTGCAATATTATCAGAAACTGTAAGTAAACACGCAGCTTTTTTACCTAAGTAACGTGCATTTGCATATAATGCAAAGGATTCCATTTCCGCTGCAATGACGTTCATTTCCTTATGAATATCCATCATATCGATCTCTTTTCCGAAGTAGAAAACGTCACTCGAATGAATGCGGCCTTCAAGCATTGGATAACCTAGTGAATCCGCTGCTTTTTTTAGCGATTGATTCAGTTCTTTACTAGGCTCTTGAATATTTTCATTATAGTTGAATGCTGTTTTTGCATATGTTGACCCAGAATAAGCACTGTCAACTAGTATGACTTCATACAACTTGATATTTGGATCGAATGCTCCGCAGGAACCAACACGAATGATATTCTCAACCCCATATTGTGAATAGAGTTCATAGGAATAAATACCCATACTCGGCATTCCCATCCCTGATCCCATGACACTAACTGTTTTGCCCTTATAGGTACCTGTATAACCTAGCATCCCTCGGACGTCATTGAATAATACCGGATTGTCCAAAAAAGTCTCGGCAATAAACTTGGCACGAAGTGGATCTCCTGGCATCAAAACCGTTTTGGCAACTTCACCTTTGTTCGCTTTATTATGTGGTGTTGACATAGATAATACCTCCTATAATTATTGTATCAAATCCCTTTCATTACCATAAAAAAAGCCCAATCAAATTGGGCTTTTTTAAATGTATTAATTGTTTGCGTCCAACCATGCATTTGCTGCTTCAACGATTGCAGCTTGTGCTTCTTCAGGAGTGAACGTTCCATCCCATACGCCTTGGTAGAAGTCAGTGACACCAATACCGTAGTAGAGGTTCATAACGCGTTGGTTTGGATCATTTGGTAATGGAAACGCAGGAACGATTTGGTTGAGTCTCATACCATTTGTAAACTCAGCTTTTACTGGATCAAAGATCGCAGGAGTTGAGAATGCACCTGGTTGCAATGCTGGTAAGTATGTTGAGTTTGCAATCATACTTGACATTGTTGATGGAGTATACAACCAACGTAAAACTTCAGACGCTGCAGATGGGTTTGGTGTATAACCATTGACCGCAAATGCTTTCGTTCCAGAGAACGGACGAAGTGGGTTACCTTCGAACGTTGGCATTGCAGAGAATCGGTACGTTGCACCTGTTGTTTCTCTTGCAGCCGTTACGTTCATCCAAGTTCCGACTAAACTAAATGGATACGCTTCATCATTTAGATACGAATCCCAGCGCCATCCCATCGCGGAAGCTGCTTTTTTAGTTCCTGTTTCATCAAGGTTTTGACCTTGTTGTGAGAATGTTTGGATAAACTCTAATCCACCTAAGAATTCTGGAGAGTCAAATCCGGGTTCTGTTGGACCATCTTCAAAGATGACAAATCCTTTAGATGAGAGACTTGAGTATGCACTCCATGCTTCACCTAATGAAATAGGGAACACTTCTAAGATTTCTTTTCCTTTGTATTCGCGTCCTGCTAATCCTAACTCAAAGATTTCTTCAAATGTATCAAACGCATCAGGCAATCCATCATTGTTGGAATCAGTATCAACGTTAACACCTAAGGAACGTAACATCGTTTCATTCCAGCTAAAGCTCATACCATCCCAGAATGCTGTTAAGGCAATAGTCGCACGACCATTAATAACGTCATTAATCGCTGGTAATGTATCTGTTTGAGCTAAATCTTCAAAATACGGATGAAGTGGCAGTAAGTTAATTTCACGACCAATAATTTCATCGGTAATAACTAACGCTACGTCAGCAGCTTCTGCTTGACCGACTGCAAATCCTTCAACCCCTGTGGAATCACCATTCGCAGAACCAACGTTTCTAAAGATTAAACGTCCTGCTAATGCTGGGAAGTCTGCATTCCATTTTTCAACTAATGCTTCTCCCAAGTTGTCATTATCAACCCCGATAGTTACAGTTGCACCGGGCTCGAACAAGAAACGACGAGCTGTATTATCCCAACAAGCATCGTTGCCATTGGGCGTTTCACAGTCATCGTAGCCTAAAGTTACCGACTCTACAGTTGTACGTTCAACGGTATTTCCTGTTGGGCGTTCTGTTGTTTCAGCCCCACATGCCGCTAAACTGACAACCAATAAAAGAGATAACGGTAAGGCAATCAATTTTTTCATGTAAATAAAATCCTCCTAAAAGATTTAAAATTGCACTCACATTATAGCGCTTACATTATTTAAATACAACTAAAATGGTAACGCTTTACGAAATTAATTTTGAGTGTTTTTCGTAAAAAGTCCAAAATATAGGTACATCATGCGAAGCGAGTAAATCGTGATAAATAAAATGCCCGATAAACTTGCTTCTAACAACCCAATGGTACCACCAATAATCGCAGGTCCAACCATTGCTAACACCGCTATGGCTAATGCCTCTTTGAAGCGTAATTTTTCACGTTTCGTTTGATAATTACTAATGAGTAACATCGTTGAAATAATCACAAAGTATATTCCATTTTGTAGAAGTTGACCCGTCCAAATCAAAAAGAAATCAAGCGTAGCTGCACCTGTTGCAAGGGCATACACGACTTCTTCTACCGTAGCTTGCTCGAGTAATTGATTAAACTGTTGACCCTCTAGAAATTGATACGATCCCACGAAACTTGCTTCTTGATACTGAATGACCATGGCGGTCTGTGCAAAATAGATGTATTGATTTCCGACTGGTTCTTCGAAGTATGTCACTTCATACCCATTAATCTGAGTTGCTGTCATAGGCATCTCACAAACTAACTGACCTTGAAGTTCACATCCACTAGCAGAAAAGACTTCTTGAAGTGTCTCGTCTAACTGTGGAAACTGAGCCATGATATCTTCACCCGTGATAATGGCTCGGTTGACAATCAATGGGGCACTCAAAAGTGATGTATTCACAAAAAAGAGCAATAGAATAAGCCATCCGCTCATTCGTTTGAGTGAGAGGATGGCTTTATTTGAATACAAGACTTTGGCCAAGGACTGAATCATCCTTTATCGGCTCCAGCAGTGAGACCGTAGACGACAAATCGTTGCATATAAATTTGAACAATCATAATCGGTAAGGCGATAAAGAGGGCCCCGGCCATAAAGGCTAGAGGTGAATAAACGGCCCCAAGGGGATCTGAGAATTTAAACAACCATACCGCCAAGGTGTTTACTTGCGGCATGATAATGCTTGGTAAGATGTAATCCATCCAAGGTGCCATGAAGGCATTAACCGCAACAAACCCCATGATCGGAACAGCTAGGGGAATGATTATGCGAGTCATGATTTGGAGGTTATTCGCCCCATCAATCGATGCGGCTTCATCCAATGATTTAGGAATGTTTCGCATATAACCACGAATAATAAACGTGTTGTAAGGGATGGCTCCCGTCACATATATCAAACTGAGCGCTGTCGGATTATTTAGTAGTTCAAATTGGCGAAACAACATGAATATGGCAACCATACCCATAAATGCAGGGAACATTTGTAGACCCATAAAGGTTAATAACACTTGTTTTTTCGCGACAAATTTATAACGAGAGAACGCGAACCCAACCAAACTGGATAGAATCACAACAAGCACGGTATTTAAAACCGCTATATATAACGACACCGAGAAGGCTTCCCAATAATCGGACAAACCTTGACCGGTCATCGAACGGTATTCAAAGAGATACTCATATTGTTCTAAGGTCAAGTTGGCGGTAAAGGACGTAAATCCTTCACGAACTCCCGCAAAATCAAACGCAAACAATGCGCGAAGCATATCAAATGGTAGTTCTACACTAGAGAGTAATTTCCCAGGACTAAATGACGCAATGATCATCCATAATAATGGGGTTACAACGAGAAGTAAGTTAATGATTAATACGATATGGTTAAATGTCCATAAAACGACATCTTTCACTCGTTGTTGCAGCGCATAACGATCCATTAGTCTTCCTCCCAGAATCCCTTAACTCGGGATAAGTTATAAATCGCAAACAAACCAACAATTGCAAAGACAACAATGGAATAGGTGCTGGCTAAGTTGTATCTTTGAGGGTTGCTCGCAAAGGCAATCTTATAAATCCAACTGATTAAAATATCGGTTTGACCTGGCATCGAACCTGTTACCCGTAAGGCTAACGGGATTTGATCAACTGGATACCCTGGCCCCCCTGTTGTTAAGAAATAAATCGCTCCAAAGTTATTAAAGTTGAAGGTGAAGGTGGTAATAATGACGGGCATTGTAGCTCGTAAGACCCATGGCCACGTAATAAATCTAAATTTTTGCGTATCCGTTGCTCCATCAATTTCACTGGCTTCATACAGTTCATCGGGAATGGTTCCTAAGACCCCTGTGATTAAGAGCATGAAATACGGTGACCCCATCCACAAGTTGACTAAAATAATAATCACTTTTGTCAATGGACCGTTACCCGGTTCGGTATACCACAAAATAACACCCTTATCTGCGCTTTGACCAAGTAATCCGATACCCGTTAAGAAGTCTTTCACTTGATCTAAGACCCCAAACTCAACAAGGAGTAAGTTCGCAAGTCCATCATTACTACTAAAGACATTTCGAAACATTAATAAACTGACTAACCCAGGAATCGCCCATGGCAGAATCATAAACAATCGCCATGCTTTTTTATATTTCACATAACGACTGTTGACGACCATCGCTTGAAAGAACCCAATTGAATAGACGGTGACCGAGGACATAATCGCCCAAATAATCGTCCAACTAAAGACGTTTCCGAAGAACTGTAACCATTCTGACTGGAATAAATAAAGCCCAAAGTTTTCAAATCCGACCCAGCTGATGAGCTCGGCCCCAACTTGAATTTGGGACGTGTAATTCGTAAAGGCTATTAAGAACGAGTATAAAAACGGCACTAAGGTTAAGAATAAAATTAAAATGGCCGCTGGAATGACAATAATATAGGCAAAAAAATCATTGAAGGCGCGTTTACGAAAACTAACAAAATCTTCTAGTTCTTCTCCCTCTTCTACTTTTTTCGCACTTTGATACGCATCAATGATGTTCCCAAAATAAACTAAGACCAGCACTAATAATAAAACTAAAACGATAATCCCTTGTCCAAGTAACGCGTTCGAGACATCGGCAGATAACCAAGAGACATTATTATCGACTAATCGAATTCGTCCACCCCGGTACGTTTGGAAAACAACAAGTTCACCTAGGGTAATAAAGCCCCATAAGCCACGAACAAATAATCCCCCATAATCCCGAGCAATGATAATCCCAAACTCATCCGGGAACTCTGCAATTTCAGCAAACATTCCAAAGTATCCACTGGTAGCAAGCTCAATCGCTACATATCCTAGGAAAATCGAAAAGAAGAAAATTGCTTTATAGTATTGTTTGTTTTTAAGTTGACCAGCCCCCATCAATAACCCTGAGAACAAGGCAGTTAGACTTGCTTTGGGATGGGCACGCATGTCTAGAATCAATCCACGGATCCCGCGGTATCGATTCACAAACCACTGGACGACATTACCTGGTAACGCTTTCAGACGTTGGCCAAGCGAAATGAAGTAATGCTTTATTGCATCTAGTATTCGCATGTGGTGTCTCCTTTGTTTTATTATACTGACTTGAAACTAAAATCGAAGGATTTTTACTTCCATGGGAGAAATGTGATGGTTCTTTTCTTTACTGGCAAATAGAATTTCAACTGGTGCAACCGTTGAACTATGAGTTAACGAAAAGTTCCCTAAGACCTCAATACGGTTTTGTCCATCTTGGTAACTAAACCCTAGAACTTCTTCGTATTCAATAAAACTACAATGTTGTTTCTCAAACAATGTTGGATACTGGTTTTTAATCGCTACCACTTCTTCCATCATTGTGATGAGTCGAGGAGCTCGTTCGTCCAAATAATGAAATTGATAGGGATCAAATAATGCGAGTTTGCCGTAATTAAAATCTTCTTTGGGTAAGATAAACTGCTCACTGAGCTCACAGTCTACCCCAAGGTTCATTGGCTGAATTTCATAAAGTTCCTGGCCACTGTTGATAAAGGGGACGCCGTTGGGCATAAAGTAGTTGAGTAAGGTAACGACCTCAGCAAGCTGAGCTCCTCCATATGCACGTGATGCGACACGCTTAGTATCATGGGTTTCCGCATTCGCAAAGACCGGAATTGGATTGTCTTTATAGCCAAAATAATATTCTTTGGTTTTACCTTCGGTGTATCGTGGAAGGAAATAGAAGCCATTGCCTATCATCATGTCATACCCATCTTCTAGTAGGGTATTAGATTTTTCTTTAATGCTTTCTTCTGCAATAAAGGAAAAATAAGGGTCAATATCTTTGGCACGTTTTACAATACGGCCTGTTAAATCTTTGGGTAAGGCGTGGCCCATATCAATGCGTGCCCCATCAATCCCGAATTGTTGATAATGAGGAATAATGGAAGCTAATACATCCCATAACTCTTCATTGATAATATCTCCTTGGAAAACATTACCTTTGATCGTATCAAACAAAATATACGGCGGGGTTTCTGGTGACACAAACGCTTGGGCTGCTTTCGGATGGTCTAAGTAAAGCCTAAAAAAGGTCACATCAGTCCATGGAGGTTGTTGATCATTCACGTGGTCTGAAAAGGCTGGCGCAACACGGATGCCCAGTTCTTGTTCCACCATGGAAAGGTCATGCTTAATCTCTTTCCATTTCGGATGATCCCCTGGATGGGGTACAAACTTTTGAATATGCGCTTGAACATTGGGTTCAGCATAAATTAAAGGTAAGTTTTCATGATTGGGTTGAACGACATTACCAATCGCTGGAACAGCTGGAGGGTAATATCCTTCATATTCTTCTTGTTTAATCCAATAAAACCAATCAGGATGGTCCGCAATTAATTCTGAATTGACAGAATTGGTACGTGGAATTAAATCGATCATTACACGAATATCCAACATGTGACACGCTTCGACTAGACATTGAAACTCTTCTTCAATGGTTAACGGCGTGTCATGTTTTAAATTGGGGTCCATCGCAAAGAAGTTACTCACACCGTATACACTTCCGAGTTCTCCTTTTTTATTCTCTAATGAATATTTAGAAATCGGCAATAGATATAACAGAGTCACGCCCATGCGTTTTAAATATGGAAGCAATAACAGAGTGCGAATAAACGTTCCGTTTTCACTCGCTTCTAAGGACTGATTGTTATTGTAATCCCAGGCACTAGATGTACGAATCATCATCGAGTAGGCGACAGATTGATCTAGCCACTTCTCTTCCTTGGTTACCTTAGAGATGGGCAAAGAAAAATCGATGTTCGGTCGCATTGAATGTTTGAGTAACGCTTGCAAATACGACGCTTCATCGATGATATGTAATCCATCTTTTTGTTCTTTTACGGGCAAGTTCCATGCATTCCAAATTGCTGGAATATGAATGGTCTTCTTCGGTTGTTTTGCTAATGCATTTAAGAGTTTTTGTATCATTTTCTCACCGTGTTTATTCTATCATGGTCGTTGATGATAACGGTACCAAAAAAATTGATTTTACGATACAATGGATTGGACAACTTTGGAGGACAGATGGACAAATTTCAATTACTTTACAAAGAAGATTTCAAACTGCGTTTCGTGGACCGCTTAGAGCGAACCTATTCTCGAGGCATCGATTTTACCTCCGATGTCGAGAAATATATCGTGTTAGGGAACATGTTACGTGAAGAGGCAATGCTTGACTGGAAAAGTGTCAAAGCTAAACTTCGTAAAGGTAGTAAGCAAGTGTATTACTTCTCGATGGAATTCTTACTCGGACGTATGCTTGTTAACAATTTGATTAACTTAAACGTTTACGAACCCATCAATGAAGGACTTAAAGACTTAGGCATTGAATTAGCAAATTTAGTTGAAGTGGAAGACGATCAAGGACTCGGAAATGGTGGACTTGGGCGTTTAGCTGCGTGCTTTATGGATTCGATTGCATCCCTAGGATATGCAGGTCATGGAAATACCATCCGATACACTTACGGATTTTTTAATCAACGCTTTGAAAATGGATACCAAGTGGAATATCCTCAACCATGGTTAACCGATAATAAAAACGTATGGGAAGTGCGTAAACCCAATGACAGAGTCGAAGTTAAATTTTATGGAAAAGTAACCTTAGATTCCAAACTTCGTCCGACATTAAGCGATTATGTCAGTGTCGATGCAGTCGCCTATGATATGCCATTAATTGGCTATCGTAATGGGGTGACCAACAAACTTCGCATGTGGGCCGCAGAGCCGAGCATGAATGTGAAGTATCCCGATTTCCAAGATTATGAACAAGACGTTCATGACATTTCTGATGTCTTATATCCCGACGATTCGACTCGTGAAGGAAAAATCCTGCGTTTAAAACAACAATATTTCTTTAGTGCAGCAGGACTTGCGTACATCGTAAAAAATGTCTTTAAAGAAGCTAAAACATTAGACACCTTGCATGAACGTGTTGTTATTCAAATTAATGACACCCACCCTGCAATCTTAGTTGCAGAGTTAATGCGGGTCTTAATGGATGAATATGGGTACACATGGGATCAATCCTGGCCAATTGTAACCAAAACCCTTGCGTATACGAATCATACGATTCTTGCGGAAGCCTTAGAAAAATGGGATGTGGAAATCATGAAAGAACTCCTTCCACGCATCCAAATGATCATTGAAGAAATTGATGCACGATTTGTCGAAGGCTTACAACAACAAGGGAAATCTGCTGACTTTATTAATAAAGTTCGCATTATTAAAGATGGCCGAATTCACATGGCTCACTTAGCGATTGTCGGATGTTTTAGTGTAAACGGCGTTGCCGCTCTGCACACAGACATCTTGAAAAATATCGCCCTACCCGAGTTTTATGAACTTTATCCCGAGAAATTTAATAACAAGACCAATGGGGTGACTCACCGTCGTTGGTTGCTCAACTGTAACCCTGAACTCTCCGGGGAAATTACCCATCAAATTGGGGATTCATGGATTCACGACATGAAGCATCTTCGTCGTTTGGAGCAAACAAACATTCAGAGCGAACTCCATAAGATCAAACAAACCAACAAAGATCGATTTGCCGAATACATCAAAACCCGACAAGGGATTACATTAAATCCAAATTCGATCTTTGATGTTCAAATCAAACGACTCCATGCTTATAAACGTCAATTGATGAACGCAATGCATATTATGTATGTATATGAAAAACTGAAAACGGATAAAGCATTTTATCAAAACTTCCACCCGCAAACGTTTATCTTTGGCGCCAAAGCGGCCCCAAGTTATGTCTTTGCCAAACAAGTCATTAAACTCATTAACTCGATTGCAACCAAGGTCAACAATGACCCCGCCACCAAAGACAAACTAATGGTGGTCTTCATCGAAAACTACAATGTATCGAGTGCTGAGATTGTCATTCCTGCTGCGGATGTCAGTGAACAAATCAGTTTAGCCGGCAAAGAAGCATCCGGGACAGGAAACATGAAGTTTCAAATGAATGGCGCGTTAACGATTGGAACCATGGATGGTGCCAACGTTGAGATTTATGACGCCGTTGGGGAAGATAATATCTTTATCTTTGGGCTTTCGACCAACGAAGTAGTGGCAAAAAAACCATCCTATGACCCTCGTAAAATCATTGATTCCAACGCGGAGATCAAAGCCATCATCGATAACATCAATCACCAATACTTCAGTGATGCTCATGAAGGTGACTTCAACATGATTTTAGATGAGCTGTATAACCGCGATGAATACATGGTCTTAGAAGACTTTGAAAGTTATAAGAAGGCGCAAGCAAAATTAAACGCTGCCTACAAAGACCACGATAAGTGGCAACAAATGTGTTTGGTCAATATTGCCAACTCTGGGTTCTTCTCCACCGACCGTACGATTCAAAATTACGTCGATGATATTTGGAAACTAGATTTAATTACCGCATAAGAAAAGCCCCTCAAACGAGGGGCTTATTTTTTATCCTAAGGATCCTTCCATCTCTAACTTAATGAGTTGGTTTAATTCGACAGCGTATTCCATCGGTAATTCACGAGCAAACGGCTCAATGAATCCCATAATGATCATTTGGACCGCTTCTTCTTCTGGAATTCCACGGCTCATCAGATAGAACAACTGTTCATCCGATACTTTCGATACACTGGCTTCGTGCTGAATCATGACATCGCCGTTTTGGGCAATGTTTACGGGTAACGTATCTGAGGTCGAGATACCATCAATTAAGATCGTATCGCATTCGATGTTTGAACGAGCGCCTTTGGCGTTGGGTCCATGTTTCACGAGTCCACGGTAGTTAACAGCTCCACCACCACGCGCAATCGATTTGGAAATGATTGAACTTGAGGTGTTAGGTGCTAAGTGAATCATTTTAGCTCCTGCATCTTGAATCATTCCTTTGGAGGCGAAGGCGATCGAAATGGTCGTTCCTTTGGCCCCTTCTCCACGAAGAATAATGGATGGGTATTTCATGTTAATTCCTGAACCGATGTTACCATCAATCCATTCCATATGACCACGCTCATCGACAACAGCACGCTTGGTCACCAAGTTTAATACGTTGTTACTCCAGTTTTGAACGGTTGTATATCGGCATTTTGCATCTTTATGAACGATGATTTCAACGTTCGCTGCATGTAAGGAATCATTGGTATAAACCGGTGCGGTACATCCTTCAACATAGTTGACGCTTGCCCCTTCATCGACGATGATTAAGGTGCGCTCAAACTGTCCCATTAACTCAGAGTTAATGCGGAAGTAGCTTTGAAGTGGTTTGTCGACATGTACGCCTTTCGGGACATAAATGAATGATCCACCAGACCATACAGCGGTGTTTAATGCCGCGTATTTATTATCATCGTAAGGAATCGAATGCGTGAAATACTTTTGAACGAGTTCTGGGTATTCGCGAACGGCAGTGTCTGTGTCGACGAAGATAACGCCCAAGTCGTCGAGTTCTTTAATCGTAGAGTGATAGACTGCTTCGGATTCAAATTGAGTCGTAACGCCGGCTAAGTATTTTTGCTCGGCTTCAGGAATACCGATTTTCGCAAAGGTTTCTTTAATTTCATCTGGTACATCATCCCATGATTTTTCCGCACGGTCTGTCGACTTGATGTAGTAGACATACGATTGAAAATTAATCTTGGATAAATCCGGTCCCCATGTTGGGTTTTCTAACTCTAAGAATGCTTCATACGCTTGCAAGCGAATGTTAAGCATCCATTCGGGTTCATTTTTATAGGCAGAGATTTGACGAACGGTTGCTTCGCTTAATCCGTAGCCTGTATTGATAATGGATGTTGTCTCAGTGGACCATCCATACTTGTAATCCTGCTGGACGATTTCATTCGCCAGTTGTTTTGTATCAGCCATTGATAACCTCCTTCAGTGCCTGCCATGCGACAGTCGCACATTTATATCGTTGCGGAAACTGGGCGACTCCTTGGAAGACTACTGCGTCCCCAAGTCGTTCATCACTTTCCGTTAAGTGTCCTTGAATCATTTCAAAGTACAACTCAATCTTGTCCTTTGCACTTTCAATTGTATCGTTTTTTAGGGTTGTCGACATGACGGATGCACTCGAACAACAAATACTACATCCTGTACCTTCATGACGAATGTCGGTTAAAACCCCATCTTCTACCTTGACTTGAACGGTAATATCATCACCGCACGTCGGGTTTTTAATATGAAATTGTTGATAGCTTGGATCGTCTTTAAGCCCTTTGTTACGAGGGTTTTTGTAGTGATCCATGATCACTTGACGATATAAGGTTTCTAAATTATTTGTACTCATTCAAATTGTCCAAAGAATTCTGCGGCCCCTTTTACGGCAGCCACCAGTTTTTCAACATCTGATTCATCATTATATAAGTAGAAGGTTGCACGGACGGTCGAATCGACCCCTAACCACTGCATTAACGGTTGGCAACAATGATGTCCGGCTCGCACTGCAATTTGATACTCATCCAAATAGGATGCCGTATCATGCGGGTGAACCCCCTCAATGTTAAAGGTTACGATGCCAAATTCAGGGTTGGTATTGTAGACCTTCACACCTTTGATTTGTTGCAGTTGCGTAATGGCCATCGACACCAAGTGACGTTCTTCTTCCATAATGTTGGATTCGTTCATCACATACTCGGCCGCTTTGGCCATCCCAATCGCTTCTGCGATCGGCATGGTGCCGGTTTCAAACTTAAACGGTGCATCTTTATACGTCGATGAATGAAGACTTACCCCATCATTCATCTCGCCCCCAAATTCAACAGGATGCATTTGGTTTAATAATTCAAAGCGTCCGTATAAGACACCAATCCCGGTAGGGCCACACATTTTGTGTCCCCCAAAACTGAGAAAATCACAGTCCAGTTCTTGTACATTCACAATTCCTAAGGGAGCGCTTTGCGCTGCATCAATGCTTGTAATAATGTTTCGCTCGCGAGCAAGCTTACAAATATCTTGAATGGGGGTAATATAACCCATCACGTTGGATGCATGCGTTAAGGCGATGACTTTAGTCTTGGATGTCATCACGGAAGCAACGGCTTCGGTGGTGATACGGCCTTCGTTTGTTAAGGGGACAAAAACCAAAGTCGCTTTCTTACGTCGTGCCACTTCTTGCCATGGGAGTAAGCCAGAAT
>CAYTXT010000008.1:0-11414 GCA_964442245.1 uncultured Candidatus Izemoplasmatales bacterium
ACCAAAGTCGCTTTCTTACGTCGTGCCACTTCTTGCCATGGGAGTAAGCCAGAATGATGTTCGAGTTCTGAGACGATGATTTCATCGCCTTCTGTAATTACCGCATCTTCCACCATCCGAGCCACCATGTTTAATCCTGCAGAGGTTCCGCGGGTAAAGACAATCTCTTTGGGTTGTGCGTGAATGAATTTCGCCATGGTTTCACGTGCTTGTTCGTACATTTGAGTTGCTTTGTACGACATGCGATACACCCCACGGTGAATATTAACGCCATATTCTTCGTAGTATTCTTGCATCGCATCGAGCACAACCGTAGGTTTTAAGCTACTTGCCCCCGAATCTAAATAAATAACATCTTGGGCTAAAATGGGAAATTCATGGTGACGTTTCATTTTGTACCTAATTTTTCTTTCAGGACGCCGTAGACATAGTCTTGCATCTTTTGGTTTGGAATTTCTTCAACCACAGGTTTAATGAATCCATTGATGACCATGGTTTCCGCTTCCGAGCGGGGAACCCCACGCGACATCATGTAGTGAATATCCTCTTCATTGAAGCGTCCGATGGTTGCGGCATGACCTGCCCCTTCCACATCAAATTCATCAATGATCAAATAGGGGTTGGCATTAATCTCGGCGGTATCCGACAAGATAATTCCACGTGTTTTTTGATACGCGTTTGAACCAACACACCCTTTTTCCACTTTTCCAATCGCATTGAATAATAGTTTAGCTCGGTCATGGACCACACCGTGGTTGTTGATTTGAGCACTGGTGCGTTTTGCGGCATTGTTGGTGTTAATGTTTAATCCCACTTGCTGCGTTCCACGAGCAACCGCAACGGTTTCTACCGTGGATTCGCCGCCTTCTCCAAGAAGTAAGACGTCAATATCGCCCACCGTATTCGCTTCCGACAAGTAGATTTTGAGTAAGTGTAAGTTTGTCGCTTTCATCATGGTTGCACGAGTGTTTTGGTAGATTCGTGATGAACCATCATATTGATCAATCCCAGAATAAATTACGCGGGACCCATCTTCCATAATCACATCCGTGACCAAGTTCGCATAGCATGAGGATGAATTTAAGAAATATTCCGTCACGGTTAATGACGAATTGGCATTCGTATGAATTAAACTACGGTGCACCACGTCGCCATGTTTTTGTAGGTACACAAGAACCAAATTATCTTTGAGTTCAAGGTTTTTCGGGATATCAATCACGACCCCAGAATTGAAGTATGCACTGTTCAAGGCGACCATTTGGTTGTCTTGTTTTTCATGCGGACGAGAGAGTAAATCAACGATTAACTCCGGACGTTCTTCAAACGCACTGTGAAAATCATTAATGTAAACATCATTGTAATTCGCGCTGAGCGAATCATAAATGATGTTCCCGTCTTGAATGACCACAACGTTCGCATCGTCAGAAGTAACGAGTTTCGCGAGTTCTGTCGGAATTTGTTTTACTTTACTAAGCAGAACCGTTTTTAAATTGGTCGATTCGGGTAAGAAGTTTTTTTGATTCAGTTTTCCAATGTTAGGAAAGACTAACGAATCGACTTTGTTTTTAGCCGATTCACGAAAGGTCATAATTGCTTTCGGGTCATTTTTGAATACATCTTTGATGTCAACCGAATACATGATTATTCTCCTTTCGGTGTGCCACCAAGCATATATGGATTGGCTGAGCGAGGGGTTTGTGTTTCAATTTCAATCCCGAGTTCTTCTTTGACCCAGTCGTACCCTTGTTCATCAATTTTCTTAATGAGTTCACGTCCGCCTGATTTCACGACTTTACCGTTAATCATTACATGGACATGGGTTGGGGTAATGTATTCCAAAATACGTTCGTAGTGGGTAATGAGTAAGACCCCTAATTGATCACTCATCATATCCGAGACCGCTTCCCCGACGATTTTTAAGGCATCCACGTCAAGACCGGAATCGATTTCATCTAAAATTGCAATTTTAGGTTCTAAGATATTCATTTGAAGAATTTCATTACGCTTGCGCTCTCCCCCGGAGAAGCCCTCGTTTAAATAACGTTCTGCGTATTGATCATCAATCTTCATTGCTGCTGCTTTTTTTAAATAATCACGACCGAAAACGATACGGGACATTGGTTCTTGTCCACGTTCTTCGCGTACATTATTTAATGCTGCAAACATAAAGTCTGTATTTGTAACCCCTGATACTTCACGGGGTGCTTGCATCGCTAAAAAGAGTCCTTTACGAGCTCGTTCATCGACTTCCATTTCTAGTACATCTTCACCGTTAAGAATAACTTCTCCACCAGTAACGGTGTAAGTTGGATGTCCCATAATTGCTGATGCTAAGGTTGATTTTCCCGTTCCGTTAGGGCCCATAATGGCATGAACTTCGCCCCCTTGAATCGTGAGATCAACGCCTTTTAGGATTTGCTTGTCTTCAACATTGACTTGCAACCCTTTGATTTGTAACTTCGGTTTCATTTCTCACCTCTATTTTTTGTATTTTTAACCACAGTTAGTGTAACAATGATTACAATTTTAAAACAAGTAAAACGCCTTGAAAGAAGGCGTTATAGTGCACCAATACGGTAATTATCGTCCCACAACTCATAGTTGCCAAACCCGGATGTTTTAAAGATACGTCGGTCGTAGGTGATAAAGACGGCTTCAACCCCCTCTAAACTCTCTACAAACTCATATCCTTCTTCAAGTCCCATAAGATAAATTAAGGTACTTAAGGGGTCCACACCGATGGGGTCATCACTAATGACTTGAACAACAATCAAATTGTTATCAACTGGATATCCTGTGAATGGATTATATAAATGGTGGTAACGTCGGCCATCTTGTTCAAAAAACTGTTGGCTCGACCCACTACTACTTAATGCTTTATTGAGTAAGCCAAACGAACCAATAGGACTTGGATTAATCCCAAAGGGGTCAAACGGGTCTTTGGTGCCAATTTGCCATGCTTGGCTTGTTCCTTGAAACTGAGTCTTTTCTTCATTCACAGCGATTGCACGGTTACCAATCGTTAACTGTGAACTACTTCCGATATTAATCATCGCGTGATTAATCCCTGCCGCCAAAATCATGTCTCGAAGTTCATAGGCGATGAATCCTTTGGAATAACCCCCTAAATCAAAACGCATACCTTCAATTAAATATTCGACTGTTTGTGCTTCTTCATCCAAAATCACTTGAGTGTAATCAATTAACGCAAGGGCTTCATCAATCGCTTCTTGTGAGGGAACCTCGCCACCTAAAAACCAACTCGACCCATCAATTCCCCATAGTTCCACCAACGGTAAAATCGTGGGGTCAAAGAGTCCATTGGATAATTCTGCATAATATAACGATTCACGAATTGCGATCACGAGTTCAGAGCTAATCGGCGTCGGTCCTTCATCGGCTCTTAGATTCACTTCATACATTTCAGCCCCAGGCGAGTATGCACTATAGATTTGATCCGCTTCTTCTAAGAAGGCTTCGACGTCTAATCGAAACGCAGGGGCATCAAACCCTTCTTCATGAAAGATAGAGATGACACTCACCGTGTTTAAATATTCATCAAATGTCATGTCATAGCGAGTTAAAAGGGGCCCCTCACTTGCTTCGGGGCTGTCACATGCACTGACAAAGAGTAGAATTCCAAGAACAAGGAATCGTTTTAATAGAGTTGTTTTCACACTACAAGTATAACAATAACAGTAGATTTTACGCTAAAAAACCGCTTTCTAACATTGTAATATTTGCATGGCATGTTACATTAGTAATACAACGATTTTTAGTCGTATTTTAAAAGGAGGGTTATCGTGAACAAAACGCAACTTCAAGCATTCTATGAAGGGCGTTCGTTAGAGGCTTACTCATTTTTAGGGGCTCACAAAAAAACAAAAAACAAGCAAGCGGGCTATGAATTCACTGTATATGCTCCGCATGCTCAAGCCGTTGAACTCATTGGTGGTTTTAACAATTGGGTAGGATCGGCACATCAAATGAAACGTGTTCACCATGACTTCTTCACCCTCTTTGTACCTGGCATCGAGGACTACGAACGATACAAATACCACATCCAAACTGCGTCTGGGGAATGGATTGATAAAGCCGACCCGTATGGCTTTTTTGCTGAGCTTCGTCCGCAAACGGCATCAAAAACATTTGATATCTCAGCGTTTCCTTGGTCGGACGATGCCTATCTAAGAAATCGAAGTTATTTGTTTAATAAGCCGCTTCAAATTTATGAAGTTCACCTTGGTTCCTGGAAACAAAAAGCGGATGGCTCCTTCTACTCCTATGAAGAGTTAGCCCATGAACTCATTCCTTATGTAAAATCGATGGGCTTTACCCATATTGAAATCTTACCCATCTTAGAAAATCCACTGGACTTAAGCTGGGGCTATCTAGCCACTGGATACTTCAGTGCAACCTCACGTTATGGCAACCCCAAACAATTAATGTATTTCATAGACCAATGTCATCGTAATGACGTAGGCGTCATCCTCGACTTTATCCCAGTTCACTTCATTAAAGATGCTCATGGTCTACATATGTTTGATGGCGAACCACTCTATGAATATGGGGATGAATATCGCCGTTACTCGCAATGGGGAAGTGTCAACTTTAACCTATTTAGCGAGACCGTTCGCAGCTTCTTAATGAGTTCAGCTGCCTACTGGATTAAAGAATTTCATGTTGACGGGATTCGTTATGATGCGGTCAGTAATTTAATCTTCTACAATGGAAATCCAAATGATGGCGTCAACGAAGGCGCTGGCGATTACATCCGTCGTAACAATCACTTGCTTCATGAAGCCTTTCCCAATGTCTTCTTAATTGCTGAGGATTCATCGTCGCATCCAGGAGTGACTAAACCTACCTTTGAAGGTGGATTAGGCTTTGATTACAAATGGGATTTAGGGTGGATGAATGATACACTTCGTTACTACCAACTCGACCCGTTGTATCGTAAACATCATCATGATCAAATTACCTTCAGCATGCATTACTACTGGACTGAGCGTTTCTTAATGCCCTTGTCGCATGACGAAGTCGTGCATGGTAAAGGCAGCATCGTCAATAAGATGTGGGGATCGTTTGAAGACCAATTCGCTCAAGCTCGAAATCTTTACACCTACATGTTTACTCACCCTGGGAAAACCTTGTTCTTTATGGGTAATGAACTAGGCACCTTTGATGAATGGAATGAAGCAACGTCGTTAAATTGGCGACTACTCGAATACAGCATTCATCACGGGATTCACCGTTTGATTCGCGATCTCAATGAGACCGTTAAATTCAAACCGGCGTTATATGCCAATGATTATGAATATGAGGCATTTAAATGGATCATGGTCAACAATGCGGATCAAAGTGTTCTTGCTTATTCGAGAGAATTTTTTGATTCGAAAATTGTTGTTGTCTTAAACATGACCCCCGTGGACCATGCCGGTTTTGTATTAGGCGTTCCATGGGAAGGCCGTTATCACGAAGTACTCAACTCCGATAAAAAAGAATACGGAGGCGGCAACCGCTTCAACTATGATGATGTGTACACGACCCAAGAATTTAACAACGGACAGTCTCACAGCATACGGTTCCGATTAGCACCGTTTGCAGCGATTATTTATGAAGTCGTGAATGACGAAACATTAAAACAATTGCCATAAAAAAACGACCGCTAAGGTCGTTTTTATTATGCTTCTTTAAATGCACTAACCAAATCATCCATTGCGGCTTTTCCATCCGCAAAGAGCATTAAGGTGTTCTCATTGGCAAACAATGGGTTTGGGATCCCCGCAAATCCTGGGGATAAGCTTCGTTTCACCACAACACATACAGCCGCTTTATCGACATCTAGGATTGGCATCCCAGCAATCGCGGATTGCGGGTCACGTGCGAGTGGGTTTACTACATCATTGGCCCCTAAGACAAGGACGACATCAGTTTGAGCAAAGGTCGGATTGATTGTATCTAAATCAACCAGTTTCTCATAGGCGATATTTTCTTCGGCAAGTAAGACGTTCATATGCCCTGGCATACGGCCGGCAACAGGGTGAATCCCAAATGCGACCTCAATACCTTCAGCTTCCATCAATTCGGTTAACACTCTAGTCGGTCCGGAGGCTCTTGCAACAGCAAGGCCGTAGCCTGGAACAATGACAACTCGGCGAGCGGTTTTTAATAACATTGCCACTTCATCCGCTGAGGTCGATTTAACTTTACCCCCGTAAACATCATCAGCACTAGGTCCATCCGTTGTGCCACCAAAGCCACCGAATAAGACGTTTTGTAAACTTCGGTTCATCGCTTTGGTCATGATTGCCGTCAAGATTAATCCTGACGCCCCAACTAAAGAACCTGAAATAATTAATACAATATTTTGTAAGACGAATCCGGTCGCTGCAGCGGCCAGACCAGAATATGAGTTCAATAAACTAATAACAACTGGCATATCCGCGCCACCAATCCCGATGACAAGCAAAATCCCAAGGAGCAGTCCACCTGCTACAAGTAGCCAGTATAACTCTAAGGTATTAGACGTTAGGACAAATAATCCTGTGCCGACGACCAAGAGGCCGAGTAAGGCAACTTTAACAATCAAGTCTCCTTTATACGTGACTGGTTTTCCGGGAATCCATTTAAGTTCTTGTAATTTCGCAAAGGCAATAAAACTTCCCGATAACGTAATCGCGCCAATCAGCCCTGATAAGCCTGTGGCTACTAAAAATGCAGGATCACTCGTATCAATATTATCGACCACAAGAAATTGGTAATAAATTCCAGCAACAAGAAATGATGCAGCTCCCCCGAATCCATTAAAGATCGCCACCATTTGAGGCATTCCGGTCATTTTGACCTGAGTTGCAGTCCATATTCCAACCGCAGACCCTGCAAGTAGAGCTAACGCGATTAACCATAAAAACTGAGTAGGAAACGTATCATTTTGTAAAAATCCAAAATCAACAAACGCAGTTAATGACGCTATCAACATCCCCACTGCCCCTAAACGGTTTCCGCGGGGGGCTGATTTCGGATGAGAAAGTCGTTTTATCCCGAAAATAAAGAAAATCGAACTGACCAAATAACTAATGGCAACTAAAGACTGTAAGGTTTCGTTCATGATTTTTTCCCTCGAAACTTCTCGAGCATTCGGTTGGTCACGACAAATCCACCCACAACGTTAATCGTGGCAAGAAACAAGGCAATGGCTGCAAGAACAAATGGTAAGATTCCTGCTTGTTCCATCGTGACCGATGTTAAGAGGACACCAATCGCCCCAACAATCGTAATTCCGCTAATCGCATTGGAACCAGACATTAGCGGTGTATGTAGCGTTGCAGGTACTTTGGTAATTAACTCGACGCCCAAAAAGATCGCAATCGAGAAAATCGTAATCAAATAAATTAAGGTCATTGGGAGCCTCCAATCCATTGGCTTGCACGTTCGTTCGTGATTTGACCATTTTCGGTAATCATGGTTGCCGCCACGATATCATCGTCGCGTCGAAGTTCAAACGACCCCTTATCGAGTAAGTTATCGATGAAGGTAGTCATGTTTTTACTATAAAGAGCACTAGCATTAAAGGCGAGCGTGGAAGGGATATTTAACGGTCCAACTATCGTAACCCCGTTTATCACCACGGTTTCCCCGGGTTTTGTACCTTCACAGTTACCGCCGCGTTCCGCCGCTAAATCGATAATGACCGACCCCGGTGCCATCGCTTCAATCATCGCTGTTGTGACAAGAATCGGTGCTTTTTTACCTGGAATATTAGCCGTCGTAATGACAACGTCCATGTCTTTAATCGTTTCAATCATTAGTTGACGTTGTTTTTCGTAATACGCTTCATCCATTTGTTTTGCATATCCGCCTTCTCCCGAAGCGCTCTCGAGATCAAACTCGACAAATTTAGCCCCTAGAGATAAGACTTGGTCTTTGACTTCACTACGAACATCATACGCAAACACTAAGGCACCAAGACGTTTTGCAGTGGCGATGGCTTGTAACCCTGCCACCCCAACTCCAAGAACAAAGACTTTCGACGCAGGGATGGTCCCTGCAGCCGTCATCATCATCGGAAACATTTTAGGACTCGTCTCAGCGGCAAGCAACACCGATTTGTAGCCGGCTAAGTTGGCCATCGAGGACAGCACATCCATGCTTTGAGCACGAGTGGTACGTGGAATCAGTTCTAATGAAAAACTAGTCACCTTCTTTTTGAGTAATTCATCAAAGGCTTTATGGGGTTGATAGGGTTCTAACATCCCGATTAAGATTTGATTTGCGCTGAGGGATGCGGCTAATGCTTCGCCATCGTCGCGCGCTGCGGCTCCACGAACAACACAAATAATGTCGGCTTCTTGGAGTATTTCTTTTGCTGAATGTAGCTTTGCCCCTTTTTCGAGGTACTCTGCATCTTCATACCCCGCCGCATACCCTGCTCCTTTTTCAACAAGAACGCTAAAATCTCGTTTTAGTAAGGCAGGTATATGTGCGGGGACGAGTGCGACCCGCGATTCGTTGGCAGAGGTTTCTTTCAAAACACCAATCTTCATACGACCTCTTCTTTCTGAAAAACTTCTATTAGTATTATTGTACATCGTTACTTTGATTTTCAAGATACTACACGCTTACCATACTCCATTTTTATTGGTGTAAGAGGTTAGATTATCACTATTTCACGTAAAAAAAAGGTGTCCTGAGGACACCTTAATATCTTTATGCTGCTTGGACTTCTTCCTTGTCTTCACTTGGAACAGACCAATCCATTGCGGCGTAACGTTTGTACATTGCCCAACGTTCTTTCGCATCATTTTGGTTTAAGGCAAGAAGTTCTTGCGCTTTATCTGGGTTGACGACGGTCAACGCCGCATAACGCGTTTGACTCATTAAGAATTCATGGTATAAATCCCACTCTGGTTCTTTCGAATCAATCACGAACGGGTTTTTGCCTTCAAGTTTGAGTCGTGGATCGAATCGGAAGGTTGGCCAGTAGCCACATTTGGTCGCTAAATTCGAGTGGTTGAACATTTGCGTCATTCCCCCACTAATTCCGTGTGCAATACATGGAGAGTACGCGACAATGATCGATGGACCATTATACGATTCTGCTTCTTTAAATGCTTTTAAGGTTTGTGGGTGAGACGCACCGTGTGAGACTTGGGCTACATACACGTGACCATAGGTCATCGCAATCGCGGCTAAGTCTTTTTTCTTCGCTGGTTTTCCGGCAGCCGCAAACTGAGAAATCGATCCCGCTTGTGACGCTTTCGAACTTTGTCCACCAGTGTTGGAGTAGACTTCGGTATCTAAAATCAAGATATTAACGTCTTCGTTGTTTGCAATAACGTGGTCGAGTCCACCGTATCCGATGTCATACGCCCATCCATCGCCCCCGAAAATCCAGGTCGATGATTTCACAAAGAAATCTTTTAAATCGAGAAGCTCACTATATTTGTCGCCATGAGATTCCAAGATTTCAATAATTTGTGGTGAGATCTCTCGCGTTTTCTCGGTCGAGAATTTGTGTTCGACCCATTGGTCAATGAGGTCTTTTAAGACTTCATTGTCAGTGTCATCTTTGATTTCTAATAACTTGGTTTCAATTTGGCGACGTAATGCTTGGTTCGATAAGTGCATCCCGAATCCAAACTCGGCATTATCTTCAAATAAGGAGTTCGCCCATGCTGGTCCATTTCCATTTTTATCTGTGGTGTATGGTGTTGCAGGGAAACTTGCCCCATAAATGGATGAACATCCGGTCGCATTGGCGATCACCATGTGATCTCCATATAGCTGCGTTGCAAGTTTGATGTATGGTGTTTCACCACAACCCGCACATGCACCCGAGAATTCAAATAATGGTTGAGCAAATTGAGAGTTTTTGACGTTTTGGAATTTATCCGCTAAATCATCACGGTATCCGACTTCATTGAAGAAGTAGGCTGCTTGGTCGTGTTGACCTTGGTCCATCATTTCTTCAATTGGGGTCATTTCTAATGCTTTTAAGTTATTTTTCCCTGGACATACTGCGGCACAAACACCACAACCTGTACAGTCAAAGGTCGATACTTGAATCGAGAAGTCATAGCCTTCAAACGCTTTTCCAACGGCTTTTAATGTTTTCGAGCCTTCAGGGGCATTTGCGGTTTGTTCTTCTGTGGATAAGAACGGACGAATCACGGCGTGAGGACACGCAAAGGCACATTGGTTACATTGAATACAGTTGTCTTCTAACCATTGTGGCACTTCGGTCGCAATCGCACGTTTTTCATACGCGGCCGTTCCGTTAATCATACGACCATCTTCGATCCCTGCAAACGCAGATACCGGAATGTCATATCCTTTAATTGCATTAATCGGTTCCGCAATATCACGAACAAACGCTGGTTTGCTCATGTCTTGGTCTGTTGTTTGGTCAATTAAGTTTTTCCATGCTGGATCGACATCGACTTGAACAAGTTTACTACCGCCGATTTCAATCGCTTCATAGTTCATCGCAACAACTTTTTCCCCACGTTTGCTGTAGGTTTTTTTCGCTGCTTCTTTCATATATTCTTTCGCTTTTTCATATGGAATGATTTGTTCATTCAACTTGAAGAAAGCGGATTGCATAATCGTGTTAATCCGTCCACCTAGACCAATTTCTTTGGCTAAGCCTTGCGCATTAATGATAAAGAAGTCAGCTTCACGTTCGGCTAAGATACGCTTCACATGGTTTGGCATCATTGCAAGAACTTCTTCTGCACTACGAATCGTGTTGAGTAAGAACGTTCCGCCAGGACGTAGACCACCGATTAAGTCATACTTATCCAAATAGGTATCTGTGGAGCATGAAACAAAGTGTGGGTTTGAAACCAAGTACGTCGAACGAATTGGGTTTTGGCCAAAACGTAAGTGCATTCTGGTCACCCCACCCGATTTTTTCGAGTCATAACTTGCGTACGACTGACCATATAAATCCGTGTGGTCCGAAATAATCTTAATGGTATTTTTACTTGCCCCGACGGTACCATCGGACCCAAGTCCAAAGAACAAGACTTCGGTGACGGTTTCATCTTCGAGTGGAATATGTTTCGTATCTGCTAATGACTTGAATGTGACATCATCAACAATCCCGATCGTAAATCCATTAATCGACGCATCTTGACGTAAGTTTTCATAGACTGCCCCAATTTGTTCTGGAGTAACATCTTTACTTGAAAGACCATAACGTCCACCAACGACTTTAGGTTGGTTTTCACGGCCATAGAATGTGGCACGTACATCAAGATATAACGGCTCGCCAACGGCTCCTTTTTCTTTCGTACGGTCTAAGACGGCAACGCGTTCTACCGTACTTGGTAAGACAGCGTTGAAATATTTTTCACTGAAAGGACGGTACAAGTGGACATTAATCATCCCCACTTTTTCGCCTTGTTTGA
>CAYTXT010000008.1:11514-16794 GCA_964442245.1 uncultured Candidatus Izemoplasmatales bacterium
GACGTTCTGAATCCATCAAAGAAATGCATAAAAGGAACTTTGGATTTAATCGCCGATAAGTGGGCAATTCCTCCTAAGTCCATCACTTCCTGAACAGATCCTGATGCAAGCATCGCCCATCCGGTTTGACGAGCAGCATAAATATCTTGGTGGTCACCAAAAATAGATAATGATTGCTGCGCAATACTACGTGCTGCAACGTGCATAACGCCCGGTAATAATTGACCGGCCATTTTGTACATGTTTGGAATCTTTAATAACAACCCTTGTGATGCGGTAAACGTTGTTGTGAGTGAACCTGCTTGTAGAGATCCGTGGACAGCCCCGGCTGCGCCGGCTTCCGATTGCATCTCAACAACGCGAGGTGAAACACCAAACAAATTCTTCTTCCCTTGACTGGACCACTTGTCTACGAAGTCTCCCATTGGGGTCGAAGGCGTAATTGGATAAATCCCAGCTACTTCGGTAAACGCAAACGCGACATACGCAGCAGCTTGGTTCCCATCCATTGATTGGAACACTTTTGCCATAATATCCTCCCTTAGTCTATGTTCTAAGCGTCTCATTATATCGTAATCTTGGCGATATTACAACGTAACGAGGCGCGTTATTCCTTGAAATAAAACGCTTTTATTGCTTAATTATAAATTATAAATAAGCCCACTTCAATCATACTATATTAGCCAAGTTGAACGTTGTGATACACCTCTTGAACATCTTCACAATCGTCAAGCATATCGAGTAGTTTCTCAAACGCGGGAACATCAGCGTCCCCAAGTTGAATCGCGTTTTGAGGTAAGTAACGTTGCTCTTCAAGCGTAATATCCGCTTCACTGAAACTCTCACGAATCACTTGGGTGATCATATGGAGTTCACCAGGGGCGGCGTACACCGTGACTTCATCGTTATTTGTTTCCACATCATCGACTTCGATGTCTTTATTAAATAATGCTTCCAAGACGTCATCCTCGTTCACTTCGGTTACTTGAACAATCGATAAATGATCGAATGCATGGATAACCGACCCATTGACCCCGAGTTTACCTCCCGTCTTCGTGAAACAATTACGGACTTCGGTGACGGTGCGATTGACGTTATCACTTAAACAATCAACAATCACTTGAGACCCACCCGGACCAAATCCTTCATAACGATAAAAGGTATAGTTATCGGCATCATTAGAAACAGCTTTATCAATATTTCGCTGAATCACATCACCTGGAACCTGATTCTTCTTCGCACGGTCGACCAAACGTTTTAACTCGACGTTTGCATCGAGACTTGTTCCCCCGTTTTTAGCAGCCATATAAATCTCTTTTCCAAACTTGGAATAGAGCTTCGCTTTGGCGGCTCCGGTTTTCATCATTGCTGCTTTACGAACTTCAAATGCTCGTCCCATTATTCTTCCACCTTTAACTCAATGACGCTGACCCCTGGATTCATCGCTGGATGAATTCGGTCCACACGCTTGGATTTTAAATTTTTAAATGTGATCGCTTGCTGAAGGGCCGTTCCTGAACGGTACCCATGCACCACATAAATTTGTTTCACATGTTTGGCTGTATGTTGTAGCAAGAATCGTAAAAAGGTTAAGGCTTCATCAACATACATATCATGTAAATCGACTTCATAACGCTCTTCTTTAAATTGAAGCAGTTCTTCTTTGGTCACATGATTCGATAAACGCTGCATCGTAATCATTTGAATGACGCGGTCAATCGAGTTCAACAGCATCAACCCCATCAATTTCCATAACGCGAACAAAAACTCGTTGTGTGACTTTGGTGGGAATGTTTTTCCCGACAATGTTTGCCGTAATCGGCAACTCTCGGTGACCCCGGTCAATTAAGACCGCCACTTGAATCGAGGCTGGACGACCCAGTTTAATCGTGGCATCCATACATGCTCGCACACTGCGACCGGTAAATAAAACATCATCAACAATAATCACATCTTTGCCTAAGGTTGAAACCTGAGGTAAGACAATATCATCTTGCGGGCGTACATCATCACGAAACGGACGAATATTAATCGGCGACAGCGTAACATCAACGCCTTCGATGGTTTTTATTTCTTCCGCAAGGCGGCGGGCTAAAAAAACGCCTCGGGTTTCAATCCCCAGAAGCACGATTTGTGACAAATCACGGTGCTGTTCTATGATTTCATGCGCCATACGTCGGATACTGCGACCCATCGTTTGCGCATCTAAAACAATCGTCATCTAGACTCCTAGGGGCGATAAATACGTAAAGAATTAAAAAAAGTTCCGATTTATAGTTGTATTATACCAATCGTCCTATATAATGACTATAGTTTAAATTAAGGAGAAACAAAACGTAATGAACGGAACTGTCAAATGGTTTAACTCAGAGAAAGGCTACGGATTTATCACTGCCGAAGATGGACAAGAAGTGTTCGCACACTTTTCGAACATCCAAGAAGATGGGTATAAATCATTGGATGAAGGCCAACAAGTAGAATTCGAAATCGAAGTTAACGATCGTGGCCCTCAAGCAACAAACATCAGAAAAGTACGATAAAAATTAACGGATGCTTGCATCCGTTTTTTTTATGCCTTCAATCGATTTGCCACTAATTGAAGTCCACGACGTCCTGGGACGTAAAGGACTAGCATGACAATTACATTACCAACCATATGAACCACATCAAACATAATGCCATTCATCCAGTACAACCAAATCGAGATGTTGGTAATCGGTGCCGAATAGATGGCAAACAGTAAGCCAAAGAAAAACCCAAAGGCTCCGGAAAGCAAGGTGTATCCCCATACATGATGAAGTGGTTTTGGTAACATCGCGGTTAAGCCAATCAGAAGTGGCCAGAATAGATAGTATCCGATGGTCCAAATACCTAAACCCCAAATCATGATTTCGATCGTGGTAAAGACGAACGCAATAATCAAGGTTCGACGAACCCCGAAGACGACGGTATATAAAATAAACAAAAACGTCACAATCTCAATGTTTGGAATACTAGCTAAGGCAAATTTACCCACCGTTAATAAGGAAGATAAAAATGCCAAGATAACCACTTCTTTTGCTCGGTTCATTAGTATGTTTCAGTGATGAACAACAAGACATCGCCCTCTGCAACTACTAGTTCAGAGATGCCCACTGGCGCATATTCATCATTGAGATAAATTGCCCAGTACGCATTCATGCCTAAGGATTCAAAATTATAGCCGACGAGTCCCGCAACATAGTTACCAAAACTAGATGAGACGATTTCAAGGGTAAGTTCTTCTTCGATCGTCATCAAGAAATCTTCAGCGATGGATGATTCAGCACACGCGTCAAAGGATTCGTTAATCCCTTCAGCTTCATACACGACATCAATCGTAATACATGTTTCATCGGTTACGGGCGTGGTTTCACACGCACTCAGAAATACAATCGCCGACAAGATAAATAAATGTTTCATACATTCTCCTCTATCTTGCCTCCAAAAAAAAGGGTCCACGTCTAACATGGACTAAAAAATCATCATCATGATGATTTTTCCCATCCCCAGGAGACATCTGTAGTTTGGTAAGTCTTCCGGCTCCACTTCATCCGCCAACACCCCTTCCCGCTTACGCAGTGGTTCTGGTGTTTTTGTCCGTGTTACGGTTGCTGGGACAGCTTAGGTTTTACACCTAATTCCTCTATTAAGACGCATCGTGCGTCACCAAACATGATTCATTATTACATTCAATGAAGGAGGAGTCAATGCAAGTTGATATAATAAAACCATGAAAAAATTTCAGTCCTTGTGGCAGCAAATTCAAGCCTATGAGAATGTTATTCTCATCCCTCATATATACCCGGATGGCGATGCGTTAGGGTCCACGTTTGGCTTGCAAGGACTTTTACAATCGTATTCCACCAAACAACGAGTTCGCGTCGTTGGTGAACACATTCAAGGGACAGATTGGATGGGATCGTTCGATGTCATCCCTGACGATCACTGGGCAAAAAGCGCCGTAGTCTTTTTAGATACAGCCACCAAAGAATTGGTATTTACACCTAGTGCTTTTAACGCCTCTTCAAGTCTTCTCATTGACCATCATCCAAAAACAACCCCATTTTATGATGATGCATTCATTGACACCACTGCCACGTCTACCTCTGAAATCTTGGCGAGGATGGCAGAAAGTCTATCGTTATCGATGACGCCACATACTGCTAATTGTTTCCTGTTTGGCATCTTGCATGACACAACCGTGTTAACGCACCCGTACGTCAGTAGGGATACGATGCACGCTGTCGCGTACTTAATCGATCAAGGAGCACGTTATCATGAAATGCAAAAGAGTGTCTTAAAACATCCTATTTTGACCTTAGAAACGATTGCGACATGGCGCAGCAAGCTTCAACATACCCCTCGTGGATTAGGTTATCTATTTTTAACTTATGAAGAACTGGCACAGGTTCAATTTCCTTTTAGTGAATTGTTTCGTCAACTTCGTCAAATACGCGAACTACAAGTAGTATGCGTTGTGGTCGAGAAAGACCAAGAATTCATTCTTCATTTTCAATCCGATAGCATTAACCTTCATCCCTTATTACAAGAATTCTCCGGCGGCGGACATGCGTTTGCCAGTAAAGTTCGCGTCGCAACAAAAAAAGAGTCCTACCGTGTCATTGAGACGGTGGACCAGCTTCTTCAGTCACCAACACAAACGTTGGTGTAACATCTACGTGCAAGATTGGTGAATCTTTGAGTGCACGAGCACTTAATTGCAGTAACGTTACATCGTGTTCTTGAATCACAGTTGCTTGTTGAAACATCTCATAATCACCGCCCCCATTAGCGCGGTAATTATTGACCACAACCCGGTATGTTGTTTGATCGAGTAATGGTTGTTGATGAAACATCACGTCACGAATTCGTTCTCCAACCGGTTTAGTAAGGTCTATCTTGTATTCAATACCGGCATACATATCATAATTGTAGTGTTCCACTTTGGGTTGTAAAAACGAAGGGGATACGACAACTTGACCTTCTTTTAATGAGAAATAAGCGGCGGATTGTTCCATCGCTTTTTTTAGTTGAGCCCCTGTCATTGCTATTTCAAACAATGTATTAGGATAGACAAACGCGTTTAATAAATCGCGGTTACTGATATCGTTCTGAAATCCTCGAACATCATTAGGTAGTGAGACCACAGAAATATCGGCATTGGTTTGTGCAAACTGGAGTTGGTGAATCCATGAGACCAAGGGATGCGGTTGGGCTCGAAGGGCTAACGGATCGCTTGCACGAAAATCTTGATCTGTG
>CAYTXT010000008.1:16894-31272 GCA_964442245.1 uncultured Candidatus Izemoplasmatales bacterium
GAGATCGCAACCCCTTCATTTTCAATGGTTTGGCGTCCGATCGGAACGTTTGTTGATAGGTCTTGCTCAATCCCCCCATGGTAAAGAACCGCAACAACATCGACTTTTTCGCGTAGCGCTGGAACCACTTCACGAACGGCTTGTTCTGCAGAGACAAAGGTTAATCCTTGAATATGTTCTGGCACTTCCCAGTGTGGAATATACGCTGTCGTTACACCGATCAAACCAATTCGTATTCCTTCGCGTTCAACGATTGTAAACGGCGTTCCTAATGGCTGATTGTTTTGCAAGACATTGGCCAACAATAAGGTAGCGTTCATCTGTTTTATATACTCGTATAAATACGGCAAGCCATAATTAAAATCATGGTTTCCTAAGGTATAAAATTCACAGCCTAGTTTATTTAGGGCATGGGCAGCAGGATTTACCACTTCATCACGCGCTTGGTCCATGAATGCGGCTCCTTGCAATATATCCCCATTGTCTAGATATAAAAAGGGGACTTTCTGTTGTGCAAAAAATGTCGATAAGCGACTCAGTCCAACGGGGACCGATTTATCCAAAATATCATGTTGACTAAGGATACGGCCATGAATGTCGGACGTATAAAACAAGTTCAAAATTTTTTTCATTTTTTAAGGCCTAATCTTTGGAAAGTCCAACTTTTTTTTATATAATCTAATTAGTTTTAACATAGAATTAACTAAAAAGGAGAAATATGAAGAAAGTCTTTTTGATGCTCAGCGCGCTTGTTTTAACGCTATCCTTAGCTGCATGTGCGAGTGAGCCCGAAACACTAACCGTATATTTTGTCCCATCTCGTGATGCGGCAGAAATCTTAGAGGCAACTGAACCTCTAAAAGCATTGCTACAAGCTGAGCTTGCAGAACTAGGATACGATTTTGATGAAATCATCATTGAAGTTGGTACGACATATGAAGCTGTTGGAGAATCAATGGTATCTGGTAGTGCAGACATCGGATTCTTACCAGGTGGAACATATGCGTTATATTCTGGTGATGGTGAAGTTGACGTTATCTTAGCCTCTACTCGTGGTGGTCTAAGTAAAGATTCACCGAATGCTCGCGACTGGAATGATGGTCTAGAAACCACAAGTAACCCAGACGCTCAAGTAACGTATTACCGTAGTTTAGTTATCGCGGGACAAAGTTCGATTGGACGTAGCTTAGCGGCAAAAGTTAATGCAGGAACGCCACTCACATGGGAAGACTTAAATGCTGCAACTTGGTGTCTACAAAGTCCAACTTCATCAGCAGGAACGATTTATCCTTCTGTATACCTCTTTAATAACTATGGAAAAACAGCTACTGACTTAGCAAACGTTGTCCGTCCTGGTGGATATGGACCAACCATTGCTGCGCTAGCTGCTGGAAACTGTGACTTATCAACCATCTATGCTGACGCTCGTCGTGATCATGGTGGACTATGGTCTGAAACTCGTAATGGTGCAAGCATCTGGGATGAAACCGATGTAATTATCGTTACTGATGGAATCTTCAACGATACCATTTCCGTTTCTAACGTTACTGTTGATGCTGATTTAAAAGATGCATTAGCACAAGCATTCATTAATATCATTGGAACACCTGAAGGGTTGGAAGTATTTAGTATTTACAACCATGAAGGCTACCAACGTGTGTCAGATTCTGACTATGAAGGCGCACGTACTGCTCAAGCAATTCTTTCTGGCAACTAAAATTACACTCATTTAAATCTTAAGAAGGGGTAGGTTTTACATTTTAATAAAGTGTAAAACCTACTTTTATACATAATGATTACGTTTAAAAATACAGGAAAAATATACCCAAATGGAGTGGAAGCACTCAAAAACGTTACCCTTGAAATTCCTCAAGGAGACTTTGTGGCGGTCATCGGCCTTAGTGGTGCCGGGAAAAGCACACTCATTCGCCTTGTTAATAAAATGCACTCCCCGACATCTGGACAGTTATTTGTCGATGACGTTGAAGTGAACGATCAACTAAAAGGAAAATCACTGCGTAAATTCCGTCGAAAAATCGGAATGGTCTTTCAAAGCTATAACCTCATTTTGCGAACGTCGGTAATCCGTAACGTTCTTGCTGCACGCGTTGCCGATATGGGGTTCTTTAAAAGTTTATTTGGTCTTTACTCTAAAGAAGATAAAATTCTTGCTCTTGAAGCATTGGAGCAGGTTCACATTTTAGAAAAAGCTTATTCGCGTGCCGACCAATTATCAGGTGGTCAGCAACAACGGGTTGCACTTGCCCGCACTATAGCTCAAAAGCCATCGATTATTTTAGCGGATGAACCCGTTGCATCCCTCGATCCCATTACTGCAAATCAAGTAATGAGTGACTTCGAGCGCATCAATAAATCGATGAATATTACTGTCATTGCCAACATGCACCATGTTGATATGGCGTTAAAATATGCACGTCGTGTGATTGGAATCCGAGCTGGTGAGATTGTGTTTGATGGGCCTAGTGAAGAAATCACGGAAAGTATCTTAAAAGAGATTTATGGACGTGAGATTACCGATGACGACATCATGTTTAAGGAAGCCGATCATGCGTAATTGGTTCGACCGCGTCGTTCTTCAAACCAAGGCAACAAGAACGTATCCATTAGCTTCCGGAGAACAGGTTATTCAACCTTTTTCCTACATGCCATTGATTCTACTCGTTCTTCTTATCTTGATTGCGATTGCGTGGGATGCCACCTCAATACGGCTAGATATCTTATGGCAACGATTCTCTAACTTCTTCGATATTCTCTTGCGCATGAATAACCCTGACTGGAGTTATTTAGAGCGTGTTCAAGGACCGATGCTCGATACGATTCAAATGAGCTTTTTGGGTAGTTTACTAGGATCATTCTTTTCCTTACCCGTAGCATTTTTAGCCTCGGCTAACATCAATAAAAATAAATTCTTATTGTGGTTAACAAGATTAATCTTAAGCGTGTTTCGAACGTTACCAGTGCTCGTCTATGCAGCGATTTTAGCCTTGATTTTTGGGTTTGGGACCCTAGCCGGGACGCTGGCCATAATGATGTTTACCTTTGCGATTATGTCTAAGATGTTATATGAAGTTATCGAAACGATTGATTTAGGCGCTTACACCGCGGTGGAGTCAACAGGGAGTACCAAGCCGACTGCATTTGTCACCGCGATTCTACCTCAAATCTTGCCCGCATATCTTTCGTTATCTCTTTATTCATTTGAAATCAATATTCGCTACGCCGCCATCTTAGGATGGGTCGGTGCCGGGGGAATTGGATTACTTATGGACGACCGTATGAGTTGGCGAGCTTACAATGATGTATTCGTCATTCTTCTTGTACTTTTCTTGATTGTTGTCTCAATTGAACAACTGTCTCGATATGTCAGAAAGCGATTGGCTTAATATGGACATTAAAACAAATAATCACATTCAAGAAGTTCTTGATCACGAACCCAAACGTTGGTGGATCTATACGCTTGTAGCCGTTATTATTGCTGCACTATCGTATTGGAGTCTTTCAACGATTAATTTTCGCGGGATTAATGATATTGGTGTAACTGTTGCACGTAACATCTTTCAAGCATTAATTGAGCCCAACCAAGAATGGCTCTTTACCTTCGAGACCTTCGGGATTCCTTATTTAATGTTTGAGACGGTAGCGATTGCCTTTTTAGGGACAATCATTGGCGCAGTCTTTGCGATACCGTTCGCCTTCTTTAGTTCTCGTAATATTGCTGGACCTTTTGGTAGTTTTTTAGGTTCCACATTGGTTGCAGCGATTCGAACGTTCCCCGTCTTCATCTTGGGGTTAATGTTTATCAAGGTAACTGGACCTGGTCCATTTGCTGGGGTACTGACGATTGGACTAAGTTCCATCGGTATGATTACCAAGTTATACGTTGAAGTCATCGAAGACATCGACAAGGGTGTTTTAGAAGCGTTAGATGCTGCAGGTTGTAATACCCTACAAAAAATTCAGTACGGGATTATTCCTCAGTTATCCGCAAACTTCATCTCAACGGCAATTTACCGATTTGAAATCAACGTCCGTAACGCCACCGTATTAGGGTTGGTCGGCGCAGGGGGCATTGGATTTACATTAATTGCAGCCATGGGCGCGTACCGCTGGCGAGACGCCGCAGCTGCCTTATGGGGCATTATCATTGTGGTCTTAGTAATCGAGTATGCCTCAACCAAGCTTCGTAAAAAATTAACATCAGCAGAATAAAAAACATCATCCAAATGGATGATGTTTTATTTAGATAAAGAAATAAAATCCGATTAACGCAATAATGATTCCCAGCAAGAAGCCCCCAATCACTTCAATCGGATGATGACCTAGAAGATCTTTTAGTTTCTCTTCTGGATTTTCTGGTTGATCGAGGAGTTCGCTCAAATCATCTGCAATTTTATTAATGACACTTGCGTGCTTACCGGCCTCAAACCGAATTCCCATGGAGTCATGGGCAATCACCATACCAAACACAAAGGTAATCGCAAAGCTAGTGGTTTCAAAGCCTTCGATTAAACCAATCGAAGTGGCAAGCGCCGTGACTAACGCGGTATGTGAACTTGGCATACCACCGGTGGCAAACATCACCGTCGTATCCCACTCTCTAGTAAACCAGTATTTGGTAAAGAGTTTTGATATTTGAGCCAGCATCATTGCGACAATGGAAATGATTACATAATAGAACATGATTGTCTCCTAGTGTAGTTTATCATACAGCAATAAGTGGAGTTTCGGTGGCTAAATTCTTCACCCAGCGCTTTTTGTTATAGCGGCTGATGGAAAAGAGAACTTTGAAAAACTCGGTCCCTTGAACAATTAAAAACATCCATGTGATTGGTAGTGCCGTAAAGAACGCTAAGGTCAACGCAACGGGAACTGCCACAAGCCACATGAAGCCCGAATCCATCAATAATGTACTTTTCGTATCCCCGCCAGAGCGGATGATAAAGAATAAGGTAACGTTCATCGTATAAAGCGGGACAAATAACGCATTCACACGAATATTAAAGATTGCCCATGACTTCGTGAGTTCTGTTACTGAATAGAAGTCGGTAAATAGCCCGCTGAGCATAAACTGAATCAAACCTACAGCAGCCGCCACAACCCCCGCGGCAAAAACGAGCCGTTTGGCATTGGCTTGGGCTTCTTCTAATTCATTTTCACCTAGTTTATTGCCGACAAACACCGCAGAGGCAGTCCCTAACGCTTGAAATAAGACAAACGTAATTTGTGAAATCGAATTCGTAATGTTCATCGCCGCTAAGGCTCCATCGCCCCGGGTTGAATAGGCGTATAAAAAGGTCGTTTGACCCACACTCCAAAAAATCTCATTAAGAAGTAATGGAAAGCCAATAATCATAATCGCTTTGATCAGCGTAAATTCAACGGCGAAAATCCGAGTCCAGTCCCATTTGAAGACGTTTTGTCTTCGCCACATGTACCACAAGGACAATGCTGCTTCTGCAAAGCGAGCAATGGCCGTCGCAATCGCTGCTCCAATGACTCCTAATTCAGGAAAGCCAAATAACCCAAAGATGAGTAGTGCGTTCAAGATGGTGTTTAATACAATGGTAAAGACTGAGATCCATAAGAGAGGTTTCGTAATCCCAACGACACGAAGACTACTGGAAATGGCGATGGAAATCGCAAACCCAAATAACCCCCACCGTATGATTGAAATATAATCTTCAGCCAGGCCAATCGTCACCGGGTTTGTTGTGAAAATTTGAATTAAGAAGGTATCAGCAAGACTAAAGATAACAAAGGCGATAAAGGCTACCAACAAGGCAGCATAGAGGGTAATCCGGTATGTTTGATTGAGTTTACTTTGGTTCTTTGCCCCGTAGTACTGTGCCATATAAATGGTTGAGCCAGAGATGACGCCAAAGGTCGTTATGATGACAACAAAAAAGAGCTGGTTCACGACACTGACGGCACCAATTGCGGTTTCGCCGAGTCGACCGACCATCACATTATCAACGATTTGGACGCTTGCGGTGACAAGCTGTTGTAAGATAAGCGGCAATGATACCGCGATTAGATGACGATAAAACGCCTTATCTCCAATAAACGTGCTTAATTTCATGCTGCTTAATCATATCAAAAAAAGTATGTCTATTTGACATACTCTTTTTTAATTTGGTGAAAGAATGTTAGTAAGCTTTCCATGGTATGAGCAACACTTGCTAGATCGACATCGGGGTTATTCACAATGCCATTGATCATCATCGTATGAAATTGGTCATGGACCGCTAAGATTCGTTTTGCTTTCTCCGTAATACTTAGATGATAGATGCGACGATCGGTAGGGTCTTGTTTACGAAGGGCATACCCTTTTTGCACCAATCGTTTCACCGATGTGGTTAAGGTACCGGGTGTGACCATCATCACCGTTGATACTTGCGCCATGGTCGGATGTTTCAATCGCTCAATTGCCTCTAATACATGAATTTCATTCATCGTGACATCCATGACACAGTTCGCTTGCATGTAGGCTTCTTGAATCACAAGGATTTCGTTAAAGCTTTCCACCAGCATTTGATTGAGTAGTTCTCTCGAGACTTCTTTCATAGACGTTACTCAAACTTCTTGAGCCATTGCTCAATTTGGGCCTTCGGACGGTACCCTGATGTTTTTTCTTTGGGTTGTCCATCTTTATAAAGAATCATTGATGGAACACCCGCTAACCCAAAGGCGCCCATTAACTCTTGATTTTCATCCGAATTGATTTTCACAATCGTATGTCCATCAGCGTCTAACTTTTCTAATTCTGGATGAAGCATTTTGCACGGTCCACACCAGTCAGCATAAAAAACTAGTAGACCCACTCCTTGATCAAGAAGCGTTTCATATTCATCTTGATTTGTGTATTTAATGGCCATGTCGTTCTCCTTTCTTATATTCTTCTAAGGGGTAATATCGAGCATAGTACTCCGTTCCCCCAGTGACATTGATTAAGTTATCATACAACGATTCCATCACATCTATCAAGGCAACACTACGAACACCATGTTCACAGATGATATAGATGTCTTTACTTTTATCCACATAGTCTTCGTGATTTAATGCAAACGTCATCATCGGAATATTGACCACCCCAGGCACTGCCCCACTTCGAAGTTCATGGGCTTCGCGGATATCAATAATTGTCAGATCTTCGTTTAATTTCTTATACAACTCATGAACATCGATTTCTCTCATGAAATCCCTCGACCGCGAACCACTTTCCATAAACGGGTAAAGACCCCTTGGCCTGAATAATCCAAGATGGCTTGTTTATATATTTTAGCCCCATATCGATATAAGATATAGACTAACGCCATCTGAAGGGCTACAATGACCGCGATATTGACCCAGGATAATACCCCACTCACCCAAAGGGCAGGAGCAATAAATAAACTAAAGAGGGGAATATGGGCAATCACAATACTAAACAACGTATCAGGGACAAAGATACTGAAGATTCCGATATAAAATCCAATCACCATCGTAATCATTAACGGTGAAATAATCTTTTGAAAGTCTTCCATTTCATACGCCGTGGCGGATAAGATCGCCATGATAAAGCTGTATGTGATGTTGGTCATAATATAAAGAATTAAGACCACCGGTAATACACTTACAATCTCATTTGTAAAATCAGTCAGATCAACGACAGCTAATTCTGGGGCCACACTCATTAGCGCATTACGTGAGGTGAGTCCCATTAAACCAAAGACGACAAATAGCAAGAATTGAAACCAGCTAAATAAATTCGCCGACGCAATTTTCGCAAACAAGTGTTCTTGGGGTGTCACATTGGAAAGAATAATCTCGGTACTTTTAGTCGATTTTTCTTCAAAGATTTCCATCCCGACCATTTGAATCACAAAGACCAACGCAATAAACAAGGGGACGGTAATGACATACGCTGTGCCTTGACCAATCAATACTTCTTCTTCACTTTGAACTTCTTCATCCAAAATGGCGCGGTCAATGATTACAGGAGTCGACAGTCGCATGACTTCTTCCAACGATAAATCATACTGCGAGGATTGCTCAATCAACTTAATTTGGTTTACCGATTGAACAATTGCACTATATAAACTACTGGAAATCGATGATTCCGACTCAATGGAAACAACAAACGATTCATCCATTCGTAGATTGATTGCGGATTCATCGACAATCTCGGTTTGTCCAAAATATACAGTGATTTGAGAATCATCCAAATCCGAGATGGTTTGAGAGAGTAACACTTCATACCCTTGATTAAACGAATCTTGATAGTAGATTTCATACACATCGACCTCATCACTCGAAAAGAAACTAATAATCTGGTCGATATTCGATAAGGTGACGATAATGGCTAATATAATCGCATTTGATATGAAGAAGCTTTTTCTCCAAATTTTACGGCGTAAACTAAACCATAATAAGAACCATCGTTTACTCTTCATACGCTTCTCCTACTTTCGCAATAAAAACTTCTTGTAAGCTCGGCAAGCGTACATCAAACAATGTAACATTCGGGGCAAGTTTCACCGCTTCAAATACATGATGCACATACGATTCATCGGTGATCTTAATTTCGACACTATCGGCATGTTGGACCACTTCTTTTACTCCGTCTAAACGACGAATAAAATCGAGGTCCAAATCCGCACGTACAAAAATATTTTTTTGTTTTAAGTCTTCTTTGATTTTTTGAATGTTGCCACTGACAATCGATCGACCTGCTTTCAGCAAGGTCATCGATTCGCAAAACTGCTCAATGTGATGCATCTGATGTGAACTAAAGATAATTGCCTTCCCTTTTGCTTGAAACTCACGGATTACATCAATAAATGTTTGCACATTAAAAGGGTCTAGTCCGTTAAAGGGTTCATCCAATATCAATAAATCGGGGTCATTCATAATCGCAGTAATAAACTGGATTTTTTGTTGATTCCCCTTCGATAATTCTTTAATCTTGCGTGTTTCATATTCTTGAATACTAAAGCGTTCTAGCCAATAATGCATGGCCTCAATGGCTGCTTTCTTGCTCATTCCTTTGAGACGACCATAAAAGATCATTTGTTCTTTGACGGTCATTTTTGTCATTAAGGAACGGTCTTCACTTAAGAATCCAACACGGTCCATATGCTCATAGCCAATCAACGCTCCATCAAAGAGAATTTCACCTTGATCCGGATTGAATAAGTTCATAATCATTCGAAAGGTCGTTGTTTTCCCTGCTCCATTTAATCCAAGTAACCCAAAAATTTCCCCTGCCTGAACGGTAAGCGAAAGATCTTTCAGGGCTTGGACATCCCCGTAGGATTTTGATACTTGTGTAATTGTTAACATGTTTTCACCAATTCTATTATATAAGAAAACGACAGAACATCCTTGTCAAAATGTTCGATTTTTCCTATACTACAATGTCACATAGGAGGACGAATGGACGCGATTAAACAATTAATAACCGAACATGATTCGATTATTATCATTGCTCACGTAAGACCGGATGGTGATTGCATCGGTTCAACCCAGGGATTAGCTCAAACGATTCGCCATCAATTTCCAACAAAAAAAGTGTATGTGCGCTATGAAGCGCTTGACTATTTGGCCTTTCTCGGAGCCCCCGATGATGTAGAAGATAGCATCTTTGCTGAGAGTCTCGTCATTAGTTTAGACACTGCAAACCGCGATCGTATTTATGACCAACGCTTTTCCCAAGGGAAAGCCTTGCTTCGAATTGATCACCATCCTCATATTGATTATTTTGGTGATATTGACTACGTTGATACTACTTCTCCTTCTACCTGCAATATCATTACTCGACTCCTCGCAGAATTTGGATGGCAGATTCCAACTGCTGCAGCCATAGCCTTATACACTGGGATCACCACTGACACAGGACGTTTTCGCTACCGCGGCGTGAGTGAACAAACGCTACGCCAAGCTGCAGACTTATTAAAAACCGGCATTGAGCCGGTCGAAATTTACGATCAATTGTATGCTAGAGATTTATTGCAAGTTCACTTTCTTGGTACATTTTTATCCCAAGCCCAAACTGCGAGCGGTGTGATATATGTCGTCTTAGATCAACAAGAAATTAAAGATTCTGGGTTAACAGAAGACCAAGCAGCAAATTATATCTCCCATTTAAGTGACATTAATGGATACCCCATTTGGTTTTTAGCCTACCAGACGTCGGAAGGGTTATGGCGAGTTCGACTACGCTCCAGTGGAGTTGTCATTAATGAAGTCGCAAGTCGCTACCAAGGCGGTGGCCACCCACAAGCCAGTGGTTGTCAACTCACATCAATCGATCAGTTACCAGAATTTATTGCGGACTTAGAGCGACTTTTATAGTCTTGTGACGTAAGGACATATTTTCGTTCATCAAATACTTTATCTAATAAGGTGGCATGATACGTGCCATCTTTTTCATAGGTAAATCCCAGTTTTTCAATAACTCGCTGACTTGCGCTGTTTTCTTTAAAATGTGCAACACGAATCCGTGGAACCTTCCACTGAATGAATGCTTCTTCGATGAGGCGCTGGGCGGCTTCTGTCATATACCCATGTCCCCAGTAAGCTTTCCCTAAAACATACCCTAACACAAGGTCTCCTTCTTGATGCGAGGATTCATCGGGACGGTGATGAAGTCCAATCGAGCCAATCACTTTGTTATCTTCTTTATGTACGATCGCCCATACTTCTTCACTTTTCATAAAGCGGTCCAAAATCCCTTGGGATTCATCCAAGGTTTTATGATGGGGCCATCCGGCTTTTTCACCAACCCCTTCGACGGAGGCATAAGCAAATAAGTCGTCTAAATCTCGTTGTTCAAAGCGTCGTAAGATTAATCGTGATGTTTGCATCGGAGTACTCCTATTTATGACGAAAGTATAGCAAACAATTCACGACAGGCGTATAGTATAACAAGATGAAAACAACTCAAATACGCCGTGTCTTACAATATATATTAGGGAACTTTATTGTCACCTTTGGTGCGGTGTTAATGATACGCAGCGCCTTCGGTCCTGCACCTTTTGATGTATTGTTTGTGCATTTAAAACTAACAACGCCTCTAACAATGGGGATTGCTGCCTTTTTATTCCAAGGAACGCTTATTGTGTTTATTGCACTCATGAGACGTAGTTTCAAATACCTGGGAAGTTTTGCTGCATTACTCGTTGGTTCCATTGCCTTAGATTTTTGGGATTTACTTGTATTAGCAGATTTTCTGCCAGAAGCCTTTTGGGTTCGGGTAGTTGTATATTTTGCTGGTATCTATTTTTTAACCCTTGGCCTTGGCATCACCGCTACTACCAATTTAGCGACCGTATCGTTTGATGAGCTCATGTATTTAATCATGGACTGGTTTCATACGAAAAAGGTTGTCGTTATCCGCTTCTTTATTGAATTCTCAGGTATTGTGTTAGGGATTATTGTGGGGTTCATTGGCGGGATTGGATTTGGGGAAGCGACAATCGCTTCCGTCATTGTTGCACTGCTACTTCCGTTCTTACTTCAACAACAGCTGTCGATGTTAGCTCGTTTTGGTCTTCGCCGCGACTAATCTTTGGCATAATAAGGTATGAAAAAGACCTTATTGTTGTTATCGAATCATTTGAATACACGATATTTGTTGCCGCAGATGGACAACACAATCGTCATCACAACCGATGAACAATTTCGGCTTTTTTTATATCATCAAACACGGATCATCCTCCATCAATCCGCAGCGGAGCATTTTGCAAAAAACGAAGCACTAGAATATGTTCATGCGTCAACATACCGCGATATTCTTCCGTTGATCGAGGAATCTGAAATTTACATATACGATCCTTATGATGTGGACCATAAGAAATTAATTCAAGCGTCATTTGAAGACTACTCATTAACGTTTTTACCTGACCTCAACTTTTACCATGAACATCCCGAAGCTCTTTTAGCGAGTCCACCCTATAAATTAGATCCAAATTACCGAGTGTGGCGACAAGAAACTAGGATATTAATGGACGGGTCAAAACCGGTGGGTGGAAAATATTCGTTTGACACAGAAAATCGTAAAACAGCACCCAAAGAATGGATGGTTACCCCACCTCTTTTGTTTGAAGCTGATGAGATCACGTTACGAGTTATAGATAGTGTCAAATCAATGTTTACCCATCATCCATCCAGTTCTCACCCATTTGCATATCCTGTCACGCGTGAAGATGCGCTGAAAACCTTACAACACTTTATAACTTACCGATTACCATTTTTTGGGGATCACCAAGATGCGATGCTACAAAGCGAGCCATGGATGGCGCATTCCCTGCTTAGTGCATCAATTAATCTAGGATTACTGTTTGTCGATGAAGTGGTTAAGGCCGTGGAAAGTGCCGATGCACCGCTTGCCGCACGCGAAGGATTTATTCGACAAGTCTTAGGATGGCGAGAATACATTCGTGCCATTTATGTCGCTCAAATGCCGTCCTATATTACTCATAATTATTTAGACCATCATCATCCTCTCCCCCCTTTGATGTATAACGCGAAAACGTCGATGAATTGTTTATCGACGGTCGTTCAAGAAACCATCGATCATGCCTATAATCACCATATTCAACGGTTGATGATTCTAGGAAACATCACAACCCTAATTGGGATTGATCCGAACAAGGTTCGCCAGTGGTTTAATGAAATGTATGTTGATTCCTTTGACTGGGTGGTTACCCCCAATGTAATGGGGATGGCAAGCTATTCCGATGGCGGGCTCATGAGCACCAAACCGTATGTAGCAAGCGCGAATTACATTAACAAAATGAGTAATTATTGTTCGTCATGCCGCTTTGATCCAACAAAGAAAACAGGCGAGAACGCCTGTCCGGTCAACGTCTGGTATTATGACTTTTTAGACCGTCATCAAGAACGCTTAGCCACAAATCCACGAATGGTCTATATGTATGCAAATTATCGAAAATTATCTTCTGATGTTATCGATGAAATAAAACACAAAGCAGATATATACCGAAAAGGAGTCTTAGATGGAACGTTGTAATCTAGTGTGGTTTGACCATGACTACCGGATAAGTGACCATCCTGCTTTACTAGCAGCGACAAAGGAAGGCATCGGCGTATTAGGAATTGCTGTGATTCATCCTAGCGAATTGAAGACTCATTCCCACGGCTTTCTTACCATGTCGACAACGCGTCAACAAGCACTCTATCAAGTACTAAAAGAACTCAAGGTCAGTTTAGCGCGCTATAACATACCCTTTATGGTGATGATCGACACGTATGGAAATGCGATAAAGCGTGTGCAGCAACACGTTGATATTCAAACCATATTCGCCTCAGAACCTCGTGGATATCTAGAAGACAAACGAATTCGTCGACTCCAGGAAACCAACGCCATTCCATGGTCGTTTCATCCAGGAAGGGCTTTATTAATCCATGAACCGTGGTTGTCGTCAATCCCGGATGTATTTACGTCGTTTCGTAAAGAACTCCAACAAAAAGCGACATACCGACGTTCTTTTCCAGACCCCCAGCCAACCCCAGCACTTAATCTAACGATTCAAGACGACTTGAACCAACTTGATCATCAGTTGGATGTGGTATTTGCCCTTGGGGAAACGGCCGCGAAAGCACGTCTTGATTACTACTTGTTTGAAACGAAGCTCGTTAATCACTACAAAGAAACAAGAAACGGGATGTTATCGTTTGATGATTCGAGTAAGTTATCGTTTCATTTAGCGATGGGGACGTTATCGGCCACACAAGTTCATGAGACATTACAGCACTATGAGAAAACCGTTCATAAAAATGATTCAACGTACTGGCTCAGGTTTGAATTATGGTGGCGCGAGTTCTTCCATTGGCAAGCACAGCGTAATCTCAATATTTATGTCAAACCTCAAGCTCACCGTCCGAATCCGACAATGATTCAAGCGTGGATCGATGGCGAAACGGGATTTGCCTTGGTCGATGCCGCAATGAAAGAGTTAGGAGTAACAGGGTACATGTCAAACCGTGCCCGACAAAACGTGGCAAGCTTTTTTGTCCATTATTTGAAACAAGATTGGCGGGTTGGGGCCGACTACTTTGCGAGTCAGTTACTTGATTATGACCCGTCGTCCAACTACCTAAATTGGCAATACGTCGCAGGGGTTGGCCATGACCCTCGTGATCACCGCATCTTTAATGTCTATAAACAAGGACTTCAATACGACCCTGACGGCTCGTATGTGAAAGCGTGGTTACCGGAATTAGAAGGACTATCCGCGGGTGAAATTTATCGTTATCAAAGTGCCGACTTACAACAACGTGGTCGACCAAGCCCCATTGTTTCAATGCCATTTTAAAAAAAGCCCACCTGGGCTTTTATTTATGATACGGTTCGT
>CAYTXT010000009.1:0-13435 GCA_964442245.1 uncultured Candidatus Izemoplasmatales bacterium
ATTGAGATGATGCAGCAAGTCACAAAAGAAGATATTGTTGCCGCAGCAAAAACGCTTCGCTTAGATACCGTGTTTGCGTTAGCAGACCAGGAGGTCGGATGGAACGAGTAGTCAATCAATACAATGAAGTAGTTGTCCAAACGGTCTTAGCGAATGGTCTACATATTAGTGTCATTGAAAAACCTCAGTTTACACGCTCCTACGTCACCGCAACATTAAACTACGGAAGCTATCATTTAGCCAAAGCGAGTGGAGGGCTTTTTCCTGCCGGGATTGCGCACTTTTTAGAACACAATATGTTCATGGCCCCTGATGGGGATTATGCGTCCAAGTTTCAAGCATATGGAGCAAGTGTCAATGCGTATACCACCTTTGATAAAACAACCTATTTATTTCGCAGTATCGATCATGTGACAGAAGCTACCTTGCTGCTATTAGATATGGTTCAGTCCTTGGATATCGATGAAGCCAATGTTGAAAAAGAGATTGGCATCATCACCGAAGAGATTACGATGTATGAAGACATTCCAGACAGTGTCATCTTTTGGCAAACGATGGAAAACCTATTTCCCGATCATTCTTTAGGGATTGATATTGCAGGGTCTGTAGAAAGCATCAAGCAAATTACGTTAGAGCTCCTTCAAGAATGTCATGCGATGTATTATCAACCTGCCAATACCTATCTTGTGATTGCTGGGCCTGTTGATGCGGCTGAAATAATTCAAGCCATTGAAGCTCACCAAAACGCCAAATCATTACCGCACATTTCAATTCCGCCTCAGCCAACCTACAGTCATGACATCAAAACGGCCTATCATGTCATTTCACACCTGGAAGCCCAAGACAAACTGTTTATTGGCTATAAACAACCCATCTCATGGCTCACAAATGTCATTCGTCAAAAGCTGGCGATGAATTTATATTTAGAATGTCAGTTTGGCCAATCGAGTTCGTTTTATGAACGACTCATTGATGAAGGGATTATTAATGATTCCTTCAGCGCTTTTGCGATGATTGATCCTGCGTATGCAATGGTCATGATGGGGGGCGATACGAAAAACCCCGAACGCTTGGTCGATGAAATCAATGAAGTAATAAACGAAGCGATTGACCCCGATGAAATAGAGCGAGTCAAACGCCGTATTCTAGGTACTTTTCTTCGCAGTCTTCACTCCTTAGAAAGCATGGCCCATGAAATTGCGTCGTATCAAATCTTAGGCAGCGATGTCTTTCATGCTGTGGATGAGTTAAAAACCATCTCTGTTGAAGAAGTAGCACAAATGAAAGACTTCTTTGATTCAAGCCTGCAAACGATGTCCATGCTTCATTCAAAAGGTCATTAAATAATGGGATTCGTGAAAGTTCTTTCGCCCACACATGTTCATTAATAATCCGAAAAAGAACTTTACAATAAAGACGGATTAAACTGTAAAAGAGCCCCCCTAAGGGCTCTTTGTTGTTTATGGCCTCTTTGATAGAGTAGGTTACTTATCGCGATGAGAATTTGAATTAGGAGGATGTATGCTGAATCAAAGTGTGCTTGTGGGTCGATTAACCAAAGACCCTGAGATTCGCCAAACCAGTGACGGTAAACAAGTTAGTACCATTTCCCTTGCCGTCCAACGAAACTTCAAATCCCAAGAAACCGGAGAATACGAAACAGATTTCTTTCGTTGTACCTTATGGGAAGGAATGGCAGAATCCACAGTGCAGTATTGTAAAAAAGGCTCCACCATCGCAGTCAAAGCTCGCTTAGCGACGAAACGCTTTGTGTATGACGATGAGAAGTACTTTGAATACCCTGAGATTGTTGTTGAAAAGATTTCCTTCATGTAAATAAAAGGCGTGAGTCACGCCTTTTATCTTGCTTGTAGAAAGACCCTCGACACAGTATAGTTAAGAAGCAACAAGAAGAAAGAGGCAACATGAAAATTAATCAATGGTTTCCCGAAGCTGCGCTTGCGAGTGTGTTTTGGGCTGTCATCGCCATCAACAATAATTTACCCTTACAATTTAGCTCATATGCCGATATTTTAAGTGGCTTTGTGTTAATTGTCTTTATTCAGTTTTTATATCAAGCAAATCCCCCCGAGAACTACAGAAGCTATTTATGGTTAGCGTATTCAACACTAGCTGTGGTCTTTGTCTTCTTTGCCGAACCAGCGGTCAATGTCGCAGCAAGTGGGTATTTAGTTTTTCTATCATTAAGCTTTATTTTTCGCACTCTTATCAAGAAATAGCATCCTCGTGAAGCGAGTCTTGCTGTGCTATAATAGGCCATATGAAACAGTATCATGACCTTTGTCAATTTGTCTTAGACCACGGGAAACTCCGTGACAATCGAACGGCTATTAAAACATTAACGACATTTGGCTATCAAATGCGTTTTGACTTGCAAGAAGGATTTCCGTTAATCACCACTAAGAAAGTTCATTTAAAATCCATTATCCATGAATTGCTTTGGTTTATTTCTGGGTCGACGAATATCAAATATTTGGTTGATAACGGCGTTTCCATTTGGAATGAATGGCCCTATGAACTTTATATGAAGAGCGCAGATTATCAAGGCGAAACCATTCAAGAATATGCGCAAAAAATCAAAGACGATGATACGTTTGCTGCTAAGCACGGTGAACTCGGTCCCGTTTACGGATCGCAGTGGCGTGCGTTTGAAAGTAAAGATAAGACCGTGGATCAAGTCGAACGATTAATCCATGACTTACAACATAAGCCACATTCGCGTCGCCATATTATTAGTGCGTGGCATGCAGCTCGCGTTGATGAAATGGCCCTTCCGCCATGTCACGCGTTCATGCAGTTCTTTGTTGAAGACGGTAAACTGAGTTGCCAACTCTATCAACGCAGTGCTGATGTCTTTTTAGGGGTCCCGTTTAATATTGCATCATACGCGTTATTTACCATGATGATTGCTCAAGTTGTCGGCTTAGAACCCGGAGAGTTTGTTCATACCTTAGGGGATACGCATATTTATGAAAACCATATTGAGCAAGTCAAACTTCAATTAACCAGAACCCCAAGACCGCTGCCAACAATGAAGATCTCACCTCGTTCAAGCATTTTTGACTTTACGTATGATGATTTTGAATTAGTGGGCTATGACCCGCACCCAGCGATTAAAGGAGCGATTGCGGTATGATTTCGATGATTGTAGCGCATGATCCCAACCGTGTGATTGGGTTTCAAAACAAAATCCCATGGCATGTACCTGAGGATTTAGCCTTATTTAAACGAATGACGATGGGACATCCAGTCATTATGGGACGTAAAACGTATGATTCGATTCTTGAATCCTTAGGTAAACCGTTACCAGGTCGTCATCACATTGTCATTTCGCGTAGTTTGACCGATGTGCCAGAGGGTGTGGAAGTTGCTCGCAGCGTGGTGGATGTGATTGCTCGTTATATTGGCACCGAAGACCATGCGTTTGTGATTGGAGGGGCGAAAATTTATGAACAATTTTTACCCTTTATCGATACGCTGTATGTTTCTCGATTAAAACGAAAGTACTCGGGAGATACGTTCTTTCCCTATTATGAGAATGAACATGAGTATCAAGAACAAGATCGTGTCGAATATGACGACTTTTCATTTATCACATATAAGAGGTTTTTCGTATGACCGGAGTATGGATTTTACTGGGCGTGCTTGCCGTATTATTTCTATACGGATTGCCGCTGATGATTATGGCGCTACAGTTCAAAGTCAATGAATGGTTGCATCCTGATATTACGTATAATGATCCGTTAGCTCATCGCTTGGTGAAAAAATTTGCCAAACTCATCTTATGGTATGGCCGAGTGAAGTACACCTTACATGGGGCTGAACATCAACTACACGAGAATGTTGTCATTTATTCCAACCACCAATCCACGTTTGATGGAGTGATCCTCAATGACATTTACATCGACGACCATGTCGGAGGCATCATTAAAGATGGCATTTATAAAATACCGATTGTACCCTTTTGGATGCATGTTCGTCGCCATTTACCACTAAACCGACAAAACAACCGTGAAGGCATTAAAACGATGCTGCAAGCGATTGAATATGCAAAATCAGGCCAACCGTTCTTTATCTTTCCTGAAGGCACAAGAAGTAACGGGAAAGAAATGTTACCGTACCGTGATGGTGCTTTTAAACTTGCTGAAAAGGCGAAACAAGCGATTCAAGTGATGGTGATTCATAATGGGTATGAACATAAATATGTTAAGCCCAAACGAATCCATGTTGAATTGTTACCTGCGATTGAATATGACGATGTGAAAGAATTAGACAGTAAAGGATTATCGAGTCTGGTTCGTTCCAAGATGCAAGAAGCGTTAGACCGAGGAATATGAGAGCTGTCGATATCATTGAAAAAACAAGAAATCATCAAGAGCTAAGTGAAGCTGAACTTCGCTTCTTTTTATCGGGATATTTGGATAAAACCATTCCTGAATATCAAATGAGTGCCTGGTTAATGGCGGTGTACTTCCAAGGATTAACGAGCGCGAATTTAATGCATCTCGTACAAATCATGGTGGATTCCGGAGACCGCTTGGATTTATCAAGTCTACCCGGCATTAAAGTTGATAAGCATTCCACTGGAGGCGTGGGCGATAAAACAAGTTTAGTTGTTGGTCCGCTGGTCGCAGCCTGTGGTGTCACGATTGCGAAAATGAGCGGTCGTGGTCTTGGACATACCGGGGGGACGATTGATAAATTAGAATCCATTCCGGGATATCGAAGTGAGATTTCAAGCGATGAATTTTTATCCATCCTTCGTAAACATCGTGTCGCGATTGTCGGACAAAGTCCGAATTTAGTCCCGTTAGATAAAGATTTATACGGTTTAAGAGATGTCACTGCAACGGTGCCTTCGATTCCCCTGATTGCGGCAAGTATCATGAGTAAAAAACTCGCCTCAGGAGCTGACAAGATTGTCTTAGATGTTAAAGTCGGAAATGGCTCCTTTATGGAAGACGTCGATCAAGCCCGAATATTAGCGAAAACCATGGTCGATATTGGACAAGCGTTCGGGAAAACAACGATTGCTGTTTTAACGGATATGTCACAACCTCTTGGGGAAGCCGTAGGCAATCAACTTGAAGTCCAAGAAGCGATTGATACCTTACAAGGAAAAGGGCCTCGTGATTTTACAAAGTTGTGCACCGAAGCCGCGATTCATCTATTGGAAGCCGCTGGCGTTGCATCTCCACAACAAGCCATTGAAGAAGCGATTATTTCTGGACGTGCCTATCAAACATTTATCGATTTTATTGAAGCGCAAGGCGGGTCAATGACAGCCTTTGAACAATTGCCCGTGGCGCCAGTGAAATACTATGTTACTGCAACGTCATCAGGAGTAGTTACAAGCTTCAAAACCAAAGACGTGGGTCATGCAGCGATGCTGCTTGGCGCGGGTCGTGCCACCAAGAAAGACACGATCGATCCACTGGTCGGTATTAAAGTTAAAGTATCGATCGGGGATTCGGTTCAACCGGGGGATGTATTATTTGAAGTGTATGCCCAAGAAGAACGTCACGATGTAACACAAATACTAAAAGAAAGCATAACACTTGGGACCGCTGCAACACCGCCCCAGCTGATTATTGATGTGATACGTTAATGGACCGTTTGCAAAAAGTGATTGCTCAACACGGGGTTTGTTCAAGAAGAAAAGCAGAAGAACTCATTCTAGCCGGCCGCGTTAGTGTCAACGGCGTCATTGTCAAAGAACTTCCGGTAATGGTCGGTAAGAAAGATGTCATCGTTGTTGATAACATCCCGCTTGGCGAACAAGACAAAGAATACTTTGTTTTGCATAAACCCAAACAAGTTTTAAGTAGTGTCACCGATGACCGCGGTCGTCGATGTGCTGTCGACTTTATTCAAAGTAGCTCACGAATTTATCCCGTCGGCCGACTTGATTATGATACTTCGGGCGTCCTATTGCTTTCATCTGATGGGGATTTTACGAACTATTTAACGCATCCGTCGCATGAAGTTGAAAAAGAATATGTCGCAAACTTAAAAGGCATGTTTACCTTAGCTCACCAAAAACAAGTGGCCAAAGGGATGACCCTTGATGACGAAACCATCAAAGGCGTCAAAGTCACCATCTTAGAAACCAACAAAGAAAAAAACACCTCGAAGGTGCAGTTGGTATTAACCGAAGGGAAAAATCGTCAAATCAAGCGGATGATGGCTGAACTGGGCTTAACCGTGACCTCCTTGAAGCGTACAAGGGTTGGTGTTGTGGACTTACGCGGCTTAAAGCTTGGGGAGTACCGCCGATTACGAATTCATGAAATCAAACATTTAATGAAATAAAAGGAAGCTTACGCTTCCTTTTTATCTGGGAGTAATAACTCATGCATCGATGTAGCTTTTAAGCTTTTAACAAGGAGATATAACGCCCCGGTAAAAAAGCCCAGAACCATCAATAGGACAATCCATACTAGCGCAATCCATTTGTTCGATTCTTTGACGTACATCCAAATCGCAAACAAACTGAAGCCAACATACAAGTCCACCAGGGATACAATGCCCCACGGATTGGCGAATAACTCACCGCCATCGACGAAGAAGTCGCCATTGATAAAGCCGTTCGCTAAGGCGGCCGTCATTGCAAGCACACCGAGAAACGAAATTCCTTGTACTACTTTCATTTATTGATCCTGGAACGCTAAATGCGTCTCTTTCTCTTCGTAGCGGTTCAACGGATGCACGCGGCATTCATCACTGCACGAAGCACGGTACAATACTTCATTATGTTCAGTACATAAGATTTGTCGATTACATTCAGGGTTAGCACAATTGATGTAGCGCTCACACGGCGTGCCATCAAACCAGTCACGACCAACAATGGTGGGACGGACTTGGTTGATTGGAACGACTAAGCGCTTATCAAACACATAGCATTGGCCCTCCCAGAATTGTCCTTGGGCGACAGGGTCTTTGCCGTAGGTGACAATCCCACCGTGAAGCTGCGCGACATCGTTAAAGCCTTCGCGTTTTAACCAGCCGGTGAATTTTTCACATCGAACCCCGCCCGTGCAATACGCCATAATGCGTTTGCCCTTAAGAAGTTCTTTGTTTTCTTTAATCCATCGAGGGAGTTCACGAAAGTTATGAATATCCGGTTTAATTGCGCCTTTAAAGTGTCCTACATCATGCTCATAATCATTACGCGCATCAATCACAATGGTATTCGGGTCTTGAAGTCGTTGATAAAATTCAGCCGGTTCTAAATATTGACCCGTGATTTCTTTTGGATTGACATCCTCATCCAAGCGGAAGTTGACGAGTTCAGGTTTAACACGAACATGCATCTTACTAAATGCATGATCGTCAGCTTCATCGGACTTAAACACCATTCCATGAAACAGTGGATGCTTGTCCATATAATCGATATACGTGTCGACTTGCTGTGTGGTGCCGGAGATGGTTCCGTTAATCCCCTCAGGAGCGATATAAATACGCCCCTTTACGCCAAGGTCATGACAATAGGCTAAATGCTCTTCCACGACCGCTTCCGGGTCTACTATTTCAACGTAGTGATAATAAAGTAATACTCGATAATCCATAGGTTCCTCACTTGCGTTCATATTGTATCTAATTTAGCCGTTTTTGGAAAGAAAAAAACCCCTAAACGGGGCGTAGTATTTGTGTTATGAAGACGCCAATTAACGATAATGGAATGGCGATAAATAAAATCGATATCGTCACATTAATCCCTATCATTATCAAGGTCCACCACGGCGCGGTGTCATATTGCACCGATGAATATCCTAGCGTTGTGATCCATAGCCCTAGAATAAATAGTACTGCGATACTCATAATCGATGCGAATACATCGAGAGGACGACGTTTGAACCATGCTAGTAACGCAATAACAGTAGTAACAAGGAGAAGGAGCGACCCGAGGTTCGTTACGCTCAAGGAGTTCTGAAAGGTTACAACTAAGCTATCGATATAAAACATAGACCCTGATGCACGAAGTAAATAGGTGATGCGAAGACTTGTGACGGCCGCAATTATGCTAAAGGCCATCGCCCCAATTCGTCTTGTTAGCTTAGAGGAGTCCATTCCCAAAGAGTGAAGCAAAGACTAAGGATACAATCGTCATTAATTTAATAAAGATGTTTAAGCTTGGACCAGCGGTATCTTTAAACGGATCCCCAACGGTATCGCCAGTAACGGATGCTTTGTGAGCTTCAGACCCAGACCCTTCTTGGGATTCGATGTATTTCTTCGCATTGTCCCAAGCACCACCCGCGTTTGCTAAATAAATCGCGAGCATTAATCCCGTTCCCAACGAACCGGCTAATAATCCACCTAATGCTTCTGCGCCAAGTAAGAATCCAACAAAGACCGGAATCCCAATCGCTAATAGTCCAGGAAGAACCATTTCTTTTAGCGAGGATTTGGTACTAATCTCCACACACGATGCATAATCTGGAGTGGTTGTTCCTTCACGAACCCCTGGAATATCTCTAAACTGACGACGAACTTCATTCACCATATCGGTTGCTGCACGGCCCACTGAGTCAATGGTTAAGGCACTGAATAAGAACGGAAGCATCGCACCAATGATTAATCCTGATGTGACTTCTGGAACGTTTAAGCTAATTTGCTCCACCCCAGCTGCGGTGGTGAAACTAACAAACAATGCTAACGCGGTTAACGCCGCAGAACCAACCGCAAACCCTTTACCAATTGCTGCGGTGGTATTACCAACGCTGTCTAAGCTATCGGTAATATCACGTACTTTTTTCTTCATTTCGCTCATTTGCGCAATTCCACCGGCATTGTCTGCAATCGGTCCATACGCATCAATCGCAATCGTCATACCCGCAGTAGACAACATCCCTACTGAAGCTAGAGCGATTCCGTATAATCCAGCGAAGGCATTTGAGACTAAAATCCCAACAACAATAATAATGGCAGGAATCATGGTCGATTGCATCCCAACAGCCGTACCAGCAATGATGTTGGTTGCATGACCCGTTTTAGATTGTTCCGCAATGCGTTTGACTGGTGCATAATCTGCCGAGGTGTATAACTCGGTGACTTTACCAATTAATAAACCAACAATGACTCCAGCAGTAACAACAATAAACGGATTGAGTGAATCAAATAAGACAAACGAGCTTACCCCAGCAACACCAATAACAATGGCACTAGCAACGTAGTTTGCTCCTTCTAAGGCTTTTTGTGGATGTTTGATGGCATTGCCACGAATCATTAAGCTTCCCGCGATCGAGGCAATAATTCCTGTTAACGCTAGAAGTAGTGGATATAGTAATGCGGCTTCTGCCATGGCATTGCCACTTAATTCATACGTGAAGGATAATCCTAATGCTGCGATAATGGAGCCTACGAAGGATTCAAACAAATCGGCCCCCATTCCGGCAACATCTCCAACATTATCCCCAACATTATCGGCAATAACAGCTGGGTTACGGTGGTCATCTTCAGGAATACCCGCTTCCACTTTACCGACTAAATCGGCCCCAACGTCTGCGGCTTTGGTATAAATCCCACCACCGACACGAGCGAATAAGGCAATACTTGAAGCTCCTAAGGCAAATCCAGTTAAATAGGTAATTGCTTCAACCGCTTCAATATCAAACAATAAAATGGATGGAACAAAGATGAGTAATAGTCCAAGTAGTCCTAGTGAGACCACAGAAACTCCCATGATTGTTCCACCCCGAAAGGCGATTTGTAATGCACGACCCATGCCCCCTTGGTCTGCGCCTTGGGCAGTTCGTACATTGGCTTTGGTTGCCGCTTGCATTCCGACATATCCCGCGAGCGTGCTAAATCCACTCCCTAGTAAATAAGCAAATGCAGTTGGCCAGTTAAGGACGAATCCTAAAATAAAGAATAAGATAAAGACGAAAACAACAAGGATCCGGTACTCCTGTTTTAAGAACGTATTCGCCCCTTCTTGAATATACTGAGCAATTTCTTTCATTCTTGGGGTACCCGCATCTTGGCGTCCTACCCAATTAAATAAATATAGCGCGTATGCAATTCCGAGAAGTGTTACCACGAATCCGATACTATAAACAGCTGACATAATTCCTCACTTCGCCTTGAAGGCATTTTTTTTATCATATCAAAGATTATCTTTGAGTGCATATTAGATTACCATAATCTCGGGGAAAAAGTAGCGGTAAAGCGAGCCTTGTTGTATAATGCTATCAATGGAAACCAATTTTCAAGTCGCAATGGATGGACCTGCAGGAGCAGGAAAATCAACGATTGCTAAATTAATTGCAGCTCGTTTGCATTTGACCCATATCGATACCGGGGCAATGTACCGAGCGATTACGTATGAAGCGATGCAACGTGGGATTGATTTGACCAACCCCGATGCCTATGATTTCCTATCTACGACCTCTGTCAAATTTGAAAACAATAAGATTTATTTGAATAATCAAGATATCTCATCTTATATAAGTAGCCCTGAGGTTTCGCATCATGTTTCCACCGTTGCTGCACACCCGAATGTTCGAGCCTATATGGTTCAAATCCAGCAGCAAGCGGCAACGCATGGTGCCATTATTATGGATGGCCGTGATATTGGAACCGTTGTTTTACCCGATGCTCCCGTTAAAATCTTTTTAACCGCATCGGTAAAAGAGCGAGCGCAGCGTCGCTATAAAGATTATCAAGCCAAAGGTATTACATCGAGTTATCAAGAATTAGAAGATGAGATTACTCGCCGCGATCATATCGATTCGACGCGTAAAACCAATCCCTTAAAACAAGCAGATGATGCGATACTCTTTGATACAACGAATCATACGATAGAAGAAAGTGTTGAATTACTAGTTCAATTGATTCAACAACGAGGACAAAAACATGGATATCAATTTTAAACAAATACGACTGAACGACACGGTTCAAGGTAAAGTCATTCGCGTTAATCCTAATGATTTACGGTTAGACATTAATTACAGCTTAGAAGGATTGATGTACTTAGATCAATTCGATGTAATTAAACACGATTCCTTTGAAGGACTAATTGCAGAAGGGGATATCGTTGAAGCGGTCGTCAAAAAAATTGATGAAATGCATGGCCAAGTATTATTGTCTCGCATCCCGATTGTACAAAACGAAACCTTCCAACAACTCGTGAAGGATTTTGAAGCGCAAAAAGTGATCAAAGCCAAAGTCAAAGAAGTAACAAGCGCGGGATTGGTCTTTAATGTATCGGGCCATGAAGTCTTTATGCATGAGTCTCAAGTCGACTTTGATGCGGTTGACCTCACTAGTTATTCTGGCAAAGAACTTTCCTTTTATTTAACGGAAGTGGATGAGCGTCGCAAAAAGGTCAAAGCGTCGCGTACCAAATTACTCGTCGAAGAACGAAACACGGCTCGCGAAAAAGAATTTTCAAGCTTAAAAGTTGGACAAACGGTTCAGGGTGAAATTTCTGGCATCAAACCATTCGGGGTTTTTGTTCAGTTAAAACAAAACACAGCTTTAATTCCGATTAGTGAACTGACCCATGAGCGTATCGAAAGCATCGAAGCACAGTTTAGTGTTGGCGATAAGGTCGAAGCCCAAGTCATTGAAGTGAAAAAGCAAAAAGGTCAAAACCGCATTGCGTTATCCAGAAAGCGTTTATTACCGACCCCATTTGCTCTATTTTCTAAGGATCACAAAGTCGGTCAAACCATTTCTGTTTCGGTTGTGAATAAATTACCGTTTGGCTTAATTGTAGAAGTTGCTCCCCATGTAACGGGGCTACTTCATAACAACGAAATCAGCTATAACCCGAATGATAACTTTAAAGCATCCGTGATTCATGGAACCACCTTGGATGTTGCCATCTTAGAGATTGATAAAAAACGTGAACGTATTAGTTTAAGTCGAAAAGCACTGGAAGATAATCCATGGGCCAAAGTCACCGTGAAACGCGGTGATGTGATCACAGGCGTCATTTCCGCGATTAATATTGGAAAAGGATTTAGTGTATCGATTCAAGGGGTTGATGCTGTCTTATCCTCGGATGAACTAAAAGAAGGAGCCGTCGGCAAACTGGAAGATATTTACCAAGTGGGCGATTCTGTTGAAGTCTTGGTCACGACGTGTGAGCCTCGTGAATGGGTAATGGAAGTGTCGGTTCGCCGCTTACAAGCCAAACGTGAACGTAAACAATTTGATACCTATATCAAGACCCAAGAAACACGCTCCGTGACCTTAGGTGATTTATTTGGTCACGTCTTAGAAAAGAAAAAAGCAAATGTAGAAGCCGCACCAAAAGCCACTGCTAAAAAAGCGGCACCGAAAAAAGAATCGTCTAACGATATGTCCGCATTAAGCGTGTCTGAATTAAAAGCCAAGGCCAAAGCCAAAGGCATTAGTGGGTATTCAACGATGAAAAAAGCCGAACTCGTAAAGGCGCTTCAATAAGTATGTTACCGACCGTAGCGATTGTCGGTCGGCCCAACGTTGGAAAGTCAACGCTCTTCAATCGATTGATTGGCGAGCGTTTGTCAATTGTTGATGATGTGGCCGGTGTTACAAGAGACCGAATTTATGGAAAAGCCGAATGGATCAGCCGTTCGTTTTCGGTCATTGACACGGGTGGCCTCACGGTTGAGAGTTTACCGTTTCAAGAAGAGATCAGAGCCCAAGTCGAAGTCGCATTAGACGAAGCGGATTTAATCATTATGGTGGCCGATGGACGCTCGGTGATTACGCAAGAAGATGAAATGGTCGCACGATTACTACAAAAGACCTCAAAACCCGTGGTCTTAGCCTTAAACAAACTAGATTCCAAAGCCCAACAAGACCTTATCTATGATTATTACGCCCTAGGCGTCGGCGAACCGATGCCGATTTCGTGTGAACACGGGATTGGGATTGGCGATTTATTAGACAGTATCGTGAAACAACTTCCTGCGATCGAACCAGACGTTGAAGATGCCACGATTCGCTTTAGTGTCATCGGTCAGCCGAATGTGGGAAAAAGCTCGATTACGAATGCGATTTTAGGTGAAGACCGCGTTATCGTCTCGCCCATTGAAGGCACAACGACCGATTCGATTGATACCCCGTTTACCCGCAATGGTCATGACTTCGTCATTATTGATACCGCAGGGATTCGTAAAAAAGGAAAGGTCATTCAAAGTACCGAGAAGTATGCGGTGCTTAGAGCGATTCGAGCGATTGAGCGAAGTGATGTGTGCGTCTTATTAATTGATGCTGGCTTAGGCATTCAAGAACAAGACAAACGTGTTATCGGCTATGCCAAAGAAGCGAATAAAGGCATTATCTTAGCCGTCAACAAGTGGGACTTGTTAGAAAAAACAAATGAGACGGCAAAACATTGGACCAAAGATATAGAAAGTCATTTCTTATTTGTTAAATATGCCCCGATTGTCTTTGTCTCTGCGTTAACGAAAAAAGG
>CAYTXT010000009.1:13535-29919 GCA_964442245.1 uncultured Candidatus Izemoplasmatales bacterium
TGTTGTAATATCTAACAAATTTCCTGTTTTTCCTTGTATTTATGTTGATAACTCTATATAATCACGTTAGATAAATTTTTTAGGAGGAGTTCCCCATGAAAAAAACAGAATTAGTTGCTGCAATCGCTGCTAGTGCTAAGCTAAGCAAAAAAGATGCTGAAGCTGCATTAAACGCATTCGTAGCTAGTGTTACTAAAGCACTTAAAAAAGGTGACAAAGTAACATTAACTGGATTTGGTACTTTCGAAACACGTAAACGTGCTGCTCGTGAAGGACGTAACCCACGTACTGGCGCTAAAATCAAAATCGCTGCTCAAAAGTCTCCAGCTTTCAAAGCTGGTAAAGCTTTAAAAGACGCAGTCAAGTAAGCGATTAAAACGCCGTCGTGAGATGGCGTTTTTTTTTGCCCTTTTGGTATAATGTACCAGTACGAGGAGGTACCATGGACTTAACTAAATATATTGCGGATGTACCTGATTTTCCGAAACCTGGGATCTTATTCAAAGACATCACGCCGTTAATGGCGGATGGCGCAGCGTTTAAATACGCAACCGATCAATTCATTGCCTTTGCCAAAGAACAAGGCGCAGAACTTGTCGTGGGTCCCGAAGCCCGTGGTTTTATCTTTGGTTGCCCGACCGCAACCGAACTCGGCGTTGGCTTTATTCCGGTTCGTAAACCGGGTAAATTGCCCCGTGAGACCGTAGATCAAGAATATGAACTTGAGTATGGGACGAATGTCTTAAGCATGCACAAAGACGCCATTCGTCCAGGTCAACGTGTCATTATCGTTGATGATTTACTTGCTACCGGTGGCACGATGAAAGCAACGATTGATCTTGTCGAACAACTCGGGGGGAAAGTCGTTGGCTTAGCCTTCTTAATTGAACTTGGCTTTCTAGATGGCCGAAAATTACTAACCGGCTATCCGATTAAAAGTTTACTAACGTACTAGGAGTCTTATGCATACGATTGGCGATGTTATTACCAATGCAAAAACTTATATCTCCAATCCGAAGCATCTTTCGTTAATCGAAGATGCTTTTCAGTATGCGAATAAGTTTCATCAAAACCAAACTCGCCACTCTGGCGAACCCTATATTAATCATCCGGTTGATGTTGCCTATATTTTAACGGAGTATCATACTGGGCCCTCAACGATCATTTCTGGTTTACTTCATGATGTATTAGAAGATACCCCAGCAACCTATCAAGAAGTGACCGAACTCTTCGGCAAAGAAACCGCCGACATTATTCAAGGGGTTACCAAATTAACTGGACTGAATTTTACTTCCAAAGATAAAGTCATTGCCGAGAATCATATGAAAATGATGCTCGCGATGACCGAAGACATACGTGTCATTGTCGTGAAACTGGCGGACCGTCTTCATAACATGCGCACAATTGAGTACTTGCCGCATGAAAAGATCTTGATTAAATGCCGTGAAACGATGGATATCTTTGTGCCTTTGGCGCACCGCTTAGGGATGTACCGCTTAAAAGCCGAACTGGAAGATATTGCCTTTAAATATCTCGAGCCACAAAGCTATGAGCTGGTCTCAGCAAACTTGGAAATGACGCGTGAACAACGCGATAAAGACCTTGCAGTCATTGTTGAAGATTTAACCAAACACCTCAATGACGAAAAGATTACCTTTGAAATCAAAGGACGGATTAAAAACACCTATTCGATTGCGAAAAAGATGCGAACCAAAGGCAAAGACTTCTTTGAAATCTTTGACTTGCTTGCGTTACGCATTGTCGTGAATTCTGCGGAAGAGTGCTACAAAGTCCTTGGGATTATTCACCATCACTACAAACCGATTCCCAAACGCTTTAAAGATTATATTGCGATTCCCAAAGCGAACATGTATCAGTCCCTCCATACGACTATCTTGACCGATCAAGGTAAAATCTTTGAGGTTCAAATACGCACCCAACTGATGGATGCCGTCGCTGAAATCGGAATTGCCGCTCACTGGGCCTATAAAGAAGGCAAAACCAAACAAATCGAACAGCAAGAAATTGCTGATAGCCTTCAGTGGTATGCGAATGTGATGCGTCAACTTCATGATGAAGAAGACCCCCTATCCAGTACCGAACTCTTAGACTCCATTAAAGAAGAACTGACGGCAAACGTCTTCGTGTTCACACCAAGCGGGGATGTCCATATGCTACCCCTAGGTGCCACCCCTGTTGACTTTGCGTACCGCATCCATACCCGTGTCGGGGATACGTGTGTCGGAGCGATCGTGAACAACCGGATGGTACCGCTAGACTACGAACTTCAAACCGGTGACATTTGTAATATTAAAACGAATAAAAGTTCGAAGGGTCCAAGTGACACCTGGTTAAATATTGCGAAAACCAGTCATGCTCGCGCTAAAATTAAAAACTTTTTAAACAAACGAGACCGCGACCTCTTAATTGAAGCAGGCAAACGTAAGGTCGAAGAAGCGCTTCATGAATATGATTTCGAGCGTAAAATCGATGATGATTTAGTCCAAGAGTATTTTGATACCCCGGATATTTTTGATGTCGAAACCTTGTATTATGCGATTGGGAAAAACATCATTAGTGCGCGTGGGGCGTTAAATAAACTCTCCGGCCGCACGGATGTTGAAAAAGATCCGAATAAAATCATTGAATCCATCAACCGCCTCGGCAGTAAATCAAAACCGTCAAACATTCACGGCATCATGGTGGAAGGCCTCGACAACCCGAAAGTCAAGTTATCCAATTGTTGTAATCCGATTCCTGGAGACCCGATTGTCGGCTATGTCTCCAAAGGCATGGGCATTGCGATACACCGTGATCATTGTCCAAATATTTCGTCGCAAAGTGAACGCCATATTGGAGTGACTTGGACCTCAACCGACCAAGGCATTCGCTACCCCGTGAACTTAAAGATTAGTGCGGTGTCCACGCCATCCATCATGGTTGAGATTATTAACTATATCTCCTCCACCAACGCAGTGGTGGTTAATGTGAACACCAAACAAAATAAAGACTCTGAACTCTTGGTAAAACTGGGATTATCGGTGTTTAATGCCGACCAACTCGATAAGATTACCGTTGGACTTCGTAATTTTACCGATGTGTTTCAAGTCGAGCGAACCTTTAAATGAGAATCATTGTTCAACGAGTACAACAAGCATCGGTGAGCGTGAATAACGAGGTCGTAGGCTCGGTTAATCGAGGTTTATTGCTCCTTGTTGGGTTTACCCATGAAGACACGCCAGAACGCATCCCTGCGATGATTCATAAAGTGGTGAACTTACGGATCTTTGATGATGCAAACGGTGTAATGAATGAATCTATATTGGATCAAGGCCTATCGGTATTAAGCATTAGTCAGTTCACCTTATATGCCGACACAAAAAAAGGACATCGTCCGAGTTACATCGAAGCAGCAAAACCAGAACATGCACAAAAGTTATATGAATTGTTTAATCAACAATTATCTGCGATTGTGCCTGTCGCAACAGGCGTATTTGGGGCCGACATGCAAATCAGGGCAGAGTTGGACGGGCCCGTTACTATTACCCTGGAAAAAAATTGACAGGTTTTCATCAACTGATTACAATAAATTGTCCTTATTGAAGCTGAAAGAATAACACGCTACGTTATCCAGAGACCATACGGTTGGTGCAAGTATGGAACCCGCGTTTTATCAGACACAGTGGAGAGGAATCGGAGCCTCCCGTTATGAGTCAAGGGCACTAGCAATAGTGAACTAAGGTGGTACCGCGATTATTTCGTCCTTAGAGTGAATCTAAGGGCGTCTTTTATTAAGAGGGTCTATGCAAACAACAAGACTCACCATTCGAAGATTTAGTGTAAACGATCAAAAAGACGTCTTTGCGTATGCGAAAGACCCAGAGGTTGGACCGCTTGCAGGATGGCGACCTCATCGAAGCGAAAAAGAGAGTTTACACATTATCAAATATCTCTTTTTACGAAACCCCTATAGTTATGCACTCGTTCATAAAGAAACTATTACTGTGATCGGCTCGATCGGTTTCACGAAGAAATTCTTTCGTCCCACCTATGAACTGGGCTACTCGTTAGCCAAAGACTACTGGGGCCAAGGACTGATGAGTGAAGCGGTGGCAAGAATGGTTCAGTTTGGCTTTGAAAACTTAAACGCAAACCGTTTGATTGCCAAAACCATGACCCATAATATGGCCAGTCAAAAAGTATTACTTAAAGCAGGGTTTATAAAAACCCATGAAAAAAAACAACACTTTCATCGGTATGATGGGCAAGTGTTTGATATTACCTTTTACGAATTACGTCGTTCTCAGTGGAGGAATCATGCAAAAACCTAAAGGCACGATGGATTATACCGGCAGCAAACTTCAAGGGATTAAACAAATTGAAGAAGCGATCGCCAGTTTAACCCATTACTATAATATTCAAGAAATTCGAACCCCAATTTTTGAGCATTCTGATGTGTATCACCGCAGTGTCGGTGAGCTCTCAGATATTGTCTCCAAAGAGACGTATACCTTTATGGATCGTGGGGAGCGTTCGTTAACCCTCAGGCCCGAAGGCACCGCCGGCGTTGTACGCAGTGTGGTCGAAAACAAACTTTATACGGAACCGCAAAAACTGTATTATGTGGGACCGTTCTTTCGCTATGAGCGACCGCAAGCGGGACGCAGCCGACAATTTCACCAGTTTGGGGTGGAGTATATTGGCTTTGATGACCCGGTGAGTGATGCGGAAATCATAATCTTTGCGATGACACTCTTGGAATTATTAGGCCTCAAAGAAACGACACTAAAACTTAATTACTTGGGCAATGAAGCAACGAAAAAACGCTATATTAAGGCGTTAACTGATTACTTCACACCACTGGCTCACCAACTAAGTGAACAAAACCAACAACGTTTAGCCCAAAATCCACTACGCATCTTGGATGATAAGACGTTATCGATGAGTGAAATTCCAAACATCGAAGATTATTTGAGTGTGGACGAAAAGAACTACTTTAGCTCGATTTGTCAGTACTTAGAACGATTAGGCATTCGTTATGAAATCGATCCCCGTATTGTTCGGGGTCTGGATTATTACACCGGAATGGTGTTTGAAGTCCAATCCACGCATCCTGATTTCGGCTCCCAAACCGCCCTGTTAGGCGGGGGACGTTATGATAATCTGATCGCTGAATTCGGTGGTCCATCCACCCCTGCGACCGGCTTTGGGTTAGGGATAGAGCGACTTCTCTTAGCGATGGAATATGAACAAGTCCTTGATGACGAACTTCCTGGGGTTGATGTCGTGGTGTGCTATATGCCGTCTACCAAAGACGATGCGTATGAACTGGTTCAAAGCATTCGCCTCAGTGGATTTCGCGCTGAGTTCAGTTATCAAGATAAGTCCTTAACATCACAGTTAAAACAAGCGTCAAAAAAAGACCCGCAAGCGATTGTTATTGTGGCGGAAGAAGAGTTTGCCCAAGGCAAAGTCCTCGTCAAAGTACAAGGTCATCAAGACACCGTCGAACTTGCGCATATTATTGACTATTTAGATGGAGTAGTGGAGGAAGACCATGAGCACGTTCATGAAACGCACACGGTATAACGGCGAACTACGAATTAGTGATGTCGGCCAAACCATTACGATCAATGGTTGGGTAGCGAAAATACGCGACCTAGGTGGCGTAACCTTTTTTGATGTTCGTGACACCTCTGGGCTGATTCAAGTTCAAATTGACCCCGAATCACCTCTTAAATCCATGATTAGTTCGTTAAGCAATGAAACCGTCGTTGCTGTCCAAGGGGTCGTCATTGAACGCAGTAATAAAAACAGTAACCTCCCTACGGGAGACATCGAAGTCGTCGCCAAGCAGATTGAGATTTTAAGTACGGCGAAACAACCGCCTATGATTATTGCGAGTCAAACCGATGCCCTGGAAGACACACGCTTAAAATATCGCTATTTGGATTTACGCCGTCCGGTCTTACAAGACACGTTGAAAATTCGTGCCAAAGCGATGTCTGTGACACGACGTGTATTAGAACGATACGGCTTTATTGAGCTCGAAACACCGGTGTTAACGAAATCAACCCCCGAAGGGGCTCGTGACTATTTAGTACCGAGCCGCATTCATGACGGTCGTTTTTTCGCCTTACCGCAAAGCCCACAAATTTTTAAACAACTCTTCATGATTGGTGGCATGGAAAAGTATTACCAAATTGCTAAATGCTTTCGTGATGAGGACTTACGTGCCGACCGACAACCTGAATTTACCCAAATTGACATTGAAGCGTCCTTTATTGATGAAGAAGACATTCGCCGTTTAGTTGAAGAGATGTTGATTCAAATCTTTGATGAAACGATTGGTGTTTCATTACCGGCTTCGTTTGATGTCTTAGAGTATGAAGAGGCGATGCGAATCTACGGTTCTGATAAGCCGGACCGCCGTTTTGAGTTACTTCTACATGATGTTACATCACTATTTAAAGCTTCCGAATTTACGATGCTTCAAGCAGAGTACGTACATATGCTCCATTTGCCTGCTTCCAGTTTGACGCGTAAACAACTCGATGAAGCGGGTGAGGTTGCAAAACGTTACGGAGCAACCGGTCTTGCGGTATTAAAAATTGATCAAGGTCAAGTCTCTGGCATTGGAAGTAAATTAAGCGAGAAAGAACTAAACGCAATTCAAGCACTCAGTCCGGCGCAAGGTAGTGATGTTTATCTCTTTATTGCGGGAGAACGCCGAACCACGCAAAATGCAATGGGACAAGTTCGTTTGTTTATTGCGAATACCTTATCGATGATTCCTGAGAACACTTATGATGTATGTTGGGTGGTAAACTGGCCGTTATTTGAACCTACCGAGACCGGTTTTACCTCGGCGCACCATCCTTTTACGGCACCAAGTCCCTTTGATGTTACAACCCTTGACCAGCCAGCGAGTGCGTATGCCAAAGCGTATGATGTGGTTTGTAATGGGTATGAACTCGGTGGGGGTAGCATTCGGATTCATGACCAAGCGATTCAACAAAAAGTCTTTGAAGTGTTAGGGTTCACCAAAGAAAAAGCAAAAGCACAGTTTGGTTTCTTTCTTGAAGCCTTAGAATATGGGACACCTCCTCACGGGGGAATTGCGTTAGGCGTTGACCGCTTAATTATGCTTCTTACCAAAACTACAAATATTCGAGATGTCATTGCCTTTCCGAAAACAGCGAGTGCTCAAGACTTAATGTCCCAAGCGCCCGGTGAGGTGAGTGAGGCTCAACTCGAAGAATTACATTTACGCATCAAACGTTGATATAATAAAACGATCTTTGACAGGAGAAATCATGGATATACGCCACGAACAACGAATCCGCATCATGCAAGTTTTATACAATATTGATGTTCGCCAAATCCCTTTGGAAGAGGCCCTTTTCGTGGTCAGTCCTGCGGATGATATTACCCTGAAATGTCAAAACATCCTCGCTCAGTTACCGACCATTGATACGCATATTTCCACTCATTTAACGGGATGGACATTACCGCGTTTAAATGCCGTGGACCGAGCGATTTTACGTATTGCGGTTTATGAGATGATGATGGAAGAAATTCCCGCCGTTGTTGCGATTGATGAAGCGATTGAACTCAGCAAAGAGTACTCCGAAACCGATGATACCCTCAGTAGCAAGTTTAATAACAAATTACTGGATACGATTAGGATTCATTTAACCAATGAGTGAATATATAACCGTCACACAACTCAATAAGACGATTAAGCAGCTGTTTGATCAAACGGCCTTTTTAAAACGCTTGAGTGTGATGGGCGAATTATCCAACTTTAAACGTCATTCCTCTGGAACCTACTACTTCACCTTAAAAGACCAAGGCTCTGAAATTAAAAGTGTGATGTTCGCCTCGGCGGCCACGAAACTGTCTCATAGTTTCAAAGACGGCGATCAAGTCATTGCCTCTGGCGATGTGAATGTGTATGACGTACGCGGTGAATATCAACTGTATGTCACAGCGATGCGGCCAACCGGAGCGGGTGATATTTATGCCAAGCTGGAAGCCTTAAAGAAGAAGCTATTTGCGGAAGGCTTACTGGATGACACACATAAAAAACCGCTTCCGAAGTACCCCAGAGTCGTCGGGGTCATTACGTCCCCTACGGGAGCTGCGGTTCAAGATATTCAAAACACCATTGCAAGACGGTTTCCATTAGCGAGTGTACGAATCTATCCCGCCCTCGTTCAAGGGGAAGATGCGAAATATTCTGTGACCAAGCAAATCGAAAAGGCAAACCTTGAAAAGATTGCCGATGTCTTAATTGTCGGACGTGGTGGCGGTAGTATTGAAGATTTATGGGCATTTAATGAAGAACTAGTATTGCGAGCGATCTTCGCATCCCAAATTCCGATTATTAGTGCCGTGGGTCATGAAACCGATACGACATTGTCTGATTTAATTGCCGACCGACGCGCACCGACACCCACAGCAGCTGCTGAACTTGCCGTTCCCGATAAAATGGAACTCTTACAGTACATTAATTCTCAGCAAACGTTGTTAAAGACTAGAATCGCCAATGTATGGCAAGGATTGTACCGCCGGTATCAACGCGCCAGTGCGAGTTATGTGTTAACGCAGCCCGAACGACTCTTACAAAGTAAACAATTAACCTATGAGCGTTTGGTGTCACGAATGCAGCAACAATCCCCACTTGCTAAAACGCAGCGCTATGAACAACAACAACTCTATTTCACCGAACGACTTCAGCGAAACTATCATCAGCTGCTAACCAAGGTTGAACACCGCCTAGAATCAATGAAACGCTCCCTAAGCGCGTTGAATCCAAATGCGGTCTTAGAACGCGGGTTTACGCTAATTGAAGCTAATGAGCGTGTTATTACAAGTGTAGAACAAATTCAAGAACAAGATACGGTCACCATACGCTTCAAGGATGGGTCGGCCGATTCAATGATTACGAAAAAAAGGAGAACGTAATGGAAACCTTTGAACAATTAATGACTCAGTTAGAAGCTGTGGTCAAAGAATTAGAAAATGATTCGCTCGGCTTAGAAAAGTCCATTGCTGCCTATCAAAAAGGCATGGAACTTTCCAAAGCGATTGCGATTAAACTTCAAGAAGCCAAGGATTTATTGGTTGAAACCGCCCAAGATTGATTTAACCACCCTGACCCCGGACAGCGTTCGGGCGATGGACCTTGCTACTCTAACAACCCTCGCGGCTGACATCCGTGCCTTTTTGATTGAATCGGTCACGAAAACAGGAGGTCATTTAGCGAGTAACCTTGGAAGTTTGGAGCTAACGATCGCATTAACTCATGTGTTTAATTTGAATACCGATACTGTGATTTATGATGTCGGGCATCAAGTTTATCCGCATAAAATCATGACCCGTCGAGCGGGGATGTTTGATCGTTTACGCCAATTCAAAGGACTATCTGGATTTCCTCGCTACACCGAAAGCATGTATGACCATTTTGAAACGGGTCATTCGTCCACCTCGTTATCAGCTGCAGCAGGTGTGGCCTACCATAAATATTTGCATCAGGACACAGGACGTGTCATCGCCGTAATTGGCGATGGGGCGTTTACTGGCGGATTAGCGCTAGAAGGACTGAACAACCTGGTTCAGATTCCTTATCCTGTCATGATTGTTTTAAATGACAATGACATGAGTATTAGCGAAAACGTCGGTGCCTTGGCGCAAGTATTTAAGGATAACGATCGTTCCAAATCGTTTTTTGAAAGTTTAGGCTATGACTATGTTGCGGCGTATGAAGGTCATCATTTACCACAATTAATCTCGGTTTTTTCTACACTAACAACGATTACAAAACCAACCGTGGTTCATGTGCGAACGATTAAAGGGTACGGATACCAACCAGCAGAAGACGATAAAGTAAAATACCACGGAGTTGGCTACTATACCATTGACCCGAAACCCAAAGGACCTTCGTGGTCGAATTATATCGCCAAGCTTATAGAAGCTCATTCTAGCGTTCAAATTATTACCCCCGCGATGATTGAAGGAAGTGGACTGCGAGGCATTGATGCCTCTAGAGTGATTGATGTTGGGATTGCCGAAGCGCATGCGGTTACCATGGCGGCAGCGATGGTTCGCCAAGGGTCACATGTGTTTTTACCAATCTATTCCACCTTTTTACAACGCGCGTATGACTCGTTAATTCACGATGTATGTCGACCGAATATTCCGGTTGTCTTTGGGATTGACCGTGCCGGAACGATTCCGCAAGACGGAAGCACGCATCAAGGAATCTTTGATATTGCAGCTTTAGGGGCGTTACCGAATATCCAGATTTTGATGCCCAAAGATGGTCCAGAAGCTAAAGCACTCATTCGCTATGCGTTTCAACAAACTACGCCTGTTGCGATCCGTTATCCGAAGGGCAATTCGATTGTTGAAGGACCGGATGTGTCAATTACAACTCCTTCGTGGGAAGTCATTATGGACGGTCCTGGCGTGATTATTGTGACCTATGGACCCGATGTGTATGCAATTAAACAGGCCCTTGAAACAAGTCAACTCTCCGCGACCTTGATTAATGCTCGCTTTATCAAACCGATGGATGAGACGATGATTTCCTGGATTGCAAATTCCAATCGTCCAGTGATTGTTTACGAACAAGTGATGTATCAAGGAAGCCTTGGCCAACAACTCGAAGCCAAACTTCCTAATGTTGTTCATCCAATGAGTTATCATCAGATTCCCGAACATGGTGAAATTGAGCAATTATTAGCCCAAGCAGGACTTTCCATGAGTGATGTCATAACCGCCGTGAAGCGTTATGCGAATTGATTTATATTTAGTTGAACACGGGCACTTTCCGAGTCGAAATAAAGCCCAAGAAGCACTAAAGAATAAACAGGTCTTAGTGAATAATACTGTGGTAAAGCCGTCCTATGAGATGCAAGAGACGGATGACCTCAAGGTCTTAACGACAACCCATGATGTCTCACGCTCAGCAGAAAAGCTTCGTGAGGCGTTAGAGGTCTTTACGATCTCTTTCACGGACAAAACCGTTCTTGATCTAGGACAAGGAACGGGAGGATTTACCCAAGTATGTTTAGAACTGGGAGCGTCATCTGTCATAGGCATTGACGTCGGTCATTCTCAGCTTCATGATTCGCTGCGCAATGATGCTCGAGTACAGGTGTATGAAGGTGTGAATATTAAGGATCTATCCACCTTATCGTTACCCACTATTGATATCGTTGTTTGTGATTTAAGTTTTATTTCAAGTTTGTCGGTCTTACAGCACATTACAGCCACCGGCAATGAATTTCTTTTATTACTCAAGCCGCAATTTGAAACACATGGAAATCATTTAAAAAATGGAGTGGTCTATCAACGCTTTGTCTTACAAGAACTAACAAAAAAAGCCCAACAAACAATCGAAGCCGCAGGCTTTTGTGTTCACGGGATTCATCCTTGTCAAACCAAAGGAAAAACAGGAAATCAAGAATATATGGTGTGGTTTAGTCGATGTTAAAAGAACTGCGTATCCAAAATTTTGCGATTATTGATAATCAAGAACTTCGTTTTTCGTCTGGCATGACGGTGTTAACCGGGGAAACAGGCGCTGGAAAAACGATTATCATCGATGCCATTAGTTTATTAATTGGCACCCGAGCAAACTTGGATATGATTCGTCACGGCGAATCCAAAGCGGTCATTGAGGGCGTCTTTGGACCAATTAGTCCGCGTCTACAAGAATCGCTTCGTGAACTCAATATTGAAAGCGACCAAGACATTACCATTAGTCGTATCGTCTCAGATAACCGCAGTGTCATTCGCATTAACGGGGTCACGATTACGGCAAAAGAACTCAAAGAATTAAGTCTAGACCTGTTAGACATTCATGACCAGCACGATACCTTACGATTGCTTGATCCGACTCGTTACTTAGCGTTACTCGATGAATATGCACAAACGAATTTATCGGCTTATTCCAACAGTTACCATGCCTACAAAGAGTCAATTCAGGCATATCAACAATTCTTAGACCAAGAACAACATGCGAATGAACAATTGGAGTTTTGGCAATTTCAACTCCAAGAGCTGAATCAATATGGATTTAGTGTCGAAGAATATAACGAATTATCCAATGAATTAGCCCAGTTAAAAAACTTCGATAAACTGTTTGAAACCTATCAACAAGCCCTGCAAGCAGCCAACGGCATTGAAAATCAACTCCATACTTTAATGGCAAATGCGAAGAAGATTCAAGCGATAGATGAATCACAACAAGCCTTGGTCGAGCGCTTAAGCAGTGCGTACTATGAACTCATTGATGGCTTAGAAGAACTAGAGTCCCAACAACAGCAGCTCGCGTTTGATCCGTCCCGTTTACGTTGGATTGAAGACCGACTTGTGGACTATGATAAAGCGATGCGCAAATATAAGCTTTCAGTCGATGGCTTACTGGATAAGCAATCAGAACTCGCTTCGATGATTGCGAACTTTGAAGATGCGCCGTTAACCAAGAAGAAGCTGCAAGCTGACGTCGAAAAAACCTATCAAGCAGTCCTTCAGGATGCAACGAGAATACATGAGCACCGTACAGCTGCCGCAACGGAATTACAGCAACAACTCCAAACCCAGCTTAAAGATTTGCATCTACCGCGTGTAACCTTCTCAATTGATGTTTCTATCCCCAAACAATTAGATCCGTATCAAGACACTGTCTTTACGACAGACGGGTTCGATACTTGTGACATCTTACTAACAACAAACATGGGGGAACCGTTAAAACCGTTAGCCAAAGTGGCTAGTGGCGGTGAAATGAGTCGGATTATGCTTGCGTTTAAGACCGTCCTACTTGCGAAACTGGGCTTATCAACGATTATCTTTGACGAAATCGATCTAGGCGTCAGCGGTGAAGTAGCAGGAGCCATTGCTCGTAAAATTAAAGAACTCTCCAAGACGACACAAGTCTTACTGATTACGCACCTACCTCAAGTCGCCGCAATTGCCGACACGCATATGCTGGTTCGCAAAGAAGAACTTCAAGGCCGAACCATTTCCTCAGCCGCACTTCTAGATGAGCCAATGCGCATTGCCGCGATTGCTGCGATGATGAGTACAAACACACCAACTCAAAAGAGCATCGCTCTTGCGGAAGAACTATTTGCTCAATATCGATAAAAAGAAGACCTGTTGGTCTTCTTTTTTAATAGATTGTTCTAATTTGTATCAAAATACTATTACTCTTAAAAATCAGTATTGTCAGGATCAGGGAATGTACGTCGGGCTTTGTTTAGTTTTCGAATCACCGCCATATCTTCCGCATCAAGGGTAATCTGTTCGGCCTCGAAATTTTCTTTCAAACGCTTTTCATTCACACTCTTTGGTAGGACAATAGCGCCTCGTTCCATTAACCAAGCAATCGCGATCTGAGCTGCAGAAGCATTATGTTTTTTGCCAATTTGAATCAACGTTTCATTGTTAACGATATCCGCAACATTCTTACTTAATAGCGGTGCATAGGCTTCTAAGTAGATGCCATGCGATTCGCAAAATTCTTGTAAGCGAATGTTTTGCAGTTCGACATGAAACTCAATTTGATTCAGCATCGGTTTGATTTGTGCGGTTTCAAATAAGTGTTCTAAGTGGTGGATTTTAAAATTACATACACCAATCGCTTTGACTTTGCCTTGCGAATATAACGTTTCAAGCGCTCGCCAACTGTCAGCATTTTCTTGATAGCTTCTTGGCCAATGAAGAAGATATAAATCTAAATAATCGAGACCCAATTTATCCAAACTGGTTTGAAAGGCGAGTAGCGTAGATTCATAGCCAAAATCTGACGGCCACACCTTGGTGGCGATAAAGAGGTCTTCGCGTGGGACGCCGGAATCTTTAATGGCTTTGCCAACTTGTTCCTCGTTACGATAAATATGTGCCGTATCGATATGACGGTACCCCATTTTAATGGCTTGTAAAGTGGCATCATAGGCTTCATTATCTAATGCACGAAACGTTCCAAGGGCCATCATCGGGACATTGAGTCCATTATGTAACTGTATGGTTTTCATCGTTTCCTCCTAGTCGTATCCTATCATATAAAAAAGAGCCCGATTGGCTCTTTTAGAGTGAATTTAATAATTGAATCAATGCCAATACGAGTGTGATGACCGGCACGAGGACAAATCCGATGAGAATAATCACGGATGCAACGCGTCCAAAGGTTGTTTTGGCGGGGTTTTCACGGATGATGACGTCAATCGATTTATCTCGACGCTTCACCATCTCAATGGCTTTTTTCTTTTTTGGTTTGTCTGACATGTTTAGGCCTCTTTGCTTATTATAATGACTTCTATCTCGAGATTCAATGAAAAGCTTATTTTAAGGCTAAAATTCGCTCATCATTCATCGTCGATGGGTAGTTGAAATTTTGATGTTGTTGGTACCACTCTAACGCTTCAATGACTTCATTTAAAATCTGACGAGGCGTACTGGCACCAGCAGTCACGGCAACGCTTTGAACAGCTAAATCCAAGTTGGATAAATCCTGATACGACTGAATTAAGACGCCGTTGGGATGAAGTTTGGCTAGGTTATTGGAGTTATTGCTTTTTGGATCCCCCACCACAATCAATAACTCTTTATCGAAATGATCCAAGACGGCTTCTTGACGACGCAAGGTCGCGTTACAGATTTCATTCATGATTACGATATCTGGATACGTTTGACGTAAGTAATCATATTGTTCTTTGAGTTCTAGGATGGATAAGGTTGTTTGATTGGTCACAGCCCATTTGCCTTGTAGATCAAGAGCTTGAATTTCTTCCAAGCTTTCGACCAAGGTGACTTCAGGGGCTTCGTCGGCAGCAATGGATTCGGGATGTCCATGGCGACCGATGTACAACACCTGATAATCATCCGCGATAAATTGATCAATCAGCTCTAACGTTGATGTGACATCTTTACAGGTGACATCGACACACGTTAATCCTTTGCTAGCAGCATAGGCTTTGGTTGCTTTCGGCGTCCCGTGAGCGGTAAAAACAATGGTGCCTTCCATTGAATCAATATCGTCTAATTTAGGGGTTAAATGACTGATCACACCATAACGTTCAAGCGCTTCTGTCACATGGGCATTGTGAATAATCATCCCATAAATATGAATCGGACGTGGTGTATCAGATTTGGTTAATTCGACAATTTTACGAATTGCACTCGCCACACCGTGACAATAGCCATTCGGTTTTACAATATGTATGTCCATATACTCCAGATTATACCATGATAGCGTCCGCCTCATGTATAATGACAAGGTATGAAACCCATTTATCAAGAGATGTTAACAAAGTTAGGCTTCTCGGCATTTACGCCGGTTCAAGAAGCTGTTATCCCTGTCTTAGACAAACATCAAAGTGTTGTAGTGACCTCGCAAACGGGGTCCGGTAAAACACTCTCTTTTTTAATGCCGATGGTTCAACACTTGGAGGAGAATGACCGCTTACAAGCCATCATTATTTCACCGACCAAAGAACTGGCGGATCAATTACTAACCGAAGCACGAAAACTGCAAACCATTAAATCATTTAGTTTAGGGAGTTTTACCGGTGGAACCGTACCTAAAACAACCAAAATGAATGTCTTAGTGGGAACCCCAGGAAAACTAGAAGATGTCTTGGTGAAACAAAACACGTATGACTTGCGTCATGTAAAAATGTTATTTATTGATGAAGCTGATATGACCCTAGATGCTGGCTTTTTAAAATCGGTCGATCAAGTCGCCGGACGATTACCCAAAACCTTACAAATGGGCGTCTTTAGTGCCACCATTCCCAAAGGCTTACAACCCTTCTTAAAACGATACTTAAACAACCCTCAAGTCATTAACATTGAAAAGAATACCTTAGAGCTGACTCATCAACTCTACCGGGTTAATCCAGCCAAACGACTGCAAAACTTGGTCGAACTCGTCTCTAGTTTACAACCGTTTGTTGGGATGATCTTTTGTAATACCAAACAAGATGTCATCATGGTCAAAGAAGCAATCGAAGAGCATGTCGAAAATGTCGCGATGGTTCATGGCGATATTCCAGCCCGAGCTCGTAAACAAATCATGCGCCGTATCAAGGATCATGAATTTCAATTTGTTGTATGTAGTGACATTGCAGCTCGCGGGATTGATATCCCGGATGTCAGTCACGTGATTAATTATCAATTTCCCAAAGATTTAAGTTTTTATACCCACCGTGCAGGACGAACCGGACGCATTGGGAAAACAGGGATTGTCATTAGTTTATTTGATAGCAAAGAAGAAGGAATCATTCAGGCCTTGCAACAACAAGGCGTGAAGTTTGAAAAACGCTAACGGAGGACACATGAAATTAGGATCTCACGTCGCCATGGGCGGAAC
>CAYTXT010000010.1:0-29749 GCA_964442245.1 uncultured Candidatus Izemoplasmatales bacterium
CATTCACACGGTAAATAATGACGTGCCGGTTTATCAACAAAAATCGGTACTTTTTTAATGACAAAATTGGATGCGTTGTCGAAGAACCTAAAGAGGGAAATTGAGACAACGAACTCATCGCTTGTTCTAATTCTTCAATATAGAGTGTTGTAATCTCCAAAGAACCAGATTCTGCAAGAAGATATGACGCGATGGATTGCAAATCCGCATGAGATTTTGATGTTAGCAGGACCGCAAGCATGTTATTTCAATTGCTTCTTGATCGATTGAAAGACCTCTTTAAGAGTGGATAAACGTTGATCATCCACATCCTTTTCTCCCTCCGCTAAAGCGCGAAGCAATGCAAGTTCAGCAACTTGTTGTTCATACAGGATGTGGTCAACCAGAACCGTATCGCCTCGACCATTAACTGTAATGTAAATGGGTTGCTGTTCTTCTTTGGCCATCTTCGATAATTCTTGATATTTATTACGCAAGTCTGCAGAAGGACGAATAATACTCATATTTTCACCATATATCATAATTATATCATTTATCTCCTATATGATTCTTTTCTCTACAATATATCGTTAGAGTTGCGATAAACTTTACTTATGAAAACAACAACCATTCAAGTCCAATTAATTAACGAATCTAATGTTCACTTGTTAGACAATGTGTTAGACGATGTGTTTGATTATCCCATTCAAACCGATTATCTAACTCCATTTTTGACGAGTCCTACCCATCATCTACTCGTTGCAATGAATGAATCCCAAGAAATCGTAGGATTTGTTAGCTTTGTAGATCTATATCATCCTGATAAGGCGACCCAAGTCTTTGTCAATGAACTCAGTGTCCACGAAGACTACCAACGACAAGGCATTGGCTCATCGCTTATGAATCATGTGTTTGAGTATGCGAATGACCATGCGTATTATGTATGGGTTGCGACAGAAATGGAGAACGCGGACGCGGACAAGTTTTACCAACAACTCAAGCCCCATTCCCGTCAAGATGGCTATTTCTATGATTGGAAAATAAAAAAAGACCGCTTATAAGAACGGTCTTTTTTATTATCTTGCGAAGTATTTAATGGTACGAACCATTTGGTTCACATAACTCATTTCGTTATCGTACCAGGTAATAACTTTGACTAATTGTTTGCCATCGACTTCCATGACTTTGGTCATCTGAGCATCAAATAACGACCCATACGCCATCCCAATGGTGTCTGACGATACGATTGGATCTTCCGTGTAGCCTAACGTTTCATTGGCTGCTGCTTTCATGGCCGCATTGACTTGGTCAACAGTGACATTTTTCTTCAGCTCAACCACTAAGTCAACAACCGATCCAGTAGTGACTGGAACGCGTAACGCGATCCCATCCATTTTTCCTTTAAGTTGAGGTAATACAAGTCCAATCGCTGCTGCCGCACCGGTTGAAGTCGGAACAATGTTCGCAGCCGCAGCACGTCCACGACGGCTGTTAATGTCTTTTCCGTGAGGAGCATCTAAGGTTGCTTGGTCATTGGTGTAGGCATGAACGGTTGTCATGTAGCCTTTAACGATACCAAAACTATCATCTAATACTTTCGCCACAGGCGATAAACAGTTTGTGGTACAACTTGCCGCACTAATAATTTGTTCTGAGCCATCTAAATCTTCATGGTTCACGTTGAAACAAATGGTTTTTAAATCCCCTTTCGCAGGTGCTGAAATAACAACTTTTTTCGCTCCCGCGTTAATATGCTTCATCGCTTTGTCTTTTTCGGTAAAAAACCCGGTACATTCTAAGACCACGTCGACACCTAAGCTTCCCCAAGGAAGAGCTTCTGGGTCACGTTCTGCGTAAATCTTTATCTTACGACCATCGACGATTAATGTATCGCCTTCATGGGTAATTGAATCACTCTTGTAACGACCTTGAGACGTATCGTATTTTAAGAGGTATGCTAACGTATTAGCATCGGTTAAGTCGTTGATCGCAACGACTTCGTAGTTCGCATCTTCGTTCATCAAGCGAAAGGCAAGACGACCAATGCGACCAAATCCATTAATCGCAACTTTTACTGACATTTATTTTTCCTTCTTTCTTCATGTTTATTGTACTCATAAAAAGCTGTCACCTCAAGGCGACAGCGTTATCATTCTTATAAAAATGCTTTCTTCACCCGTTCAAAGAAATTAACATCGTCGATTTGGGCGATTTGAACTTTCTTTGGTGTTGGTAAAAGTTCGAGTTTGGTAAAGTTTTGTAAATGAATTTGCAAGTGATCATAACTGAATTCCAACTCCGTCGGTTCTGTCGTGACTTCAATGTGTCGACTGACATTCACCACCATCGGCGAACCGATGGTGCGGTATGCATTGGAATTAATCGGAGCAACTTCGGTAATTTGGACTCCTGCCAAACTCGGATCAATGATGGCGCCACCTAATGATTTGTTTAGTCCTGTGGAGCCGGCTGGGGTCGAAAAGACCATGCCATTGCCGCGAAAGGTTTCAAAGTGTTTGCCATCAAGGCTCAAATCCAACGTAATCGTTCGAACCCCGCTGATTAATTGAAATTCATTCAAACACATAAAATGAGTGTCTTGCCCATCATGGGTCACACACGCTTCAAGTAAATCGAAGGTTGTTAATGAATATCGTTGGTTGGTGATGTCCTGGATGAGTTGATCGATGGATGCTTCCGTGTAATCGGTAAAGAATCCAAGATGTCCACTTCGCACACCAACAAAGATGGTCGAATCGAGCTGATCGATGTGTTCGTGGATGGCACGTAAAATCGTCCCATCGCCACCCACACTTATCACAAGTAAAAAATCGTGATCATGGTTTGGTAATCGGGACGATATTTGTGCCGCTAAGCTAGATGATTGTGGATCGGATTTATGAATGACCTTTATCATGAGTTACGTCCTAAGATTTGTGCGCGTTCTTCGGGCGATAAGGTAAAGACTACATCACATTCTTCATTCGATTTACAGTCGATACAAATCATGAGTCGACGTAAATCTTTAGGGATGAAAACACGAATGTCGTCTTCGTTATAGCCTACTTGTAGATTTTGTCCATCGGTAATCAACGGACGACGAAGAACACTCGGATTTTCCATGATGAAATCATATAATTGCGACATCGTCATCGTATCGATGTCGATGTGATTATCCATAAATACTTTCGAACGAGTTGATATAATGTCAGTGACCCCAAATTCGGTCAATGATAGAATATCTTGAATTTCCGTTTTGGTGAGTTTGACGCTAAAAATGTTTTTTTCGATAAACGGAATATTACGTTCTTTGAACCACTTCTTGGCCTTGCGACACGATCCGCATGACGGTGTCGTGTAAATAGTGACCATGAAGAACCTCCATTGTTATTATATGCCTCTTTGGTTATGATTACAATCAAGCCCCATGTTAAATTAAGGTAGGAGCATTTATGAAACGAATGGTTTCTGGGATTAAACCCACCGGGGAATTAACCCTCGGCAATTACTTAGGTGCGATAAAAAATTTTGTCTCATATCAAGACGATTATGAGTTGTTTTTGTTTGTCGCTGATTTACATGCCTTAACAACACCACAAGATAAAGTTCAACTGCGTAAACGCATCAAAGATGTTGTAACGATGTATTTGGCTTGCGGCTTGGATCCAGCTAAAGTAACGTTATTCTTACAATCAGAAATTGCCGGCCACTCCCAACTCGGCTATCTCTTAGAAAGTACCTCGTATATGGGGGAGCTATCTCGGATGACCCAGTATAAAGATAAAATGCAAAAATCAACCAACGAATCGATGCATGTCTCGATGTTTACCTATCCCGTGTTAATGGCGGCTGACATCTTACTCTACGATGCGGATTATGTACCAGTCGGTGACGATCAAAAACAACATGTAGAACTAACACGAACGATTGCAGAACGATTTAATTCTCGCTACGGCGACTTCTTCATTGTTCCAGAACCATTAATTCCAGAAACCGGCGCTCGCATTATGGACCTTCAGGAGCCGACAAAGAAAATGAGTAAGTCAGACACCTCCGAGAAGGGTTACATCCTCTTAACCGACGACCTCGCACGAATTAAGAACAAAATTAAGTCCGCAGTCACTGATTCAATCGGTGTGATTCAATATGATAAAAAAAATCAGCCAGGCTTGGCCAATTTATTAACCATTTTATCGGCGTGTACCAACACCCCGATCAAAGAGCTTGTGCAAACATACAAGAATGCTAGTTATGCAGACTTTAAAGATGCTGTCGCTGATGCCGTGGTCGCTGTGATTGAACCGATTCAACAACAGTATACCAACCTTGTCAAGTCCACGTTGATCGATGAAGTCTTAGATGCTGGAGCTACAAAAGCTTCCGACATTGCCTTTAAAAAGGTCCGTAAAGCCAATCAGCTCGTTGGTGTCGGCCGTAAACGCTAAGTTAGTAAATTTAAGCTAACGATAAACATCCCTGAACTAATCAGTAAATACATGAGGCCAGGATTTCCTGAGCCTTTTTCTTTGCGAAGTTCTTTTAAGGCTTCTTGGTGCTCAAAGAAGGTCGGAGGTAGATTTTCCCCCATTCTTCTGGTGAACATACGTCGCCACGTATAACTAAATCCATCAAAGATTTGGGTTGCATTAGTAAATCGAAGGAGTCCATAAAAGAAGAAAAACTGGGATGATACGAAGAGTGAATCCGAAATCGGATAGACCACAATGTCTTGAAGTAACACATATAAAATCGCGGTAGCCACCCCAATGATGACAAACGGTAGGACGAATCGAACAAGCATACATGCCCCTCCTATAGGTAAAAAGCCAGAGGCTGGCTTTTACGTTTTATTGACCAAGTTCTTTTAAGTACTTTTGAACTTCTGACGGACTCGCGGACACAAAATGTCCAGGACGAATCTCAACAAGTTCTGGTTTTTCGACACTGTAGTCATGGTCGACCGATGGTACGTAGCGAATTCGTTGACGCTTCTTCTCGCTATCAGGATCCGGTCGTGGTACGGCTGACAGCAAACTACGAGTGTAGGGATGCAGCGGATTCTTAAAGAGTTCTTCCGAGGTGGTAAGTTCGACAATATGACCATAATACATCACGGCAATACGGTCCGAGAAATACTTCACAACCGATAAATCGTGGGCAATGAATAATAGGGTTAAGCCATATTTCTCACGTAAATCATTGAGTAAGTTAATGACTTGGGCTTGAATCGACACGTCAAGGGCTGAAATCGGCTCATCCGCAATGATGAGTTCTGGTTCAACAACCATCGCACGAGCTACACCGATACGTTGACGTTGTCCACCACTAAATTCATGCGGGTAACGGTTGGCGTGTTCACGAACCAGTCCCACCATTTCCAGAACACCATAAACTTTTTGGTCGATCACATCTTCGTCTTTTTCGCCGTTGATGCGTAACCCTTCGGCAATAATCTCCTTGACGGTCATCCGTGGATTTAACGACGCAATCGGGTCTTGGAAGATCATTTGCATTTTGTTCATGATCGAACGGTCAGGGTCTTTTAACGCTTGTCGTTTGATTTTTCGAATCTTTAACTTTAACGTCGAAATTTGATCTTTTAAGGACGATTTTTCTTCACTGTCCGCGGATTCATCCTCTAAACGGGCTTTAAGTTCAGCGAGTTCGTCTTCGAGTTCAAGAGGTCCTTCAGAAATGAGTTCGCCTTTGAAATAAACACGTCCCCCATCTGGTTGATATAGCTTAATGATCGAGCGGCCGGTGGTGGTTTTTCCACATCCACTCTCTCCCACTAAGCCAAAGACTTCCCCTTTGCCAATCGAGAAACTAACACCATCGACGGCGCGAACAACAACTTTACGTTTCCCCCATCCTGATTTGAAATGCTGATGTAAATTATCAACAACTAATATTGGTTCATTGGCTTTCATAATTTACCTTCTAAGCGAGCTTTTAAAATCGGTGGAAGTTCCACTTCAGGGGCATCGGGGTGAAGTAACCACGTTGCCGCATAATGGGTATCAGATACCTTAAAGAACGGAGGTTCTTCTTCAAAATCAATTTGCATCGCAAACGCATTACGGTCTGCGAACGCATCCCCTTTCGGAGGGAATAACATATCTGGCGGGGTTCCTGGAATCGCAAAGAGTTTTTCTTTGCTATCAAGGTCCGGCATTGAAGATAGTAATGCCCAGGTATACGGATGTTTTGGATTATAAAAGATTTCTCGAGCTGTACCGATTTCAACAATCTTACCAGCATACATTACCGCAACGCGGTCGGCCATGTTCGCCACTACCCCAAGGTCGTGGGTAATAAAGACAACGGATAAATCTTTTTTCGTTTTTAACTCATTAATTAAATCTAGAATTTGTGCTTGGATCGTGACATCGAGGGCCGTGGTTGGCTCATCACAAATCAAGACTTCCGGTTCCGTGACTAAGGCGATCGCGATGACGATACGTTGACGCATCCCGCCGGAGAACTGAAACGGATATTGGTAGAAGCGTTTTTCCGGTTCAGGAATACCAACTTCTTCCATGATTTTGATCGCACGTTCTTTGGCTTCTTCTTTGTCCAGGCCAAGCTTAATGACCATGGCTTCGGTAATTTGCTGACCAATTCGCATGATCGGATTCAAACTACTCATCGGGTCTTGGAAAATCATTGATATTTTCGAACCACGAATTTTTGAAAACTCTTCTTCGGTGTACTCGAGGATGTTATCCCCTTCATACATAATTTTGCCACCGAGAACGCGAGCATTCGGGCTTAAGATTCCAATAATACTTCGTGAGGTTACCGATTTACCAGAACCTGATTCCCCCACAATCGCTAGGGTTTCTCCTTCATGTAAATCAAACGAGATGTCGCGGACGGCTTGCACCATCCCGCCATTGGTTTGAAAATGTACGATGAGATTTTCTATTTTTAATTTTATGTTCTTACTAATAGCCATCTTACAACGATCCTCGCAAACTTGGATTTAACGCATCGCGAAGGGCGTTTCCGAACATGTTGAAGGTAATCATCAAGATCGAAATGACAATCGCAGGAAATGTCGTCAAGTGAGGACGGGTTACAAGTTCAGGACGACCATCCGCTAGTAAGACTCCAACACTCACACCACTAAAGGTAATTCCTAAGATGTTAAAGCTTTGACCATGACCAATCCCGAATCCTAAGTATGAAATTGTGGATTCGGTGAAGATTGTCGCAGGGATAATTAAGATACTCGCTGTAATGATGGTTCCGATTCCATTCGGTAAAATGTGACGGAAAATGAGTCGCATATCTTTTGCTCCAAGCGTTCTTGAGGCTAAGACATACTCACGCCCTTTAAAGCGGTAGAATTGTGCCCGGGTCGTGTAGGCGATACCAATCCAACCAGACACAATGAGAATAAAGATTAAGGTCTGAATTCCAGCGCCGAACACGGCAATAAAGATCGCCATGACCACTAAGAACGGAATTCGTCCAACAACTTCAGAGAAACGTTGCATTAAGATATCGACGTTTCCACCGTAATATCCACTAATCGCTCCGAAGACCACACCAATCGTAATGTTAATCGCGGCAGCAACAAACCCAATTAATAACGAAGTACGCGTTGCGACCCAGATTAAACTGAACAAGTCACGGCCAGCACCGGTGGTGCCAAATAAATAATAAGGTACTTCTTCATAGCCATTGAGTAAGGCATAGTTAACCTTAACACTGTAGGTAGAATAATTAATTCCCCCGACAATCACTCCTGGATTTTCAAAGAGTACTTCTTCAATCGGACATCCTTCAGAAAATAACCATCCATTGGGGTTTTCAGGATTATCAATAATCGTACATGGATTATTCGCCACAATTTCATCATATTCACTACGTGCCATCGCATTTAACGTACGTGTTCCAAATAACGCTCCATACGAATCATAATCAAAGGATACGACTTGGATTTCTCCGTTTTGACGGGCATAAAAACCTAGTTCTCCATCAATTACAACACGCGTGTATTGCGATAATGGAAATCCGGTGTCAAAAATCACAGGATTAGAATTGTTGTTTTGATACAGTCCAACCGACGTAATTGCCGCAAAGTCTCGTAGACCCGGGGACTGGAAGTTTAAGCGAACCGGAGATGACAAGTTCGAGGTTACACCTAATCGAGCTAAGGCCGCTTGGACATTAATCTCAGTAATTCCCTCAGTACTGATTTGTTGTAAAGTAACAAATTCACCATCGACACGCGCTTGAACGTTTAACACACCATTTTCAGGTAAGTCAAATACATCAATCGCTAAGACACTTGGAATCGATGTTGATAACGGAAAGCTGCGACGCGATTCAATCGTGAGTCCTATACTTCCTCGGTCTAATCGGATTACTGCTTCTCCACCAGTACAAAGTTCAGTCCGGTCAGAACATCCGACAGTTCCGTATATACGTGTATCATCATCAATAAATTGTGGATCATACCCGATGGGATTTCCAGCAAATCCAGTCGAAGGATCAATCGTTGTTAAATCAATCGGCTGATTCTCAAAAAAGACGTTTCCATCCGCAATCCCAAAATTTTCTAAGATAGGAATACGCGGAGGTAAAAAGGCAATCGATGATTCTTGGTTAACATAGTTCTTATCCGTAATTAACGGTTGGAAAATACTGAAGATAATGATCGTGAATAAGATTCCTGATGCAATAACGTTGGTTTTGTTTTTCGCAAAACGACTCATCGCATCTTGAAAGTAACCAACAGGTTTGGTTTCAAATTCTTTATCAAAGATTTTGCCTTCACGTTGAACGAACGTGAATTTTTCTTTAGCAATTTTACGTGGTTCGCTCATTATTTTCTAGCTCCCATTCGAATACGTGGATCGACCAGTCCATAGGACAAGTCCACCAGTAATACACTAAATAAACCGATAAAGGCATAAAACGCCGTTGTTACCATAATAACGTTGTAATCATAATTACTTTGCGATAAGGCTTGAAGGTATACTCTACCTGTTCCAGGAATCGAATAAATCCGTTCAACAATGACGGACCCGGATAATAAGGCCACAAAGCTACCAATGATATTTGGAACAAGTGGCACCATCGAGTTACGAAGCGCATGTCGAATCACGCTTTGACGGTAGGTTAATCCTTTGCTTCGAGCAAGTAAGACAAACTCTGAGGTTAATACTTCTGATAACTCAGCACGAGTTGTTCTTGTTAAACCGGCAATCGCACCGAAGGATAAACCTAAAACCGGTAAGACCAAGGCGGTATATTGAATCACCCCGACGTTATCCGACGAGGGAAACTGGGCCGGGAACCAACCAAGACCATATCCTAGGGTCATAACTAGAACCGTCATGACGACAAAGTTCGGTACCGAGATAAAAATCATAACCCCTAAACTAATCGAGTCATCGACACGAGTATTCTTTTTCAGGGCCGCCCAAATACCTAACCCAAAGCCAACAGGGATATATAAGAGTAAACTGATTATATTTAATCGAACCGTAACGGGAATACGCTCTGCTAGTACATCAAAGGCAGGTTTATTGACCGCAATACGAGTGCTAAGCCCCCAGTTCCATTCCGTTAAAACATTACGTAACCAATTTAAATACTGAATTGAAATCGGCACTGGTTCATAAATTAAATACGCGGCATCTTGGCGAACGAAGAAACACTTAGGATCCTCACACGGTTGAAGATCTCCCGCGTTGTAGGCCTCTAATGTCTCCGGATCCGTTTCTACCGTTAACGTCATATAACCATCAGCGACTTGACGAGCATAATAAATGTTACGCTGGTCGGAATCCGTTGGTGGAAAATCAGGCGCAAGTTTAAGTAGGGTAAAGTTGATCGATAAAATCATCGCAAGGACAACAAACACCCATACGGTTCTGACTGCTATATACTTTGCCATAAATTGGTCCTTTCATTGCTTTTGACTTAATCCTAATTCTATCAAAAAACAACGTGGTTTGAATATAAAAACGCTATTATTCATGCTTTTTTTTGCAAAAAAAAACTACAACCGAAGTTGTAGTTTTTTAATATTACTCGTTTGTTGTAAATTCAGCAGTTGTTGTTTCAGTACGAGTTGGTTCATCAGCGAATCCAAACTCAAGGACAACACGGTATTTCGTTCCACGTTCTAGATCCGTGAAGGAAACGAAACGGTTAGCTGGAGTTACATCTTCATATCCAGGAACAGCTTGGAATTCTCCATCAACTTCAACTTCTAACGTGTAACGAATGTTAGTAAATTGACGTTCGAAGAAGTTAGAGATTGAGAAGGATGCTGTCGCGAATCCAAACTCCAATCCTGTTGGTGCTGGGAAGTTTGCTTCTGCACCATTAAGTAGGTACACTTCACCATTTAGTGCAGCTTGAATTGCATCGAAGCTCCACATTTCATAACGTTCTTCTCCAAGGAATTCGTAACGAACTGGAATGTTCGCTTCACGAGTATCCATACCCCATGATAATACGAATCCACCTTTGTTGTCATAACGGAATTGATCTAGGAATCCAGCAGCATCTAATGTACCACCAGAAATACCACCAACACCCATGTCAGACACACCTGGAAGGATGTAGTCGAAATAGTTGTTCGGGAATGATGCATCTTCCGGAATGATGTCAACAGTAATTCCATAACGCTCAGATACAAACGTTGATTCAAATGTGGTTTCTAGGTATTCAACAACCAAGGCACCAGTTTGAGATCCAGCTTGACGTACAAGGAGTAATTCAATGACATCACCTTCTTGATACGTACCATTTGCTACAAGTGGTGCTAACGCTTGATCGAATAATGCACGAGCAGCATCAGGGTTAAATCCGAATGTTGATGGTGAGTATTCAGCGTTAACAGTTGGACCTTGAGGTGTATTACGGAAGGCAATACCATCTTCTGGCTCAACAACGTATGCTGGCGTGAAGAAGTACGATCCAGGAGTAACGGTTTTAACAACGTCATACGCTAAGTATTCACGGTCAATCGCGAAATACAATGCTTTACGGAAGTCAACAGAAGCCATGATTGGTTCTGGATTGGCGTTCGGGTCAATTTCTCCGTTACCAATGACATCCCATTGTTGTTGTTGTGCTGCACGAGATCCCGTACCGTTTAATCCAAGACGGAAGACAACCGCACCTGGTACTAGACGAATACGTGGGTCATTTCTAAATTCTTCAAAACGAGATGAAGGAACTCCACGAGACTCAAGACGTCCTTCTAGGAACTCTTGGAAGGCAATATCCGAATCTTCAATTACTTGGAAGTTATATCCTGTGTAGAATACTTCTTCTGCATCCCAGTACGTAGGGTTCGCTTTTAGACGGACTGTTTTGTCTGGTTCAAAGAAATCTACATACATTTCTCCATTGTAAGCAATCGACGCTTCATCAACACCATATGTACCATCTGCTCCACCTAAGGAGTTATAGAGGTCTACGTTAATTGGCATTAAAGTGAAACTGCTTAACCAATATTTAACATTCCATTCAGATTGTTCATCAATGAATTGGAATTCGATTGTATAATCATCAATTGCTTTTAACCCAACTTGGCTAAATGGAACAAGTCCATTCGAGAAGTCTCCCGCACCAACAACAGCTGTTGATGAACTAACGAAGTCTCCCCCACCTGATACGGCACGGAACCATTTGTTCGTTAATGCAATTTCCCATGTTTCAATAAAGTCTTCTGCGGTGATTTCTGTGTGGTCTGCAGGGAATCCTGATGTATCCGTTGCAGGGTTATAATACCACTCTAAATCTTCACGAAGAGACATACGCCATGTACGTGATACTTGACGTCCAGTTTCAGTTGTACGACCACCAATAGGTTGAGGGTCAGCCGCTGCTACATTTGGACTTAATACATAACCGGTTAGTTCAGCATTAGGTTCAAAGTTATAAGGGCTTGCGATCGCTAATTCTAAAATGTCACTGGAGACAGAGTCCTGAGTGATGTACTGGTTGAACGATGTTGGATTTGATGGAACTGCTACACGGTAAGTATACTCACCAGCTTTTCCAGGAAGTCCTTCTTCAATTTCAATACCCGCGTCATCAGAACTCATTGTTGAAGGTCCAAATCCAATAACTGGTAGATAATCATCCAGTGGGAATTGAAGTCGTTCGTTATACAACACATATCCTGCGTTATCGTATAGCGGAACTCCTGCCATAACGTCGAATAAGTATTTTTCTGCTGCTGCAAAGAAGGTATTACGAAGTTCTGCATCTGCAAACTTGTAATTAACGAACCCTGTTAGTGTGGTAGGTTCTTCTTCAACTGGAGCAGGAGTTGGTGCCGGAGTTGGAGCCGGAGTAGGTGTTGGCTCTGGAGCCGGCGCTGCTTCTTCTGCACACGCTACTAATGTAAACACTAGTGTGAGTGATAATAGAAGAGCTAATAATTTTTTCATATAATCCTCCCATTTAAAGTTATTAAACTTTGTAGTAGTTTATAACAACGAGTTATCGCTAGTCAATCAAAAAAAGGGGAATATGTGAAAAAACTTTCACAAAACCCCCTTTATTCATGATTTTTAAGGAAAGTAAGCGATTTCAAGGCTTTTTTTAGTGATTTGGATTTAACACTAATCAAACATGATAATCGCGTATTGTTTCTTGCCTCGACGAATCAAACTGAATCGCTGTTCTTTCGCATCTTCTTTAATAAGGATAAAATCGATATTCTCAATCTTTTGATTGTTTACAACAACCCCACCGGATTCAATAAAGCGTCGCGCTTCCGATTTACTTGATGCCAGCTTCGTTTCAACAAGTGCGTCTAGAATACTAATCTGGGATACTTCAATACGCGGCACATCCGCAAAGCCTTCGAGTAATTGCTTGGCGGTCAGTTGATCGTGGTTATTACTGAATAAGGCCTCACTAATCGTTACCGCTTCTTCATACGCTTCCTTAGAGTGGATTAATATGGTGAGTTCTTGGCCCAGTCGTTTTTGAGCACTGCGTTCCTGAGGTGCTTGTTTCATTTGTTCAGCAATGAGATCAATTTCTTCTAGGGAGACAAACGTAAATTTCTTTAAATAACGAATCGCATCCTCATCCGACGTATTAAGCCAAAACTGATAAAACGCATACGGGGATGTTTTTTCAGGGTCAAGCCACACAGCCCCCGATTCGGTTTTCCCAAACTTGGTCCCATCAGATTTCGTAATCAAATCCCAGCATAATCCGTACGCTTGTTCTTCTGGTCCTAATATTTTACGAATCAAGTCTAGCCCAGCGGTAATATTTCCCCACTGTTCGGTTCCTCCGACTTGTAGGCGAACTTGTTCATCCTTATATAAGTAGTAGTAATCCAAAGCTTGCAAGACTTGATAACTAAACTCGGTGTAACTAATTCCACTATCTAGACGAGATTTCACACTTTCTTTCGCAATCATTGTATTAATACTAAAGTGCTTTCCAATATCTCGTAGAAAGGTAATCACATCATATTGCTTGGTCCAATCATAGTTATTCACCATCTTGGCGTTCACAATGCGAGAGATTTGAGCGTTTAATGCTGCCACGTTATGGTCAATCGCTGCTTGGTCTAATAAGTTACGCTCCGCACTTTTACCAGAAGGGTCGCCAATCATTCCCGTGGCACCCCCAACTAAAAGAACTGGAGTATGTCCCGCCTCTTGCAGACGACGTACATTGATCAAGCCAAACAAATGGCCGACATGTAAACTGTCACCGGTCGGGTCAATCCCTAAGTAAAAGGAAAGCTTCTGATTGTTAAGCTTGTCGATAAGAGCTTCATCGGTAATTTGGGCCACCGCTCCACGGGCGACTAATTCATCATATAGTTTCATGCGTAGGTAAGGGCTCAAGCATCGAGCCCACTCCTTGTTTTATTTCGTAGATCCGCGTTCTACAATCCCAAACGGAACTTTTACTTCTAACTCATCCAGAGTTCCATCTTCCATTAAGACGGTTAACATCTCCATGGCTTGTTTTCCAATTTCAAAGGTCGGTACATCCACGGTCGATAATTGCGGACGGGATAATAATGCCGTACGTGTATTTTGGAATCCATACACTTCAATATCATCTGGAACGTTGTGACCTAATTCAATCGCAACATTTAAACAAGCAACGGCAATCGAGTCACGAACGCCAATAATTGCATCGACCTTATTGTTACGTAGAAAATCGGTCACCACAGGATAGTTCACATGTGGTTTACCTGAGGTTCGTAAAATAATTGGATTCAGTCCTGCTTCTTTTAACGCACGTAAATATCCCATTTCTTTGGCTTGATTCATGGAGTAATAACGACGGGTTTGCGCAAGCATGATCTGTTTACGTCCACGTTTGATTAATTTTTGCGTAATGTCATAAGCTGCTTTTTCATAATCGATATTGACGGTCGGAATCGGTGTTTGATCATCATCCACCATCACATTCGCCACGACAATTGGCATTGACATGGTTTTCATGTAGCTGATGTCTTCTTCTAAGACCAAGTCATTAAGGTAAAGGACCCCATCAACTTGCGATGCAACAACATCGGCCCACACATCTTTACTGCTACGGTCTTCCCCTTCAGCAGGAAAGACTAAGATCTGATATCCATACGAGTTCGCTAATAAGGCAATCCCATTCACCGCTTCGGCCACTGAGGCGCGTGAGAAATCAGGCACGACAATTCCAATAAAAGTGGATTTGCGTGACGCGAGTCCTCGAGCAATCGCATTCGGACGGTACCCCAGTTCATTAATGACCTCCATGACGCGGTCACGTGTTGATTGCTTGACCTTTTCCGGATAATTAAGGACCCGAGAAACGGTAGCTAGTGACACATTAGCTTTGCCAGCCACTTCATAGATGGTTACTTTTGGTTTTTTCATACTTTTCACCCAGTCGTAAACGTTTACATCATTATAGCGTATAGCGAAATGAATAGGCAAAGGAAAATGAAAATATTTTCATGAAAAAACACGGCTAGGCCGCGTTTGTTTCACAATCCTTATTCGAACAGCGTATTTCATCATCTTTGGTTACCATCAACATGCCACAACTATCACAGTTTTCACCGGTCGGTGGGTCGTTAACGATATGTTTACATTTGGGAAACTGATTACACGCATAAAAGGTTTTACCTTTATTGCGACCTTTACCCGCAACTCGTTCGACCATTTCGCCCTTTTTACAAAGTGGGCACGTAATCCCCGTTGAGACGACTTCTTTTTTCGTCTTCTCAATGAACTTACATGTTGGGTAATTACTACACGAAACAAATTTACCAAAGCGACCAATTCGCTCCACGAGCTCTTCACCACATTCGGGACAACTTCGTCCAACCGGAACCGGCGCTTTTTTCTCCATCGTTTCATAAGCATGGTCTAAGGTGGATTTAAATTCTTGATAGAAGGTGTCAAGAACCTTCACCCCTTCTAGGCTACCTTGGGACACATCATCCAGTTGTTGTTCCATGTTGCGAGTGTAATCAACATTAATAATCGTTGAGAAATATTGATCTAACGACGCCGTGGTTTCCATTCCTTGTTCAGTGGGGATAAAGCGTTTGTCTTCCAACGTGACATACCCACGTTGTTTGATCGTATCCACAATTGAGGCATACGTACTAGGTCGTCCGATCCCTTGTTCTTCTAATGTTTTAATTAACGTTGCTTCCGAATAGCGAGCCGGTGGTTTGGTGAACTTTTGTTCGGGCTTAATCTCTTCGGGGGTTAAGCGTTGACCTTCTTTGACTGTCGCGAGCGACTTGTCTTTAATACGGTCAAAACTATACATCGCTAAATACCCATCAAACGATAATTCCTTGCTTTCCATTTGGAACAAGTAATCGTTATTATCAAGTTCGACTTGGCGAACGTTGTATTCGGCTTCTTTCATCATCGATGAAACCGCACGTTCATAAATTAAGGTATAGAGTTTGAGTTCTTCCGCCGATAAATATTTCTTCAACGAATCTGGTGTTCGTTCAACCGAGGTCGGACGAATCGATTCATGGGCATCCTGAGCGCCTTTGGCTTTGCCTTGTTGGGCCCCTTTGTAATAGTCTTTGCCAAAGGTTGTTTCAATATAAGTTTTGGCTTGATCGATAAACTGTCCACTTAAACGATATGAATCCGTTCGCATATACGTAATGAGACCTACAGTTTCACTACCAATGTTAATTCCTTCATAGAGCTTTTGCGCCACAATCATGGTTCGCTTAGCCCCAAAAGATAACTTTGCGGACGCTTCTTGTTGCAAGGTTGAGGTCGTAAACGGAAGTTTCGCTTTTGATTTACTGACTCGTTCTTTAATCGATGTAACGTTATATTCGTTGTCAAGTTTGCCAAGAACATCATCCATCTCTTCTTTGGAATGAATCTCTAGCTTCTTGTTTTTATATTTGGTTAGTTCAGCAACATCTGGAAAATGAACTTGTAAGGTCCAATACTCAACGGGCTCAAAGGCTTGGATTTCTTTTTCCAAGTCCACAATTAACTTTAAGGCAACACTTTGAACGCGGCCTGCGGATTTCGATTTGATTTTTGATTGGAGGAGTTTCGATAATCGAAATCCAATGATCCGGTCTAAGATGCGACGCGTTTCTTGGGATTCAACGAGTTCATAATCAATTTCACGAACATTTTTAAAAGCTTGTAAGACAGCTTCTTTGGTAATTTCATTAAAGACCACACGATTAACTTCATTGTCGGGTAAGCCTAGGACTTGAGCAATGTGCCAACTAATCGCTTCTCCTTCGCGGTCCGGGTCAGTCGCTAAAAAAACGCGGTCGGATTGCTTCGCCGCTTTTTTTAAATCTTTGATGACTGATTCTTTGCCTTTGATGACGATGTAGTTTGGGACAAACCCGTTTTCTACATCCACCCCTAAGCCACCTTTCCCGGTGGTCGCTAGATCGCGAATATGGCCAACCGAAGAAACGACCTTGTAGTCGCTGCCTAAGTATTTTTCGATGGTTGAGGCTTTGGTGGGTGATTCAACAATAACAACGTTCATGTTACCTCCAAAGGTACAGTAACAGTTATAACGACTTAGGAATACGAATGTCAATCAAAACAAGTTGAAAAAAAAAGTAGCCTATGGCTACAAATCAAAAAACAATTGCGAGGCGGCTGCGACTGGCGCAAAACTTTGACGATGAATTCCAGGCAACACACCATGACTTTGCAAGGCAGCTAAATGACGCTTTGTGCCATAGCCTTTGTTATGAACAAAGTCATAGGCGGGGTATTGTTGATCCAGCTCAACCATATGACGGTCACGGGTCACTTTCGCAATGATACTCGCTGCAGCAATCGAGATGGATTGCTCATCCCCTTTAATAATTGAGGTCGTATTCGAACGCTTTAGTTCCACTGCATCAATTAATGCGTGATCAAACACGGCTCGGTCTAATAAGGCATTCATAGCTTTTTTCGTCGCGTTTAATATATTGATGTGGTCAATTTCTGCCACCTCAATAAATTCGGTATCAATATATAAGGCTTTTTCCTTAATTTCATCAAACAAACGCTCACGGGTTTTCGCACTGAGTTGCTTCGAGTCGTTTAAGCCAGCAATTCGTTGATGGCGGTCTAAAATGACCAAACTAACCACAAGTGGTCCGGCTAATGCCCCGCGTCCGACTTCATCGACGCCGGCAATGCGTTGATCGCCGCGTTGATAATATAAATTCTCAAAGCGGTCCATCGAAGGAAACCTTTCCAATGCGACCCTTTTGTAAGTCATGAATCAGCGCATGATACACGCGGTCATAATCGATACCACCACCTTGTTTCATCCCGCGGTGTTGACCAATATGGTCCAAAATTTCAACCGGGTCTGTGGCATCCGTTAAATAGGTTTGGGCCAACTGCTTCGGATAATGTTTGAGCATATACTTCAAAATAAAGATCGCCAATTCATCAACCACAACGTGTGTAATCGGAATCATCCCTAACGCCGCTAAACGTAAGGCTTGATTTTGGTCTTCAAATTTTTGCCATAGCAATCCTGGCGTATCCAGTAGACGCCATGTTTTGGAAATCGGAATCCATTGTAAGTGACGTGTGACACCTGGACGGTTTTCGACTTTTGTTTTTGCTTTACCAGATAAACGGTTAATTAACGTTGATTTACCAACATTGGGAATTCCGACAACCAAGGCTTGAATCACTGGTTTGTCGACCACAGATTTTGTCGCTTGCTGCAAGGTTTTTGTTACCGAATCATGAAGTAAATCCACAACAATAACGGTCTCTTCAAATTGAGCGATATCGCGTTGTAATTGAACTGGGTCGGCTAAATCTTTTTTGGTCCATATTTGAATAATTGGTTTATTTGATACCCACTCGGCTAGCAAGGGGTTTTTCGAGGAAAACGGAATACGGGCATCGCGTAGTTCATAGATCACATCAATATGAGCTGCTTCTTCTTTGATCTCACGAAGCGTTTTCGCCATATGGCCAGGAAAGTACTGAATTACCATGGCAGTACCTCCGATAAGTTAACAAGCACTCGGCCTTCAACCTGAGTTAGTGGAACCACTCCATAACTACGTGAATCAACACTTTGAGCACGGTTATCCCCTAGGACAAAGACGTATCCTTCCGGAATAACACTGCAGTTACCGGCTTGAAAGCATGAAAAACGGTAGCCACTTTGCGACGTAATATAGTCTTCATTTAAGGCAACCCCGTTGCGATAAATGACCGACCCATCGGTGGTGACTTCATCCCCCGGTAAACCGATAATTCGTTTAATCATATATTCTTCGGTAAAGTGAGACGTCGTTTGCGGGGTAATATGTAAAATCGCAATATCAGAGTGGGTAACTCGAGCCGGCAAGTAAATTAAAACGCGGTCGCCACTCGCAAACGTTGGGCTCATACTCACCCCGTTTACTTGGGCAGGATAAATCACGAATCCGAGTAACAAATAGACAAACGCAAAGGTCGATACGAGCTGTGTCGCAAACTCTAATACCCCAGGAGAAAAGCGACGAAGACGTTCGTCTTCTTTTAGGATCTCATCAACCATGAGAAAAACAACCCCACCTAGAATCGCAAGAATCAAGAAGGGGTCGTAACTAGATAATCGAGAATTAATCGCAAAGAGTCTTGTTATTGCTAAGACCACTGCACTAATACTTAAGATGACTAACGATTTCATGAACGATACATCTCCATGAATTGTTCCATCGTAATCAGGACTTTACGGGGTGTTTTGGAGTTTTGCGGGGAGACAATCCCAGCATCCGTTAGTTGTTCAAAGATGTTGGCGGCACGGTTATAGCCAATATTGAATTGTTGTTGGATTTTGTTGATCGACGCATAGTCCATTTCAATGACATATTCCGCAACATCTAAAAACAATTCATCTTGTTCGCCCATATGCTTGGCACGGTCTAATTGGTCACTCATCGCTTCTTGATTCAGTAAATAATGCTGAGGGTACTGCGATAAATAATCGGTAACGGCATCGATTTCAGATTCTGAGACATACGCCCCTTGCAGTCGTTTCACTCGCGAACCCGAGTACACAAACAGCATATCGCCATTTCCTAGTAAGCTTTCAGCGCCTTGATAATCCAAAATAACCATCGAGTCGGTATAACTCGACACTTTCATTGCGATACGGGTTGGGATATTCGATTTAATCGTCCCTTTAATTACATCGACACTCGGACGTTGTGTTGCAATTAGTAAGTGAATATTTGCAGCCCTAGCTTTTTGCGCAATACGAGCAACACTCACTTCAACATCGGCCCCCGCTTGGGCCATTAAGTCCGCCATCTCTTCAATAATGACAACTAAAGTCGGGATATGTTCATATCCTTCATCTTCACGGCCTTTGATTTTATCGTTATAGCTTGCGACATCGCGAACGCCAAGTAAGTACATCTTGTCATAGCGGCGTTCCATTTCATCGACCGCCCAGCGTAACACTTCTGCTGCCATTTTGGCATCATGAATAATCGGGGTCGCTAAATGCGGTACTTTCGCATATGCCGCAAGACCGACGCGTTTAGGGTCAATTAAAATAAGCTTTAATTCATCGGGATGGGATTTAAGCAGCAAGCTCATCAGTACCGTATCAATACATACACTTTTACCAGAACCGGTCGCTCCAGCGATCAGTCCATGGGGCATTTTATTAATATCGGCAATAATGGTTTCATTGCCTAAGTCGACACCTAAAATAACATCGAGCGGTTTCGAGTGTTTCACAAAGTGATCGTCAATCAGATTCCCAAAGTTTACAATTTCACGAACGGGATTTGGGACTTCAATCCCAACGGTTTGTTTTCCAGGAATCGGCGCTTCGATCCGAATATCCACAGCGGCCAGGTTCATCTTTAAGTTCGACGCAATCGAGCTAATGCGGTTCACCATAACCCCTTGGTCTAAGCGAATCTCAAAAAGCGTGACCGTAGGCCCATGAGTATAATCGATGACTTTTCCACCAATTTTGAAATTGGCTAACGTCATATCGATGATTTCTCGTTGTTGTTCAATATCTTCTTCAGACGCGGTTTGAATGCGTTCTTTTTGTTGTAACAAGCTTAACGAAGGATGCTGATAGGTCATCTTCGCTCGTGGTTTTACCGGATCATCAAAATCAAAAGCTTCTTGTTGTTTGGGTTCTGGCGTTGGTTTTGTTGCAGCAGGTGCGGGGGATGGAATCTCCTCAACCTCGACTTCTTCGTCTTCATCCACGTCATCGTCAAGCATCCAGTCATCGTCATCAAACGATTCAGATTGCGTTACGGGCGTTGACGGTGCTGGTTTCTGAGGTTCTGGTTCAGGCGCATCTTGAGGATCTAGTTCAAGCGGTTCATAATCCCCTAGAACTTCATTTAAGTCGGCATCACTAAGCGGTTCAATTTCATCCTCTAAGCCAAATGGAATCGATAATTCATCCGAGACCTTTTCAATCGGTGCAGCTGGCTTGGGTTCGAGTTTGGTATACCCTTCGCCTTGGCTTGATGAAGGTTTCTTCTCTTGATAAATATCGTCAGGACTTACGATATTAAACTCTCGTTTATATCGTTCTTTTTTATCTTCTTCAAATTTCTTTTCTTTACGAAAATCGTCATATCGCTTATTGACTCCTTTTTGGAGTTCATTTTGCGGAATGACGATGTCATCTTTGTTTTTGGTGCCAAAAAAAGGCGAGACAAATGTATGGTCTTTTTTATCGGGTTCAGTGATTTTCGGAATGGTAAAGGTTTTCTTCTTATTCAAGGGCTCATTCCTCATTCATTTACACGTCTAAATTACTATAGTAAGTATACTATAATAATCGGAAACGACAACCAAACGGATATGATAAACTAACCATTGGAGGCGTCATGAAATACTTAATTGGACTTGATATCGATGGCACTATCGTCGACCATGATGGAAAACTAGACCCAGAAACGGTTCGACACATAAAGAAGTGGTCAAACGACGGTCATACCATCGTTTTGGTCACAGGGCGACCCTTTCGTAATACCAAACATATTTATGATGAACTCGAATTAACAACACCCATTGTCAATCACTCTGGGGCTCAAGTTCATCATCCAAACGATCCCACCTTCCCGGTGATTGACCATTCGATTCCTGCCGACTTTTTACATCAAATTATTGAACATGCAGGCGATGGCATTTTGAATGGCTATGCGGAAGTCAAAGACACGGTGTATTTATACCGTCAGGAAAATAAACTCTTAGAGTGGATCCAAACCACCTCTGATCAAGAAGTGATTATTGGAACCTTAAATGTTGGGGATGCGTTTACGGGGGCGGTATTATTTGTAGACCCTGATGCAACGACAAAGGTTCAAGAATTTGTTCGTCAATTAGGCACTGTTAAATCCCGTCACTGGCGAACGCTGCGTCGACAAGAATACGATGTATTGGAAATTTTCCATCAAGACATCTCTAAAGCGACCGCACTCGAACACGTTCGGGCACATTACGGTATTGATAAATCCTTCACCATTGCGATTGGCGATGGGACTAATGATATTGAAATGCTCCAATATGCCGCCTATTCAGCCGCGATGGATGGGGCTTTCCCCGAAGTTATCGAAGCCGCGAAAGATACAACCGAATCTAACGTGAACCTAGGGGCGATTAAATACATAAAAAAAGTGTTGGGCGAAGCCTAACACTTTTTCTTAGACTAATTGTTTAACACGGGGAAGTAAGACATAGAATAATCCTGTGACGAGGGCTCCTTTAATGAGGTTAAACGGAACATACGCAAATAGATTAGCAAGTAAATACCCGCCGGTTTCATCAAAGGCACCACCGGTATCAAAACTAACAAAGCCAGCAAATGCGGCTTGAACATCTTCGAGGGATACATTGGGCCACCCAAAGTATAGTGGGGTAATCAAGAAATAATTTAAGGTGGTCATCACGACCGTTAAGCTAATGATCATACCAAGTGAAGTCAACCATGGATTGGTTGTCACTCGTTTCATCAAAAGATACCCGGCAATTAGACTAAGGCTTGCCATGAAAGCACCAAAGACGCCAACATACGGAAAGGCCGAACCATCGATATTTCCTTGGATCAAACCAAAGAGAACCACACGAAGTGCGGCAACGGCAAGACCTGATTTAAGGCCAAATACCGCAAGGGTTAATAAAACAATGGTGTCAGAAAAGTCGAATTTCAAAAATGGCACCAGTGGATTGGGTAGCTCTAACAACATTAATACGGTACTCAGTGCTGTTAGCATCGCAAGTAAGACTAATCGTTTTGTACTCATAATTCCTCTTTTATCACGTGGTCAATGAGTCCATAAGGATATCCTTGACTTAATAATTTTTTGATCAGTTGATCCTTTGATAAGGATGAATGTTTCGTAATAAATAACGAAACGCCCTTACGCTCATCCACACAATCATCAATTACTTCTTGATGGTCTTGAATTGCTTGTTGAATGAGGTCGTAACTAAAGCCTGCTGCCATCATCTTTTGCATCAAACTGGCATGAAATGAACGTTTTGATTTTGTCGATGGTTTTAAGTATGAACGTAGACGACGCTCCACATCGCTTTGCTCGACGATCGTGTCGCCAAGAACTAGGTCAATAATCGAGGGATGAATTTTGGCTTCGATCAACTTCTGGCGAATCACTTTTTTGCCTTTGGCTTGGCCAAGCACTTGATCAGCAATCATCCGTGCCGTCTGTTCATCATTCAAGTAGCCTTTCGACTTTAACTCGGTGATGATTCGTTCGACCGCACCAATTTCTTTTTTCACCAAGTACTCTTTCATTTGTGCCACACTACGTGGTTTAAAGCTTAAGTAGTGATAGGCCTTTTCCAAGCCCTTTGCATATCCATCAAAGGCATGAATCTCTTTTAGTAAATCGTTAGAAAGTTCAGTGCCCTTAAACAAGCGAAAGTGAATCACGGTTTCTTCTTGAAGCCGTAAGGTCTCTTCGGTTGTTTGAATCTCCATTAACCGACCTTTTTTACGGAGCTGTAAGATCTTGTTCAAATCCTTCTCCTAACACTTCACTGGAGTTGTTCACAAAGACAAAGGCTGCTTTGTCGATGTCATGGACCGCTTGAATAATTTTGTAATATTCTTTACGGTACGCAACGACGATCACCATCGTTTTTTCTTGACCAGTAAACCCACCTTTAATCGGAATGAGGGTAACACCACGGTCAATCGAATCATAAATTCGTTGTTTAATCTCGTTTGCATGGTCGGTAATGATTTGAATCGAGATCATCTTCTGACCACCTGTAATGACATAGTTACTAATAAAGCCAATTAAAAAGACGGCTATCACAGAATACATTCCGAGCTCTAACCCAAAGACCAACGCTCCCAAAACAACAATCGTTCCATCGACAATATATATCGCAAGCGAAAACGGAATTTTCGCAAAGTCATACAGCATCTTAATGGGAATATCGGCTCCCCCGGTCGTTCCCCCGTGACGAATCACGATACCAAAACCGCCTCCCATTAATACCGCAGAAAACACAGTGGCAAGCATGATGTCATCGGTAATTGGTAGTAGACCAAATTGTTGGTCCAGCCATACAAGAACACTCAAACTCACAGGATAAATCACCGAACCAAAGACTGTTTTGGTAAAAAAGCCCATGCCATAGATGACCAAACCTAAAATTAATAGCCCGATGTTTAAGAGATAAACGATAAAAACAACATCAAAAGGTAAATACGGTTCGATGACAATCGATAATCCCCCCACGCCACCGGTAATTAAATTATAAGGAACCATGAAGTAGTAAAACCCTGTTCCCATCGCAAAAACGCCTATGGAAATAAAGAAATATTCACGTAACTGTTGCTTCATAATGCTTGATCCTTCAAGTAGGCACGAATAAAGACATCCAAATCTCCCGCCAAGACTTTATCGGGCTGTGCATGTTCGGTATCGGTACGGTGGTCTTTCACCAACATATATGGATGAAGGACGTAGGAGCGAATTTGTGAGCCAAAGTTAATCTCACGCTTTTCGCCGGCAAGTTCAGAAATGTGATCTTTATTTTCTTGTTCTTTCAGTTGAATTAATTTTGCTAGTAACACATCCATCGCCCGTTTACGGTTGGCAATTTGACTGCGTTCGTTTTGCACACTGACGACAACCCCAGTTGGAATGTGCGTAATACGCACCGCACTGTCGGTCGTATTAATGTGCTGTCCGCCCGCACCGGATGCACGGTACGTATCGATTCGTAAATCTTCTTCTTTAATTTGGACATCGATGGTTTCATTCAAATCAGGAATGACTTCCACGGAAGCAAACGAGGTATGACGACGAGCTCCACTATCAAACGGGGAAATACGGACCAAACGGTGAACCCCATTTTCGCCTTTTAAATAGCCATATGAAAACTTGCCTTTGATTAAAATCGAGGCACTTTTAATACCCGCTTCCTCGCCGGTTTGATATTCCAACACTTGATAGGTTAAGCCGTGTGTTTGTGCATAGCGTAAGTACATATCAAAAAGCATATTGGCCCAGTCTTGAGACTCAGTGCCTCCGGCGCCGGGATGGATCTCAATGACGCAGTCTAGGTGATCGTATTTGCCTGATAACATAAAATGTAGTTCTGCTTCTTCGAGTAATGATTCCAGGTCAAGAAGCATCGATTCCAAATCACTGGCTAACGACTCATCGGCCATTTCGATAAACTCCGTTAAATCCTGGAGTGCTTGCTGCAAAGATAAAAATTCGTCCAGTTGGTCTTTTTTGTTTGCCACATCGGCACTGACTTTTTTCGCTGTTTCTTGGTCATTCCAAAAAGAAGGGTCACTCATGGTCCCTTCTAAGGTAGCTATTTGAGCACGCAATTGATCGGGTTTGACAATCGAAGCAATCGTTGCGACTTTTTGTTGGCACGTTGAAAAACGCTTATTGAATTCGTACTTTTCCATTAACGGCCATGACAATGTTTAAATTTTTTACCACTACCACATGGACATAAATCGTTACGGCCAACTTTGTCGACCTTCACGGGTGCTTTGCGTTTGGGTTCGTCTTTACCGGAGGATTCTGCAATCGGCTTGTTGACTTGTTCCCGCTGCAAGTTTTGACGAATTTCCGCACGCAGCATAAATTTCGTCACTTCTTTCGCAATATCAATGATCAATTGATTGAACCATTCAAAGCCAATCGATTGATATTCCCGTAGTGGATTCACTTGGGCATACGCTTGCAATCGTATCGATTGACGTAGTCCACTCATGCGGTCGATATGTTCGGTCCAATATGTATCCACGACACGCAAGGTCACCACTTTATAAAATTCGTGACGAGTTTGGTCGGGAAAGCTTTGGAGTTTTTGGTCGATGATGCTTTGCACCATGCTAAAGACGGCTTGGTGAATCGCTTCTTTTGTTTGACCGATTCCTTCTTCGAGTAAACGACCGCCAAACCACTCTTGATTGAGTGTTTTAACAAGACCTGGGATATCTAACGTTTCACTGGAATGTTGGTCAATATACGCATCAATCGCTTGCGACACCATTTGATTCACAATCGATGAGATGTCTTCTAACTGAAGCAATTCCTCACGCTGGGAGTAAATAATTTCACGTTGTTGACGAATGACATCGTCATATTGAAGAATCGTTTTACGTTGATCGAAGTTGTTTCCTTCAATGCGTTTTTGGGATGATTCGATGGTTTTCGTTAATAATGTGGATTCAATGGGGGCTTCATCATCCCCAGAGCCAGCGATACGTTCCACCATCGTTTTAAAACGGTCTCCCCCGAAGCGAACCAAGAGCTCATCTTCAGCCGATAAATAAAAGCGAGAATATCCAGGGTCACCTTGTCGACCGGAACGGCCTCGTAACTGGTTATCAATGCGTCGAGCTTCATGACGCTCGGTTCCTATAATCGCAAGTCCACCGAGTTCTTTGACGCCTGGCCCGAGTTTAATGTCAGTCCCACGACCCGCCATGTTGGTGGCAATTGTTACTTGGCCTTGTTGGCCTGCTTTTTCGACAATTTCGGCTTCACGCTCATGTTGTTTCGCGTTTAATACACTATGAGGAACCCCATGTTTTTTTAAGAGTTCCGATAACAGTTCACTGCTTTCAATCGAAATAGTCCCAACTAAGATCGGTTGACCTTTGCTGTGACGTTCTTTAATTTCATTCGCAATCGCAAGGTATTTTGCTTTATTCGTGGTATAGAGTAAATCCGGCATGTCTTGACGAACCACAGGGCGGTTGGTCGGAATTTCGACCACATACATGTTGTAAATATTTCTAAATTCTTCTTCTTCGGTTTTAGCCGTTCCGGTCATCCCGGACAGTTTTTGATACATTCTAAAATAATTTTGATAGGTAATGGTCGCTAAGGTTGTGGTCTCTTTTTTAACTTCAACCTTTTCTTTGGCTTCTAACGCCTGATGCAGCCCTTCTGCAAATTGACGACCATGCATGAGACGTCCGGTAAACGGGTCAACAATAATGACAATCCCATCTTGGACGACATAATCGACGTCTTTTTCCATGATGAAATTAGCACGCAGTGCTTGGTTAATACGGTGCAGTAAACTAACAAATCGAACGTCGTATAAATTCTCGACACCAAATTTAACTTCCAGTTTTTGAATTCCTGCTGGGGTTAACGCAATGGTTTTGAGTTTGATATCAATCTCAAAATCTTCACCACTTCGAAGTCCCTTAACAGCCATGTCAGCTTGGTTGTATAAGCTTTGCGAGCTTTTTTGGCCACCAGAAATAATGAGTGGGGTACGAGCCTCATCGATTAAGATGGAGTCGACCTCATCAATGATCGCAAACGCTAAGGGGCGTTGGACCATTTCTTCTTTGTACATGACCATGTGATCACGTAAATAATCAAAGCCGATTTCTGCATTCGTGGAATACATAATATCGCTTAAGTACGCTTCTTTTTTCTGTTGTTTCGTGAGTTCACGAACATTAAGACCAGTGACTAAACCTAAATAGGAATAGATTTTACCCATCTCTTCGGCATCACGTGCCGCTAAGTATTCGTTGACGGTAATGATATGAACCCCATTACCAGTAATGGCGTTTAGTACCGCGGGCATGGTAGAGGTTAAGGTTTTCCCTTCTCCTGTACGCATCTCAGCAATGTTTCCGTGATGGAGGACATAGCCCCCCATGATTTGAACTTTAAAGGCTTTTTCTTTTCGTAGGCGCCATGCGGTTTCACGAACAATCGCAAACACATCCACCATGATGTCATCAAGGGTGGCCCCTTTTTTAAAGGCTTCTTGTTGCAAGGTAAAAGCGGCCTTGAGTTCAGAATCACTCAAGCCTTCATATTCTGATTCTTTCGCAATGACCTGATCCGCAAACTTCGATGCGTTTGTTAGCTCTTTGAGCGACGGGTCAAATAAGTCTTTAAGAAAGCCCATAAAGCGTCACCTGCCAACTAATATATTACCACAAAAAGAGGCCTCTCGGCCCCTTTTATTCGGTTTCAATGAGGGCGTAATCGCCGTCGCCACGGACGTAAATCACCGCCACTGTTTTTTTCACTTCATCGAGGAAGATAAAGAAGTCATGACCAACCATTTCTAATTGATCAACCGCTTCTTCAATACTCATCGGTTTAAGTTTTAACGATTTACTACGAACAATGTTTTTCGCAATATATTCTTTTTCTAACGCTGCAGATTGAGCATCATTATTAAAAAACTCCTCAACACCTTCACGTTCGTGTAAGATTCGGTTTACTTTATCTTTAAATTTCTTAATTTGTCGCTCGAGTTTATCTACACTAATATCGATCGCAGAATATACATTTTGATCTGCGACTTCCGTACGTAAGGTAAAGTGCTTGCTGGGAATCGTCACTTCTACCTTATGATGGTCTTTGTAAACCTTACATAAGACTCGCACATTCAACTCATCGCGGTGATTAAAAAATCGCTCGAGTTTATTCATTTTGTCTTTGGCGTAGGTTTCTATCGCCGGTGTAATGGTAAGACCGTTTTTTCCTACTACTTCTATATTCATATGGACGTCCCCTTTCGATACTTTATCTTAACGCAAATTCAACTAGATGTAAACGGTTACCTTTTTGGTAAATCAGGGTAAAAAGCTTGATATTGCTTGCATTCTAAGGTGTTTGTTGTAAGTAAAAATAAATCAAAACATCCACCTAAATCAACATGCAATTGTTCATCAAAATCAATCACAACCACCCAATCATCAAGACCGGTGTATCGAAATAATTCACGCAGGGGATCGGGGGTTGTTAAGATCACCACATAGCAATAACCAATGATGGTTGCTTGAGGGCGAAAACAGGCATTACAAATAATATTGAATTGCCACAAGTTATTCCAATCTCGTTTTGGGACTTGTTCACAGTACGCTCTCACATAGCTATGGTTAATTGGTCCATTCAAAGTACTAAAAAATCCCTCATCTGAGGGACTTTTCTTAGCGACGTTCTTTGATCCGCGCTTGTTTCGCTGATAAGGTACGGATGTAATTGAGCTTCGCACGGCGGACTTTCCCGCGACGCACGACGACAATACTTTCGATCGATGGGGTATGTACCGGGAAGGTACGTTCCACACCAACGCCATAACTTATTTTGCGAACCGTGAAGGTTTCTGACACGCCTTCGCCTTGACGCTTCATAACTAAGCCTTCAAAGGTTTGGATACGTTCTCTGTTTCCTTCTTTAATGCGGACATTGACTTTCACCGAATCGCCAGGACGAAACTCTGGGACATCGGATCGTAGGTAGTCATTCGTCACTTCGCGAATGATTTGTTGACTCATTGTTCTCAACTCCTTATATGGTCACATTCATAGCCATGGCCATCGGAATGCTTCACTATATTATCACGACTTCTTGCTTGCTTCAAGTTCTTTGAGTATCTCATCCATCAGCTCTTTTTCCGCTGCTGATAAATCGGTGAGGAGCTCTGGTCGACGTAAATAGGTGCGACGCAAACTTTCCTTGGTTTGATAACGGGCAATGAGCTTATGATTCCCCGACAATAAGACCTCTGGCACTTTCATATCAAGGTAGGTTTCAGGTCTCGTATACTGGGGTCCTTCTAAGCGTGGGCGCTGAAATGAATCTGCTGCAAGCGATTCGGGATTACCGACTGTTCCTTCTAATAATCGCACCACCCCATCAATCACCACCATACTCGGAAGTTCCCCTCCGGTTAATACATAATCCCCAATGGAGATTTCTTCGTCGATGAAGGTACGAACACGTTCATCAAATCCTTCATAATGTCCGGCAATTAAGACCATTTCATCAAGC
>CAYTXT010000011.1:0-26095 GCA_964442245.1 uncultured Candidatus Izemoplasmatales bacterium
AGGCGTTGTGGCAGCAAGTTGTCGAGCAATGATGCTTCCCATCGAATGTCCCATAATGATATAAGGGAGACGTTGGTCTGCAAGTTGTTCATACACTCGGGTCGCGTCTTCTATGAGGTCACGCCAGTGGTCGCGGTATCGCCAATCCCCTAACGATTCATTCGCGGTTCGGCTTTGACCATGTGTGACATGGTCGTGGCGGAGCACTTGATAGCCCGCTTCAACCAGACGCTTTATCAACGAATCATAACGTCTACTATGTTCTGCGAGTCCATGAAGAAGCTGTACACATCCAATTGGAGTACGCTCAGGCGTATAAACAACAGCATGAATCACATGATGACGAACAGGGATAGTTTGTTCTTGAATATTCATAAACGCTCCTATGCGAGTAGTATAACGCGTTACTCAGCGAATAAAAACCCAGACTGTGCTGGGTTAATAACCGGATTTTGGAATCCCAACTTGAACCCATGCATCGGAAACAACAACCGGTCGTTTGATTAACATCGGATTGTCAGCAAGACGCTGAATAACTTCATCCTTCGGTAACGATAATAATTCTTCTTTTTGATCGCGGTACGCTTGGCCAGAGGTGTTAAACCATTTTTCAATCACTACATTTGCGCGAGCCACTAACGTTTGAAGTTCGTCGAAACGAAGCGGTTGTTCACGGTAATCAATGAGGGTTACGTTATATCCTTTTGCTTCCAACAATTGGACGGCTTTTTTCGTTGTGGAACAATGGGGTAATCCATAGACATTCATTCGATATACATCTCCTTGGACTGATATGCATTGATAATAATAGCAAGTTCTTCTTTGGTTAATTTAAAGCTTAGGTCCGGCATAGAACCTATCTCAACCCACGCGATTTCTTCAATTTCAAAATTATGGCCACGGTAATCACCCGCTACTTCCGCAAGAAAGACGATGGTGAACGTATCGTAAATGTCAGAGTCAATATACTTGCTACGGTCCATAATCGCTAAGGGTCTTAGAATACGAAGGGGATATCCCGATTCTTCTTCGCCTTCGGCTATCGCGGCTTCGAGCACGCTTTGTCCGATGTCGACCCAACCACCAGGAACACTCCATTTTCCAGCAGAGGGTCCGAGTTTTTCTTTGACAAATAACATCTTATTGTCTTGAATAATCGCAACACGAACGGTTGGTTGCGGGGTTGGATAGCGCTGATCGGCAAATAGATCGGTGCGGGGAATGTTCGTTGACGAATACTCATGAAGCATCGTTTTCGATAGCTCTAGTAAGTCATGATAGTTTTCTAAAGCATACGGGTCTTTCGAGTATGTAATTCCCGTATGCGCAATCGCCATTACTTGTTTAATAAATTCAAGGTATTTATCCATGGTCTCACCTAATCGACATTGTAGCATAGGCTAGTGATTGCCTATTTCATGAGAAATCGGTACGATGAATTAGGTGAAATCATGACAACAATTTTCATAAATATTGCGCAGCTTCTACCCTTTGATGTTCACAAAGAGACCTTGGCATTTTCCGAGTTATCGAAGCTTCCTGTCCTTGAGGATGTCTACATGCTTGTAGAAGATGGGGTGATCCTTGAAATTGGGCCCAATAAACAACGACCTAATAAGTTGGAATATAAGGTCGTGGATTGTCATAACAAACTAGTGACACCTGGCTTGGTGGATCCTTCCACGCAGTTATTATATGCCAATCCAAAACTGGATGAGATGCAGTTACCTCTAAAAGCGGGTAATTACGATAGCATTATCCAAGTCAGTGATGAAACGAACAAAACTTCGTTTGAACGCCTCACGCATTTAGTCAATCAGCGATTACAAACGCTTCTTGCTCACGGGGTAACCACCGTAGGGGTGAAAACCGGATACGGGATCGACCCCGAACAAGAACTTCGGTTACTTGAAGTACTACAAAACACCACCACACCACAAACGATAAAACGCATCTTCTTCGCGCAATATCCGAGATCACTCGACCCACAAAAACTCCTCCAAGATTATCAACTCGTGATTAAACAAAACAACCATTTACTGGACGGGGTTGAAATTGAAGTTCATGATAAGGGCTTTACGCAAGAGTTGTCCCGAAAATTCTTACTACAACTCAAGGACCAAGGAATACCGACTTATGTCTCGGCGGACCGAACTCAAATGGAAAGTGCAGCTGAACTTGCGGGGGAAACGAAAGCCAAGGCGGCTGAGTTTGTCCTACATTCCAGTAAATACGGGATTCGTAAAGCGGCAGAATCGAAGGTGGTATTCACCTTACATCCATTAACCTCTCACTTTAAACAAACAAAAATCGCACCGATGGATTTACTCAAAGAACATAATGCGATTATTACGATCGCAAGTGGTCATAATCCGATCACAGCACCGAGCTTACATTTCACACACATCTTACAACTGGCACAGCGTCTATACCATTTAACCCCAGAACAAATTCTAAATGCAGTGGTGGTGAACGGTAGTTACCAACTAGGCGTTGCTCATCAAGGACTATATGAAGGCAGCCCCGCTAGTTTTGTGGTGTGGAATACACAGCATTACCAGCAGCTCTTTTACGATCAAGCCATGAACTTGGTTCAAGATGTATATATTAACGGAAAACAGGTAGTTAAAAGGGGATAAAAATCCCCTTTTTTTTATAAACTTGGATAATTGAGTGGACTCTTTAATTCCAGCGTTACGCCGAGTTCTTTGGCCCAGCGTCTGGCTAACCCTGGGTCACGAAGCAGTTCTTTACCGATTTGAATGACATCGGCAAAGCCTTGTTGTAAAATCTCTTCGGCTTGGCTTGCGGTTGTGATACGACCTACCGCAAAGACGGGAATCGATAGTTCTTTTTTCATCGCTGCCGATAGTGGAACTTGAAAACCTGGTCCCACATCAATCGTCACTGAAGCAACACCGCCACTCGAGACATCAATATAGGCAACCCCTAATGCTTCAACGACTTTCGCAATACCTACATAGTCCTCAATGTGATTTCCATGCTCAACATAGTCTTCCGCCGAGAACCGAACGCCGATCGCCCCTGTAAAGACGGCTTGGCACGCTTGAATGATTTCAATCAAGAAACGGTTTCGTCCTTCTTGGCTTCCGCCATATTCATCGGTTCTTGTATTGGTCACCGGTGATAAAAAGGAGTGGACTAAATAACCGTGAGCAGCATGGATCTCGATGGTATCAAAGCCAGCGGCTTGAGCCCGGCGTGCTGCTTCCTTAAAATCTTGAACTAGACTTTGAATTTCTAAAGTCGTTAACGCATGACATGGTTCATAGCCAGGATAGGCTGTATCGGTAGGACCAACATGAACCAAACTCTTATGTGTTCGCATGCCAGCATGCGCTAATTGAATGCCAATTCGGCAATTATACTCGTTGGCATACGCGGTAATCTCGGATAATCCTTGAATGTGGTCATCCTTCCAAATCCCGAGATCCTCCGGTGAAATTCGACCCTCCGGATGAACGGAAGTGGCTTCCAAAATGACCATCCCCATGCCGTATTCAATCACCGTCCCATAATGGGCTTTGTGAAAGAAATTAACAAAACCATCCGTTGCTCGGTACGTACACATCGGTGGCATACACAAGCGATTTTTAAGTTGTAACGTTTTTGAGTCTAATGCATCAAATAACATTAATACGCCTCCGCAAGTTCGCGTGCGGGACCTTCTTTAAATTGGATTTGATACAAGTTGTAGTACATGCCACGTTGTTTGAGCAATTCTTGGTGATTGCCTTTTTCAACAATCTCCCCTTTATGCATCACAATAATTTGGTCCACGTGTTGAATCGTACTTAGTCGGTGCGCCACAATGAGTGTCGTTCCGATGGTCATAATCTTTTTCAAACTCTCTTGAATGATTTGTTCGGTTTCCGTGTCGATGTTTGCCGTTGCTTCATCCAAGATGATGGCTTTTGGTTGATGCGTTAACGTTCGAGCAAAGCTGAGTAATTGACGTTGGCCTTGAGAATAATTGACCCCTCGTTCAACGACGTGGTCTTCATAGCGATTCGGCAATTTATTAATAAAATGCGTCGCGTTAACATACTCACAAGCTTCTTCCATCACTTCTTGCGAAATCGATTCATCGCGTAGACGAATGTTGGAGGATATCGTTCCGGTAAATAAGAAGACATCTTGAAGCATCACGCCAAACTGTTTACGCAGACTACGAACATCATAATCACGAACATCTCGTCCATCGACAAGAATGCGTCCTTTTTGAATGTCATACTCTCGCGTGATCAATTTAAGAATCGTTGTTTTTCCGGCGCCCGTGGCCCCGACAAACGCAACCGATTGACCGGCTTTCACATCAAAACTAACATCCCGTAAAATCCAGTCGCCTTCTTGATAAGCAAACCATACGTTCTCAAAGGTGATTTCGCCTTTGAAGTTTTTCATTTCAATCGCATCAGGTTTGTTTTCGATCTGTTCGACAGTATCCAAGATTTCAAAGATTCGCTCACTGGAGACTAGAGCACTTTGTAAGGTATTTAGCTGTTCTGCAAATTGTTGAATCGGCTCAAATAATCGCTCTAAGTAGGTGTTATACGTAATGATTAAACTAACCGATAAGACGCCACTTAAGACCTCAAATCCTCCAATCCAAAAGAGTAAGATGAACGAGGCGATACGAATCATGTAAATCGTCGGACGATAAATCGCAAATGCAAGTAATTGCTTCATATCAGCGCGTTGTAAGTCTCCGGAAATATCGACAAATTTATTGTATTTATTTTGTTGTTGGTTAAAGATTTGGACAATCTTCATCCCCGATAAGTGCTCCGACAAATACGCATTGACCCGTGAGATATGAAAACGAATTTCACGAAAGATTTTTCGGTTTACAAACTGAAAGAAATACGTGAATAAAATGAGCACTGGTATCGTACTTAAAATAATTAAAGCCAAGTACACATTGCCGGTATTCGAATAGTTAATATAAAGAATTGCACCCATGATCCCGATGATCGTAATAATGTCTCGGCTCATGTTGATTAGGACCGAGGTGTACATTTCCGACAAGGTTTGGGTATCATTCGTAATTCTTGTGACCAGTACTCCCGTTGGGATTTTATTTAAGTAATCAATCGATTGGTCTTCCAAGTGGTTGAACGTTTTTTCGCGAATATCATAAATAATCGATTGACCCGCTTTATTGATGATAAGGGTTTGATTATAAATGACAAAGGCGCTTAACACGGTGATTCCTACATAAATCCCGACAATTCGAATTAACTCAATGTACTCAAAACTGGGTTGTTCAAATATCGCAAAGGCTTGGCCGACTAAGAACGGTTGAAGTAGCTGTAACCCAATCCCAACTAACATTAATAGGATGGTAATAAGAAAACTAACGGTATACGGTTTCGCATACTGAATTAAACGGGCAATTATGACCCCATCTTTCATTCGGCGGGTTGTATCTTGTGGAACATTTCCACGACCACCGCCACCACCACGCATCATATTAAGCAGCCCCCAATTCGGTTTCTAGTTGTTGTCGACGAACGAAGTCGTTGTACAACGGATTATTTTCTTGTAGTTCTTGGTGCGTACCAACACCGACCACTTCGCCATCATCAACAACAATAATGCGGTCTGCATTTTTAATCGTTGAGATACGGTGAGCAATGATTAGTGTGGTTTTACCTTGACGAAGTTCTTTAAGGCTACCGAGAATGGATTCTTCGGTTTTGGTATCGACCGCGGACACGGAATCATCCAAGATTAAGATCGTCGGGTCTTTAATCAATGCACGAGCAATCGATAAGCGTTGTTTTTGACCTCCGGATAAACGAACGCCACGTTCGCCAATCATCGTGTCATAGCCTTCCGGAAAGTCGACAATGTTTTCATGAACAGAGGAGAGTTTCGCAACATTTTCTGCTTTTTCTCGTGTTGTTTCATCTTGTTCAATGCCTAGTGCGATGTTTTCTGTGATCGTTGCACTAAACAAGAATCCATCTTGAGGTACATACCCGATGGAATCACGGACATCAGCAATCGGTAACTTCATGATGTCATTGCCATCCAGCATAACTTTGCCGGGTTCGAGGTTATATAAACGAAGGAGTAAATCGACAATGGTCGATTTTCCACTTCCCGTTCGTCCCACGATACCAACTGTTTCACCAGGTTGTATCGCAAACGTTACATTTTTAAGTTGCGGAATGTCAGAATCTGGATAGGCAAAGGTTACATTATCAAAAATAATGCCCCCACGAATCGGTTTGCTTTCGACATCGGGTCCATCGGTAACAACGATTTGTTCATCCAAGACCGAATTAATACGCTCCAAACTTGCTTTTGCGGTTGCCGCTAACTGAATGACTTGCGTTAAGGCAATGATGGGCCACACTAGCATGTTGAAGTAACTGATGAACTCAAACAGGTTTCCATAAGTAAATGGAGTTGCACTAGTAGCGGTGCTTTGAAGCAAGTAGCCTCCATAACCAATAATTAGAACGGCAATTAAGGTAATTAAGCTTCGTAAAATGACTTCAATGACCGCCGCTAAACGGACAAAGGCGATGGTTTTTTCTTTATTTTGTAAGTTGTATTTTAAGAACTCGATTTTTTCGATCGACTCCTTCACGAAGGATTTAACAACTTGAATCCCGCTCATGTTCTCATTCACATAATCACTCATTTCCGCAAACACCTTTTGGCGTTCCCCGAAACGTTTACGAATCTCTTTGGATAAGAAATACCCTAAGACTCCCGTGAGTAAAACTGGCGCTAAAATGATTAGCGTTAAACTAACACTTAAACTAAACATACGAATAAAGACTAAGGTGCCTAAGAACACGGCATCCACAATCAACACAAGTCCAAACCCAACACTTCGCTTAATGGCTTCCAAGTCATTCGTATAAAGGGCCATCAATTCCCCACTTTTACTACGATTGTAGTAGCTAATGTCTAAGGCTTCATGATGTGCAAAGAGTTGATTACGCATATCAAAGTTAATCCGGCGAGCGGCTTGAAGTAAGCTGACACGCCATAAGAATCGACCGACGATAATAATTCCGGCCATGACGGTAATCCAGCCAACGTTTTCTAAAATGCCATCTTCTTCAATGGTTCCTTGAACGAGTCCATCGATGATGTTTCGTAAATAGACCGGAATCTCAATCTGAGCATAATCCACGATAATGAGAAAGATGACTCCTATTAAAAAATAAATCCAGTACTTCTTGTAATACTCATTAATCGTTTTTCCAAATACCATGTTAGGCTCCTGTGATCTGGTCCATTAAGGACGTCAGTAATTGTTGTTGTTCGGGGTTAAGTTTAGCGGTAATTTTTTGCGTGATTCGGCGTGATTCTAACTCGTTGGTTTTGGCGAGGAGTCGGCCGTGTTCGGTTAATTCAATGAAATACTTTCGCTTATCCTTTTCACACGGTCGCTTGCGAACCATGTCAGCGGCTTCGAACCGGTTAATAATCTCGGTCACCGTTGGCTTTTTCAATTCCGACAGCTGCGCAAATTTAGAGACGGTCATCTCTTGATTGTCATAAATCAGTTTTAAATAATAGAACTGTTTGGACGATAACTTCTTCTCAAGTCCTAGTTCTTCATACACTTCCTTACAACTATCAAAATATAGTTTTAATAAGCGGTTGAAGGATGCACGAACGTCTTCGTTGGCCATGGGTTTTCCTAACTAGTTAGTATACTCCTAACTATTATACGCCGAGCAAAAAAAAAGGCAATATCTTTGCCTTTATTTATTCAGGAATCGTTGTCCAACAAATGCCGTATCCACCATTACCTAAATGAACGGCAATGACCGGAGAAATATCACGCGCATCGATTAACACTGCTTTCGGAAACGCTTCACTGATCGTTTCACGAATTAATGCCAATTTATCGGGAGCAAAGATGTGACCAATCGACACAAGGGGCTTCATCCCATCTGTTACAGTCTCTGAGATCTTATCCAAGAGATAACGCATCGCTTTTTTGGTCGAACGAATACGGTCCGCGAGTTCCATTTTTCCCTCAGCGGTAGTTGCAATCATGGGTTTGACTTGAAGGACATTCCCAATAAATGCTTGCGAACGAGTTAAACGACCCGTTTTATAAAGCGTTTCTAAGTTATTGACGGTTAAGACTGAACGCATACGGTCGACTTCAGAGCGAACTTGATTGACCAATGTCGCAAATTTAGTTTTTGCTTCGACCCCTTTATCGATAAAGTAATAAATTAAATCATTAATCATACTGGATGATTTGGAATCAATGACAGCAACTTCGATACCTTCCACCATATCCGCCGCAATCGTTGCGGATTGATAGGTTCCTGATAACGCAGCACTAATGGTGACAACAAACAAATGCGTAAAGCCTTTTTCTTTCATATTGCGATACGCTTGCGCAAACGATTCCGGAGAAGGTTGTGACGTGGTAACTTTCTTCTTCGCAGATATCGCATCTAATACTTTTTTAGTGTCAGTATCAACACGGTCATAGTACGTTGTTCCATCGACAATGATTTGTAGCGGAACCGATTCAATTTGGTATTTTTCAATTTGATCGGGTTGAATACTGCAACTCGAATCTAAGACAATGCCAATTTTTTCCATAGTACCTCCTTGAGATTACCCTTATTATATCTGCAAGCTGGCATTCATGTTGCAAATGTACCCTTCTTTTAGTAGGATAAAAGGGCTGAATATCTCATTCAGAGTTGTGGAGGCTGCTAGCCGTCGAAGCAACAGCAACCGATTCAATTCGGTGCTTCTAGCAGGGGGAAACCCATCAATGAGAGAAAATGAATCGTCTTTTCTCTCAGGAGAAAAGCATTTTTTTTAGGAGGAAATGATGCATTCATTATTCACATCAGAATCAGTCACCGAAGGGCATCCGGATAAGATTTGTGATCAAATCTCCGACGCCATTCTTGATGCGATATTAGCCCAAGACCCCAAAGCACGTGTTGCCGTGGAAACCTTAGTTACCACCGGCCTTGTTGTGGTGGCCGGCGAAGTTACCACCACCGCGTATGTTGAAATTCAAGACTTGGTCCGTGACGTCGTAAAAGAAATTGGCTATGACCGTGGCAAATATGGCTTTGATGCTGAAAACGTTGCGGTTTTAACAAGTATTCACTCACAAAGCCCTGATATTGCCTTAGGTGTCGATAACAACGGGGCAGGCGATCAAGGATTAATGTTTGGCTATGCCACCGATGAGACCGAAGAGCTGATGCCGCTTCCGATTGTCTTAGCCCACCGCTTAACCAAACGATTAAGTGATGTTCGTAAATCCGGGGAATTATCCTATTTACGTCCGGATGGTAAATCTCAAGTTACCGTGGAATACGATGAAGCAGGAAAAGCCGTCCGCGTTCACACGATAGTGATTAGTACACAGCATAGTGAAGAAATCGACCAAGAGACTTTACGGGCAGATATCCTGGCCAAAGTGATTAAACCAAGCATCCCCGAAGCCTTACTTGATGCTAAAACGATTTACCACATTAATCCAACCGGCAACTTTGTCGTCGGTGGCCCAAAGGGCGATGCCGGACTAACAGGTCGTAAAATCATTGTTGATACCTACGGTGGATGGGGTCGTCATGGGGGCGGTGCCTTTAGTGGCAAAGATGCTTCTAAAGTTGACCGCTCTGCTGCCTATGCTGCTCGTTATGTGGCTAAACATGTTGTTGCAAGTGGTGCCGCCAAAGAATGTGAGATTCAATTATCCTATGCGATTGGGGTGGCGCAACCCTTATCGATTAATGTGAACACGAATCAAACGAGCACAGTAAGTGAGGAACAAATCATTCAAGCAGTTCGAGCGACGTTTGATTTATCGCCCCAAGGGATTATCAAGCAACTGGAGTTAACCAAGCCGCAATTTCGAGCAACGGCAGCTTATGGTCATTTTGGTCGACCAGAGTTTCGCTGGGAACAACTCGATAAGCTGGACGAATTCAAGCAAAACCTTAAAAAATAAATTTACGAAGCCAAGCTTCGTATTTTTTTTGATATGATTACTTAAAAAGAAAGGGGAACACTGATGACATTTAGTGAATTTCCATATCAACGCCCCGATTTAGACGCAGTCAAAGCAGAGGTCGATCAATTACTTGAACAAATCGGCACCGGCAAATCGTTAGACGTAGAGATTGCGGCGATTGAAGAATACTGGAAGATTTTTGACCATGTGAGCACGATGCGTACGCTGGTCAGCATCCGTAACTCCATCAATACCACGGATGAGTTTTATGAAAACGAAAAGAAATTTTTTAACCAAGAAGGGCCAAAACTTCAGGCTTATTCAAAACGCTTTGATGAAAAACTCTTAGCAAGCAGTAATCGCAAAGAACTCGAAGCAAGATTTGATTCGTTAATGTTTGAACAAGCGGAACTTGGTCTTAAAGTCTTTGATGAGTCGATTATTCCTGAGTTACAAAGAGAAAATGAATTAGATACGGAATATGACAAGTTATTAGCTTCGGCAAAAATTGAATTTCAAGGAGGCGTGTATAACTTAAGTCAAATGGCTCCTTTTGCCCAAAGCAAAGACCGTCAAACACGTAAAGAAGCATCCTTAGCCGTAAGTGCCTTCTTTGAAGAACATGAAGCAACCTTGGACCGTATTTACGATGAACTCGTTCAACTACGTACGACCATTGCGAAAAAATTAGGTTATGAGAACTTCATTCAATTAGGCTATGACCGCATGGGCCGTACCGACTACGGCGCAGCGGAAGTAAAAACCTACCGCGATCAAATCTTACAAGATATTGTGCCACTCGTTTCAGAATTAACGGAACGCAAAGCGAAACGATTGGGAATTGAACATCCGTATTCGTACGACTTGAACCTTTCGTTCTTATCCGGAAACCCAACGCCAAAAGGCGATGTCGCGTGGCAAGTCGAACGCGCCAAAAAGATGTATCACGAAATGAGTCCAGAAACAGCATCATTTATTGACATGATGTTAGAAAACGAACTCATGGACCTGGATAGTAAACAAGGTAAAGCGGGTGGAGGATACTGTACATCGCTTCCAGAATATAAAGTTCCATTTATCTTTGCGAACTTTAATGGAACAGCCCACGATGTGGATGTCTTAACCCATGAAGCAGGACATGCCCTTCAAGGTTACTTATCTCGTGATCATATTCCCCCGTATCGCTGGCCGACCATGGAATCCGCAGAAATTCACTCGATGAGTATGGAGTTTCTCGCCTGGCCATGGATTGATCAGTTCTTCTTGGAAGATACCGCGAAGTACAAGTTCAATCACTTAGCTGGATCGATCTCCTTCTTACCTTACGGGGTCTTGGTTGATGAGTTCCAACATGAAGTGTATGCGAAACCAGAAATGTCACCCGATGAACGAAAAGCCACATGGCGTCGTTTAGAGAAAAAATACTTGCCATTTAAAGATTACGGCGAAGATACGTTTATGGATAAAGGAACCTGGTGGTTCCGCCAAGGTCACATCTTCGGTGTCCCGTTCTACTACATTGATTACACCTTAGCGCAAGTATGTGCCTTCCAGTACTGGGTAAAACACCAAGATAATCCAAAAGCAGCGATGAGCAGTTACTTAGACCTTTGCCGCTTAGGAGGATCGAAATCTTTCACTGGACTGTTAGAAAGTGCCGACCTCAAAAATCCATTTGAAGCCGGAACGGTGAAACAAATCGTGAAACCGATTCGTGCCTACTTGGATAGTGTTGACGATTTAGCATTATAAAAAAAGCGGCTACGGCCGCTTTTATCGTGCAAACTTTATTTGTTGAAGGGGTTTGATAATCACTAAGGTAATCGCGGTACTCGCGAAGACCTTTAAGCTATCGCCAGCGACAGATACTAAGGCACTTTCTACGCCAAAGCCCATGATGAAGGCATTGTAGAAAAAGTACCCGGTGATACTTATAAGACTTCCAATGATCATCGCAAGTGCTAGAACAAGATAACTCTTATTCGATTCGGTAAGTTGACCGACAACATAACCGATAACCCCAACGATAATCAACGTGCCTGGTGCCCACGCACTCCAGCCACTTAAGATATCAAATAGACCCATGCCAATCCCCCCAGCAATCATGCCAACTTGTTTGCCATAAATAATCGCAATCGGGAATAGCGCAACATACCCTAAGTGAATCAATCCACCTTGAGCACCAAATAATGGAATATTAATAAAGGTCATAACGGTGACAATCGCAGTCAGTAATGCCGTTAACACTAATGATTTAGTTTGAGTATTCAACTTTTTCACCTCTGAAAAATATCATATCATGCAAGCCGTTCTTCTTGTGATACGGATGCTTTTTTTGTACTATGGATAGGGGAGAAACCGCATGATAACAAAAGAAATCATTGAAGAAAAAATAGCGCAGATTGTCGATCCAACCTCAAGTAAGACGTTGGCCGAAAATGATGCGATTCGCCAAATCGATTACGATGAGGCAACGAATAAAGCATACTTACTCATTGCGATGACCAATGAGAAAGACCAAGACGCGATCAATAAGATGCAACTTCAAATCATGAAAGCCTTAAAAATTGATTTGGGAATCGGTGGCGTAAAGATTGAATACGTCAAACAAGGCCGCCGCAGTGTGCAAGAAACACCAATCCTTGATGCGAATAGTGCAATTAAATTTGTTGGGATTGCCTCAGGTAAAGGGGGAGTTGGAAAATCGACGGTGACCGCGAACTTAGCGTTAGCGTTAACTCGTTTAGGTAAAAAGGTTGGATTAATTGATGCTGATATCTATGGCAGCTCGATTGTTCAAATTATGGAAATTGAAGACCGACCCAAACAAGTCGGAAATCTCGTAGACCCGGTCATTCATGAGAATGTTCAAGTAATAGCAACCTCAATGTTACAAAATGAAAATGCACCCTTAATGTGGCGCGGACCGATGCTTGGAAAAATCTTGACCCACTTCTTAACCGAAGTGAACTGGGCGACCGATACCGAATACATCTTATTTGACTTACCGCCAGGAACGGGTGATGTCGCGCTAGACATTCAAACCAAGATTCCCCAAGCACGTCAAATTATTGTCACCACACCGCACCCTTCTGCTGCACACGTGGCAGTACGAGCTGGAAAGATGGCTCAAAACCTCAAACACCCAATTATTGGAGTTGTTGAAAACATGAGTTATTTAGACCATGCTGGGGAAAGAGTGAATGTCTTTGGGGAAGGCGGCGGCGAACAAGTCGCCTATGAACTGGGGACGGACTTGTTGATTCAACTACCAATCGCACAACCAAATAACGGACAGTATGCGAGCTTGTTTACGGAAAAAGATGAGATTAGTTGGATTTACGATAAACTTGCTAAATTTGTTATTTTATCTTACGAACAGTAACCCTTGGGGTTACTGTTTTTTGTTATACTCAAAGGGTGAGGTAACCTATGGCATTCTTTATTATTTCTGATATCCACGGCTCAGCCGAAGACTTACAAATCGTCTTGGACAAATTTCGCCAAGGGTCGTATGAAGGGTTATTAATCTTAGGAGATTTATTATCCCATGGACCCCGTAATCCTCTACCTGAAGGCTATGGACCGCTGGATTGTATTAGTCAACTCGAAGCAGTGCTACCGGATGTAATTGCTGTTACAGGCAATTGTGATGCCCATGTGGATGTTACAAATCTACCGTTTCCATTACCGGAATCCAATATCATTCCGTGGCAAGGTCGAAAGCTCTTCTTGCATCATGGTCATTTGTATTCGAGTCATCCACGACTCTTACCAGGTGATATGTTCTTAAGTGGACATACGCATATTCCTACTGCCATCAAAAAAGACGGCATCTTCTACTGTAACCCCGGAAGCATTAGCTTACCCAAAGGGGGATACGCAAAGAGTTATGCCATCTTAGATGAGGCGTTTACGGTTTACAATTTCAAGGATGAAGAACTGATGCGAATCGATTTATGATTCGCATTTTTTATAGATTGAAATCAACAAAGTATAACTGACCATCCCATAAATAAGCATCAAAGGTTGCGGTTCCGTTTAGAATCGCTTGTCGGGTGGTTTCTGATAGCGTGCGTGGCGCATAGAAACTTAAATTATTACTGATAACGAACCGGACACCACTAAAGTTGTCTTGCCAAACCGCAGATTCTTGCATACTCATTCGGTCGTATTCTAAGTACATCGAATCTGCCGTGATATATAACACACCACTGGGTCTTGTTGTGACCACATCGACAATTTGTAAGACGCCACTCGCGTCATCAACAATCAAATAAAACAAATCAATCTCATTTACGATTTCATATGCGTCTTGTTCTGTTTCAGACGAATAGAAAATTGATTCCAGTAACGCTGGAAATTGATCTTTAGGAATGGATTCTATCGAAAGGATCGGATAGACCGTCATTTCTTTTTCAATATAGCTAGATTGATACGCAATCGTGACAGGCGTTCCTAGTAAGCGCGCGGGTACCAGCGGGCTTAGTAATAGACCCATCATCAAAAACAATGCTGCACCGGCTCCGAAAAAGAGTTGCTTCGAAGTCAGTGTCAGGTTACTCAGGCGTTTCATCGCTGAGCTGTCGTCGATACGTTTCGATATAGTACCCAAATCCTAGAATCAATAATCCACCAATCACAAAGAACAACGAGCGGTCAATTGAGTCGTAGAAGGTATCAAAATAATAACGTAGAATAATTGCAGCTAACGCAAGCAACGGTGTAACAAGTCGTTTTGAAGTCAAATAAAGTAAGTATAAAACAAGCGCAATCGCAAAGATCCAACTGATAAGTGTACCGTTTAGCGAGATATCGTTATAAATCCCAGGAAACGTTAAGGTAAACCCACTCACCCCTAAGGTCAGTAAGCCAAGTAGACCAATCATTTCTGATGAAAAATCAAATCGTTCAAGATAAGAATTGAAGTAATATGCGGCATTCCCTAGTGCAAATAAGAAGACGAACGGATAAATCGCATCGGTATCAAAATATGCAAAGGGATACAAAGCACTTGCAATCAGCAGTAACCCTAAAAAGAAGGTTAAGAGTTTGCGATAGCCAAAGGCACGATTTGTAAGATAAAAAATCACTAGTAAGACAACAAGCTGAATGATAATAATGTCTTCAAAACTACTCAAGATATAAATACCACTTAAGATATGTGCAAAGATGTATAAAATGACATCCTTATGAATTCCCGATAGTAACAATGCCCCTATCGCCCAGACTAAGAAACCGTTATTGATATCAAAATTAATATAAAAGATTTGTTCGAGTAAAAAAATCCCTGCCCCATAAATCAAGACACTGACATATAACAAAGCCAAACTGGTGAGCTTGTTCTTCTCCAAGGTATAGTAACTGGCCCCAAGAGAAATGGACAGTGACCCTAGAATGATGGTCAATTTGACCCAGCGATCGAATAAATCCCAATTGGTCGCGATAAAGGTTAAAAAGCCAAGGCCAATGAGAATCCCACCAATGGTGACTAATACGCGAATAAAGTTGAGGGTTTCTCGAATCTCAACCCCTGATAAGATCTTCTGTTTTTGTTCCTCTGTCAGGGTCGATTGTTGCACCGATTCTGAGAGTGTTTCCTCAAGGAGTCGGTATTGACGTTTGCTAATCTTTTTCATGGTGACCTCCGTCTTTATTTTACGCCTTATTCATCGAAAAAGAAAACTCCCACGAGGGGAGTTTTTCTATTCAACACGTAAGGCTTCTACTGGGTCTTTACGTGCCGCGATGCGGGACGGGATGAGTCCAGAGATGAGTGTTAATGCGGTTGATATCATGACTAAATAAATTGCATGATCAACGCGTAGTAATACTAGATCGTTATCGACGGTATCGACAAACTCAATGAGTAAGGCATTAATCGGGAACGATAACCCATAGGTGATCGCAACCCCAAGTAATCCTGCCGTAATTCCGATGATGACAGTCTCGGCATTAAAGAGTCGAGAGATGTCTTTTTTACGAGCCCCAAGGGCACGTAGAATTCCGATTTCTTTCGTACGCTCAATGACAGAGACATACGTAATAATCCCAATCATAATCGAGGATACAACTAGACTGATTGCCGCAAAGACAACGAGAACAACACTAATGGTCGTAATTAAATCACCAAAGAGGTTTGTAATCGATTGCGCTAAGTCGGTAAAAAAGATTTTATCTTCCTCTGCACGTGCACTCGTTTCACTCGTGCCAGTGATGAGCCAGCGGTCTCCATCAAATTCACGGGTGTAGCCATCACCACGTTCCCAGACATCGCCGACTTCAGGGTTCATCGGTGACATGACAAGCGGTTCGTTATAAGCTTCGAGGTACTCTTTGATTAATGTTTTATTCTCAAAGGTGCTAGGATAAATTTCAATTTCACGAGGAATGGCTATCGCTCCCACACTACGTAATGCATTGGTACGACTAATTCCACGAGGGGAATCTAAGACCGACAATGGATTATTCGGGTCGCCTAAGAGATAAAAGTCACTTTCTAACTGATCCGCGACGAGCTGTGAGCCTTGTGCTTCTTCAATCAATAACTCTTCAATCGCATCGGAGTAATAGATGACGGTGTTATCCGGGAAATCTGGGGCTTCGGTAAACTGAACGACACCAACAATGCTTAGCTCCCAGCCATTATCAAAGGCTTGTTGTAAGTCACTAGTGCGACGGTAAAATCCGTTGTCTTCATTCTTCTCATAAAACTCAGAGATCGGAACCAAACGAATCGATGTCCCAATCACGTCATTGAGGGGAATCGGTTCTTCGCCTAAGCCTAGTTCAATCGCAACACGTGATTCAAAGCGGTTGAATTCGTCCACACGTAGAATCATTTCATATTCATTTTCCGGTAAACGACCCGCTAAGATGGTAAATTCTTCGGTTAGATCAGATGTGGGTAAGTAGCCTAATCGCAAGTTACCCGCATTGACTGTGGTAATTTCCCCATCTCGAAGATTTAAATAATTACGGTTGACCCCGTACGAGTAACGAATGTTACTGGTCCATTCTGGGTTCATCAAGTTAATGTAATCAATATATTCCTGAGTCAAGATATTGGTATGAAGTTGGAGTGCTGCTTGGGCATCAAACGGAATAATAAATCCAAGATCAATCAGTTCTTGATTCGAAAATTCGGCACCTTGCGTTTGGACGCTTGCAGGTGGCCCAAATGGTGTTTGAATCCCTTCATCAATCGTAATCGGTAAATCAAATAAGGTATCGCGTTCCAAGTTGGCAATTTCTAAGCCGAAACCATTGGAAAGAGCTAGTACCAAGGCAATGCCAATAATCCCGATACTTCCTGCTAAGGCGGTAATAAAGGTACGACCAAATTTCGTTCTTAGGTTCGATAAGCTTAAACGAAGAGCGGTAAAAAAACTCATCGCGGTTTTCTTTAGATTATAGTGAAGCGGTTCATCACCGTGATCATATGGATTCGAGTCACTGACTACCTTACCATCGGCTAAGCGAATAATACGGTCGGAGTGTTCCAGTGCTAAAGCTTCGTTGTGTGTGACCATGATGACGAGTTTTTCAGCGAATACTTCCTTAATCAAACTCATGATCTCTTCACTGGTTTCGGTATCTAATGCGCCTGTCGGCTCATCCATCATAATGATGTCGGGATCATTCGAGATCGAACGAGCAATCGCAACGCGTTGCTTTTGTCCGCCGGATAATTGTGTCGGTTTCTTATGTAAGTGGTCTTTGAGTCCGACGCGCTCTAAAATACGAACCGCAGTCTCACGGCGTTCGCGAATCCCAACCCCTGATAAAGTTAGACCCATCTCTACGTTTGCTAAAACACTAATATGGCTAATTAAGTTATAACTCTGAAAGACAAAGCCAATCGAGTTATTACGGTAGGCATCCCAGTCGGCATCTTTGAATTGTTTGGTGCTCTTTCCATTAATCACCAAATCCCCAGAGGTGTATCGGTCTAATCCACCAATGATATTAAGAAAGGTTGTTTTACCCGAACCGGACTCTCCTAAAATAGAGACAAATCCTTTTTCACCAAAGGAAAGCGTAACGCCATCTAAGGCTCGTTGCTTGAAATCACCGACTTTATATACTTTTACGATATCTTTAATCTGTAACATAGGTCCTCCTGTCAGATATTACTATAATACAATAAATGTTTATCGTTTATCAATAAAAATTTATTTTTTATTTAAAATTTATTATCAACCTTCACTTGATCCAAGATGCGATTTAATTGTTCTAAGGCCGTATTGAGTTCTTCTTGCATGCTCTTAGTGGTTTGATTGAACACTCGCTGAATTTGCTCGAGATATGCTTCCACAATAATCTTTGCTTGTTTCTTTCCACCAGCGGTAAGCTTCATAATATGAACACGGTTATCATCCTTTTGAACGACACGTTGAACAAGTCCTAAGGTTTCTAGTTTTTTTGCAATTGGGGTCAAGGACCCTTTTTCGATGTCAAGCTTCATCGCAATTTCATTCATTGGCGAATCCGGGTTAAAGTACAAAGTAATTAGACATCGAGACATGGTTGGCTTCAGTCCATATTCGGTGGACGGTATACTTACTTTATTAAAAAATAGAGTTCGAAAATGCAAATCGAGTGTATTGATTTTTTCTAATAATTCTATTGGATTCATATGTGCCTCTACTCACTGTAGCAAAATAGCATCAATCTAACAATTAATTTGATTTCAAACTGTTTGTATATCCAACCGAACCTTCGATAAAAGGTCTATAATAGAGGTGAGGTGATTTCATGAATACCATGCTACAAGGCGCATTGGTCGCGAATGCGGCGGCGATGGGCTTTAACTGGGTCTATAATATGCCCTATTTAGAACGATTAGCATCAGAGCAATCCTTGGTCTTCCAACCGGTGGACCCTGCGAAGTATAAACGTGCAGGAAAAGCGTATTTAGCTTATCCCACGGCTCAAGTTGGAACAATTAGTGTCCAAGGGGAGATTTTGCGTTGGCTCATTGCAGCCTTACAAGAAAACCCCGATTTAACCAAAGAACAATATCAACAAGTTGTCTTTGAGCAACTAAAACCTGGTGGAGAGTATGTTGGGTATGTTGAAAGCTATGCCAAGCAACTCATCATTAATCATTTAAATGAACAGATTAAAAATGAGGTCAAACCCCTGGTTATTAATGACGATCAACTCGTCGGGTTTGCTCCCTATTTAGCAACACGCATCTTGAACTTGCCGAACACCAGAGCGTTTGAGCTCGCCCAAGCCTTCACGTCGGAATCAGATTATGCCAAGTTGTATGAGATGTTTGATGCGATTATTGAAAAACTCCCAACAGCGACGATGAAGCAAGCCATCAAAGAGTCTATCTGGCGAGCACCAAGTGCCTACCAAGTGCCATTACAAAAGGCGATGGAACTAACGAATTCAATGACATTCATTACGAACCATTCAGGGACGGCGTGTCATATTCCACACGCAATCCCGCTAATCATTCATATTCTGTATCATGCGAATAGCTTCCAAGAAGCGGTGGAGAAAAATGTTCTTCTTGGGGGAGCTAGTTGTGACCGAGGAAGTATCATCGGGGCTATCTATTCCATTAAAGATTCCATTCCTGAAGAATGGGCAAAAAAAATCGCAGCCTAAGCTGCGGTTTTTCTTTTTATGAAGGTTGGAATGCGCCGAAGAATACTAACCATGCTAAGATGCTTTTCGCAGCTAAGCTTAGGATAATATAAACGCGTTCTCCGTAGAGATAGTCTTTCCATTTACCGACTTTGAAGTATTGAAGAAGCATGTTGATTGGGAAGGTATTGAAGGCAACAAAGTATGTCCCTACAATCGCCCATACGAACCAAGGAATGTTATCAAAGACTTCAGAAGCAGTCCCTAAAACATAACTTAAGATTACCACCCAAGGAGCAAGTCCTGCGATGGTTCCCCAAATGAATGGTCCCCAGTTGACTTTACCTTTTTCAAGGCCAGCATTGAGTTCTTCCATGTCTAACCCGAAGAGGTTCATCGATGCGTTGACCACAACGATTAAGAATAAACTACCAAAGTCACGAACCCCAAATAATGTAGCGATAAGTGCAATCATGACACTGGATGAAATCGAATATTCAAACCAACGGAAACGGTTGATCCCTAATTGAAGGTCTTGTGCATATTTGTCTTTTTGCCAGACCACGATGAAGTGGGCGACAGCACTAATGAACAAGAAGCTTGAGACTAAGATCGCAAATGGTAAGTCAAAGAGTTCACGTTGATCGGTAAAGAGTCGTAAGTTTTCAAAATCGAAATTTTGGAAAAATAAGACGACACCAATTTGAAATTCTCCAACACCATCCAATACGCTGCTTAATAGAAAGACCATGGCAATCGCTTGAACTAAGTGAAACGTCCCCATGATGGCATTAAAGCGTACGAGTTTTTTAATTTGTAATTCCATTTTTTCTCCTTATAGTTTTATATCTAACTATTATACCATTATTCCCATTACAACAACAATCTTATAAGTTTGAGATGGCTGTTTCAGCAAAGACTGCAGCAAAGAACACAAGCCACGCAAGAACACTTTTAGCGCCAATGCTCAAGTAGACGTAAACTCGTTCCCCAAAGGTGTAGTCTTTCCAGGCTCCTACTTGTCGATATTGTAGATACATGTTGACGGGGAATAAGTTGAAGGACACAAAGTAGGTGGCTAAAATTGCCCACGCATACCATGGAACTTGGTCTAAGTTTCCAGCCGTTAATAGATACAGTAGGATAATTCCCCAAGGAACGAGGCCAATGACACTTCCCCAAATAAAGGGTTCCCAGTTGACTTCTTCTTTGGGTTTGCGTTGATTTAAGAGTTCCATCATATACCCGAAGATATTCATCGCCGCATTTGCGGTAATGATCAGTAGTAAGCTTGCGAGGTCTTTGACACCAAAGATTGAGGCAATTAAGGCAATCATAATACTGCTGGAGATTGCATATTCATACCAGCGAAAACGATTCGATCCTAGAACAATCTCACGGTCATAGCTTTCCCCACGGTACACAATGATGAAGTGGAATAAACTAGACACGAGCAAGAAACTCGCGACACCATATCCAAACGGTAAAACAAATAATGCTCTCGCATCATTAAACAATTCGCCCGTCATGAAATTGAGGTTTTGAAAAAACACGACAATCTCTGGACTAAATTCGGCCACATTATCAATCACACTACTTAAGAACAACATCACAATGCCTTGAATCAGGTGCAGCACTCCCATGACTGCATTTAAACGACGTAAACTCATACTTCCTCCACAATTGGTTTTTCTTGTGCCTCATTTTTCATTCGTAGATAACGATCTTTGGCTTGATCGTTTTGCGCGTATTGAATCAAGAAATCTAGTTTTTTCAGGGTCGATGAGGCAATTGCAGGAGCATCCAGCTCATCCACCATATCTTTGACATAACTGCGGTACTTTTGCGACATGTATTCTTGCCAGCACTCTTCGGGTCCAACCAAGAACTTCTTAATGTCGTCAATGAGTCCAGTCATCCAGGCCGTAATCGTAATACTGCCTTGATGAGTTTGCAAGTAGCGCTGCTTCTCCATATAGACAATCAACGCTGCGGCTTTTTCGATTTTGATATTCTCAATCGCTTTTTCTAGACTGTCCTCGACTTCTAGTTTACCCCAGGCATCGAGTAAAAAGCCTTTTTCTAAGCGTTCAATCATGTGAACTTGAGGTAAGGTAAGTCCTTCATGATTATAGTCTTTAGTAGGGTCAAACGGAACCAACATTGATACATCTGTTAATACTACTTGTCCTTCATGAATCGCTAGATTTGTACTCGATAATGAACGGGTAAAAATTTGCGAGCGCTCTAAGTCCCACAAGGTTTTAAAGAGGCTTTCATATTGAGTAAAGTCTAATGGTATTAAAGAGGTCGTCTCACGGTAGGTACTGATAATGTAGCCCAGTTTAAAGTTCATGGCTAAGGTATTTGGCACAAAGGCCATTACCTTCTTCGATGGAATCCGAATCAAGTGTTCACGCACCATGCATTCATTAATGAACGCATAGGGTTCTTTCGGAGTCTCTTTGACCAAGCGAACTTCCAAATGATGGCCATGATGTTTAATCACGAACGTCTTCGTATTCGCGTCTTCGGTAACGGACTCCATTCCAGGATGATTTCCCAAAGAAATCTCGGTAATATCGTCAACATTTAGGTCAATTGCCGCAAGGGAACCGGTAATAATATTTTGGTTTTCTTTTAAAAATGTTTGATACATCACTTCTCGTTCTTTTACATTCATGCTAACCTCAAGAGTAGTGTAGCATAGACTACTTTTGAGGAGATTTGTATGCGCTTAGGAGCAATCGAAGCAGGCGGAACCAAGTTTGTTCTCGCTGTTGGCAATGAAGAGGGATCCGTTTTTGTTCGTGAATCCATTCCAACCACAACGCCCGACGAAACCATGGCTCGCGTTCTTGCTTTTTTTACCGCAAATCCGGTCGACCGCTTAGGGATCGGAACATTTGGTCCGGTTGATTTAAATCCAGAATCAGACACTTACGGTTCGATCTTACAAAGCCCTAAACTTGCATGGCGAGGCTTTAATTACTTTGAAGCATTATCCAGTCTCAATGTCCCAATGATGATTGATACCGATGTCAATGTATGTGCCCTGAGCGAATCGGTGATGGGCATAGCAAAAGATGTTGATAGCTGCGTCTATATTACCGTCGGCACCGGCATTGGTGGCGGCGCCGTGGTAAACGGGACCACCATTACCGGCTTACAACATCCGGAAATGGGACATATTCCGGTGATTAAACATCCGGAAGATACATTTGCAGGTCGTTGTCCTTCTCATTCAAACTGCTTGGAAGGACTTGCCAGTGGGCCGGCGATTGAAGACCGATTTGGTGTTAGTGCGAAAGAATTAGGTCCTGATCATCTCGCATGGGACATCGAAGCAGATTACTTGGCTCAGTCCGTTTACACCTATGCGTTAACCCTCAGTCCAAAGAAAGTAATCCTTGGGGGCGGGGTGATGAATGTTCCTGGTTTGTTAGAGAAAATCAAAACCAAATTTATCACCTACAACAATTGCTACCTCGCGCATTTAGACAGTGTGAACGACTACATCGTTCGACCCGGTTTAGGGGATGATGTGGGGATCATTGGTTGTTTCTTATTATCATTAGAATAAAAAAAATGGATGCCGAGGCATCCATTTTTATTTTGTTATGCTATAGCAATTGTTTTAATCTTGTAGTATTTTAACAAGCGCTTTCATTCGTGTCAAATTTAAATCATGGACGAGTAAAAGTATTTTCCATTCCCGCATTTATTCCTATTGTATGAACAAGCAGCTCTCCGCGATCATACAGGCTGAGTTCTAATGTCGCATCAATGGATTCATGCACTGTCTCTTCCATCAGTGCTCCATCCACAGGCCCAACTAAATTCACCCAGTGGTCGCGAGTAGCAACAACATGAAGACGAAAGCGTCCACGGGTCATTTCGAGTTCAACCTTGGTTGCTGTTTCATTTATAATTCGTAGTTTGGCTAAGTTATAAATCGCAAAACGGTATTCATCTTTTCCATAGCGGAAAATCCCAAACCAACCTTTAATCGATAAGCCAAGAATAGGTAGGATGCCAACCGAAAAACTGAAACTAGCTTCTGGGACATCAAAATGATTCGATTGCAACCACATATGATGTGGGGGAAAACGGTGACCATATGTTTTTTCGATGTATATCTTGGCAGAAGTAATGGTCTTTCCTTCGACACTCAGTGTCCCTGTAAAGTCCCCATCCAAATAAATCACTTCTTGGGCGGTATTTAAGGGTAAATAAGAAACAATCGACATCGCTGATTCGGACCCCATGGTTTTGGCGATTCGAACCGTATTACTAAATCGGCCTTCAATTTGAATGCGGTTGTTTGCAACATTAATTTCATAAGGGGAGATGTATTGGTCGCCAATCCATAATAGTTCTCCGTCTTCACGAAATTGATGAAGCGGATAGCGAAGGTAATCGCAGGACTCGTCTTTGGATGTGAATAATTGTAGAAAAGCATGGGGGTCCTTGGTGGCTTTGGATATCGCGAAAATGACCGCTACGTTGATATCTTCTTCGGCATTCACAAAGCGTAAATACCAGCCTTCAAAATAGTTACTAGTGCGTCGGTTTTGATAAGCAAATGGTTGCATCGAGGCCTCCTAGACAGTGATACAATAAGGCAGGAGGAACAAATGTCACTCGTAAATGCCGTCTTAGTATCGTTTGGAATTATTGTATCGTATTTTTTGTTCTTCTTTTTCGTAGGGACTCGAATCAAGAACAATTCGATTGTTGATATGGGGTGGGGAGCTGGCTTTGTCATCCCCACAGTCATACTTTATTTCTTTACCGCAGGGACCGATCCTCAATTCTTAGTTATGTTTTTTGTTAGTTTCTGGGGCCTTCGATTAACCTACTATTTGATTAAGCGCAACTGGGGCAAACCGGAAGACTTCCGTTATAAATTATGGCGCCGGCAACGGAAAGACAAAGCAGTTATTAATGCCTTTGTTCGAGTTTATTTATTACAAGCGCTCATTATGATGATAGTAGGATTACCGGTCTTTTTATTTATGACAAGCTCAAGTAATGAGATTTCCTTTAATCTCTGGTCCTTACTAGCGATTGGGTTATATTTTTTAGGATTAGCCTTTGAAGCGATTGGGGATTCGCAGTTAAAAGAGCATCGTAAAAGCGGAGCTACCGGAGTCATTTCAACTGGTCTATGGGCGTACACAAGACATCCCAATTACTTTGGTAACAGTGCGTTGTGGTTTGGGATTACGTTATTTATCATCATCCATCAGCCGACGCTTTGGTGGACCCTCATCTCCCCTGTGGTGATGACGTTGATTTTATATTTTATTAGTACTCCGATGTTAGAACGTCGGATGCAAAAGAAACCCGGTTGGGAAGAGTACGCAGCCCGTACGCGTATGTTTATCCCGTGGTTTCCTAAGGAGAATGTATGAATATTTTATTAAGTTTTGTTGTCGCGTTCGTCGTGTTCTTAGCGATTGATGCCGCATGGTTGTTTACCTTTGCACCAACGTTTTACAAAAAACACATTGGGCATTTAATGGCTGAAAAACCGAATTTACCGGTTGCTGGGATCTTCTATGTCATCTTTATTACTGGACTAGTCTACTTCGTTCTACTTCCCGCGACAGTCGATCAAAACTGGGTCATTGCCTTAACCAATGGCGCCATGTATGGTTTAGCGACGTATGCAACGTATGATTTAACCAATCATGCGACCTTAAAGAACTGGAGTCCCACAGTAAGCGTTATTGATATTAGTTGGGGGGTCTTCTTAAGTACCTCGGTCAGTCTGGTCAGTTATTTTATTTTGGGATTATTCTAAGCCACTTCGGTGGCTTTTTTTAAAGCATATTACTTCGGGCTTCAAACGATTGATTGATACAATTTAATCAATCTGTAGGAGGAATGTATGAAAAAAATAGTAACTATAATCGCCTTATTTACAGTTATTGCATTAAGCGCATGCGCTGCGGAAGAACCGGTGGCTGAAACATCAGCCCCCGTTACCGAAGAACGTGTTTTTAGTTTGGAAGAATTAGCGACGTTTAATGGTCGAGACGGCCAACCTGCGTATGTTGCAGTGAATGGCGTGGTCTACGATTTAACCAATTCCCCGATGTGGCGCAATGGTTCTCATAACGGCGTACAAGCAGGGCGTGATTTAACGTCCATTTTCCAGTCGCAACATGGCGACGACCGTTTAAGTGAATTTCCTGTGGTCGGGCGTTTAGAATAATGAAACGCTTCTTCTTACTTTTACTATTGTTTCTAGTTGCCTGTGAACCAGCCGAACCAGAAACGATGGCACCTGCCCCTGACCCAGCGCCTGAAGTGGAAGCCCCAGCGGTCAGTGAACCCGAGGACGTCGAAGAGCCTGTTATTGAGGAATCCGAAAATGAAGAGGCTGCTGTAGATGTTGAGCCACCGGTTGAAGAACCTCAAACGGAGGAACCGGCTTCAGAAACCTCAACCGAAGAATCCTCGGAAGAGTCTACAACAGAGGAAACAGAG
>CAYTXT010000012.1:0-19181 GCA_964442245.1 uncultured Candidatus Izemoplasmatales bacterium
CATCGTCTCCCTTATATCATTATGGGACATTCGATGGGAAGCATCATTGCTCGGCAACTTGCTGCCACAACGCCTTACCCTGTAGCTAAACTAGTCTTACTCGGAAGCCTACCTCGCATTTATGAGCGTGATATTGCCCCTGCTATTCTGATGGGCTGGGTAGTAACCCTACTTACGTGGAATCGACCCTCGAATTTCTTATATCAACTGATTGCTCGTAATACAAAAGATGCTTATGGTCATCCCAAAGGCTGGTTAACCACCGATGAATCCTTGATTCATGCGCTGGATTTAGACCCCGATTATGGATTTATTTATCGTGCGAAGTTTTATTTGGATTTCTTTCGTGCCATTCGACGCGTTAATACAACACGTTGGATTCGCTTACTTCCACGTGTACAGACATTATTTCTAACTGGGGATGATGACCCTGCCGGCCGTTATGGTCAAGGGGTACAGGACTTGGTGGAGCATCTTCAACTACTTCGACCTGACATTTCCTTTACGTTGAAACGCTATCCTGGAATGCGTCATGAACTTCATAATGAAGTTGGTAAAGATAACGTGTTTGATGATTTAATAAACTGGTTACATTAAAAAAGGACTCGTGAGAGTCCTTTATTGATGGATGAAGATGACCTTCATCTGTGCAACTTTTTTTAAGGTGTTAAAGATACTGCAGTACTCGGTTCCTAAGGTGAAGGCCTTCTCAAACTTTGCTTGATCGCTAGCCCCTTTCACCGTAACGGTGATGGTACATTCAATTAGGAAGGTTGGGATCTCTTCGCGTTTCACCCCGGTAATATGATAATCCATCGCTTCAAACTGGACGCGCATTTTCTCGGCAATCCCCAAGAATGTGGCATGAACGCAAGAACCTAAGGCCGAATAAAGCAGTTCATACGGCACAAATCCCTCTCCCGCCTCATTGATTAATAATGATGCACGCTCTGCGGATGCTTGACCATTAAATCCTTGGTCAAAATGTAGTGTGACTTCTGGCATATATTTCTCCTATCTGTTGATTTGTTCAATCGAGGTAATGACAATTTCTCGAGCCGGACGATCGCCTGTGACAGTTGATGTAGTCGCAATGGCATCTAAGGTCGAAAAGCCACTAATTAATCCCCCAAACGCAGCATAGCCGCCGTCTAAGAAATCTGAATTTTGATGAACAATAAAGAACTGGCTGGATGCTGAGTTGTAATCCATCGCTCGGGCCATACTCATGACACCGCGTCCATGGGATAACGGATTCTCAATATTATTGATTGAAAATTCGCCAATCACATTAATTCCTGCGCCGCCGGCTCCAGTGGCTGTGGGGTCACCCCCTTGAATCATGAAGTTCTCAATCACCCGGTGAAAGATCATATCGGAATAAAAGCCATCATTAACTAAGCTCAAAATGTGTTCCACCGTTTGCGGAGCCACCTCTGGAAACAGTTCGACAATCATCGGATCGAGTCCTTCGATGTTGATTTGAATCCATGGATTGGAGTCCTTTAAATAGTCTTGGTATACCGATGTAAGAACAGCCTCATCGACGACAATTTCTTGAGGTAGTGTTTGGGCTGGACTTTCGGTCGATTCATTCATCGGCGCCTGCTCTTCGGCTGGCGTACATGCAGCAAGAAGTAGTAGTAAAAGAAATAATATTTTTTTCATTTGGTCTCCTTAATATAAGAAAACCCCTTTTCGGGGATTTCTTAACGTGAGTAGAACTCAACGATTAGGTTTTCTTTAATCTCAGGTAAGAATTCACTACGTTCTGGGAAACGAGCAAGTGTTGCTGCTTGTTTTGCTTCATCGTATTCAATGTAGTCTTTGCGTGAAATGGTTGCTTCCAAGGCTTTTTTCACGACCTCAAGGGATTTGGACCCTTCACGTAAGGTAATGCTTTGACCTGGTTTAACACGCATTGATGGAATCGATGCTTTTTTCCCATCGAGTAGGATGTGTCCATGATTCACTAACTGACGCGCTTGACGACGAGTTAGAGCAAATCCTGCACGGTAGACCATGTTATCTAATCGACGTTCGAGTAGATACATGAAGTTGTCCCCAGTACGTCCCGGTTTGCGTAATGCTTCCGAGAAGATTTTACGGAATTGTTTTTCCCCAATTCCATACATAAAGCGTAGTTTTTGTTTCTCATGGAGCTGAACTCCGTATTCTGATAACTTACTACGGCGTTGACCGTGTTGTCCAGGAGCGTAAGGGCGTCGTGCCAATTCTTTTCCTGTTTCTAGAATACTGAAGCCTAGGCGTCTGGATTTTTTCCAAACTGGGCCTAAATATCGAGACATGTGATACCTCCTTCAAATTTTTGCATGAAGAGTTTGAGTTTCCTCTTAGGGTGATGACTAATGGTTCGCCTCTTGCAGTAGAAGAGGGTACTACAGACCTGCCGCGGAGTCATACACGTTAAGATTTCGACAAACACTGCGTAAACATGCTTTTGTATTCTATATAGTGAGTCCGTTATTGTCAATCATTTCGCCATTTATTTGCCAAGATCTGAACAAGAGATTCGATCAGTTTCACATCTTCCTCGCTAAATCGATCAAAGATCGGCGAATCCATGTCCCATACAGCAACCACTTCGTTATTGATGAGGATCGGGACAACCAGTTCAGAATTGGAGGCACTATCACACGCAATGTGGCCTTCAAACGCGTGAACATTAGGGATGTTCTGGGTTTGTTTGGTGGCCGCTGCTGTGCCACATACACCTTTCCCAACGTCAATCAGCGTACATCCGGGTAATCCTTGAAAAGGTCCAAGAACAAGTTTTCCTTGGTTCATCACATACAGACCAACCCAGTTTAAGTTATCTAAATATATACTAATAAGCGACGCTAAATTGGCCGCATTCGTATACCACGGTACGCCGTCTTCTAACACATGGGATGCTTGGGCAAGCAGAAGGGAATACGCTTCTTGCTTGTTGGTTGGAATCTCTTGTTTAATAAACATAAAATCACCTTTGGTATATTGTATAATGCTTGAGGAGGTTCTGCTATGATTTCGTCTTTACAAAATCAAATGATTAAAGATTTGATGCGTTTGCATCAATCCAAATATCGTAAACAAGCCAGTTTATTCTTGGTGGAAGGACCTCATCTTGTGGAAGAAGCGCATCAAGCAGGATGGTTACAATCGGTGTTATCCACCGAAGAAACATCGTATCCAAATACGATTTTAGTTGCCAGTCACATTATTGAGAAGTTATCGACCACAGATACGCCGCAAAACATCATTGGCGTATGTCGCCCGCAAGAGATTAAAAGTAAAGGTAAACACATTTTAGTACTGTACCCGTCGGACCCCGGAAATATTGGTGCATTACTTCGTTCTGCACTCGCCTTTGGCATCGACCGTGTTGCCGTTGCGTCTGGTGTTGATGTGTTTAACCCTAAAGTGATTCGTGCCAGTGCTGGTGCCGTCTTTCATATTGAATTTCTAGGCGGTGATGTTCGTACCATTAGTAAACGAAACCCCGAGCATCAGGTCATTAAAGCGACATTAAAAGGGATCACAGCGAAACCGGTCTCAGACCCGTTTATCTTAGTGATTGGTCATGAATCCGCAGGTATCACCTTTGATGTCCCAGGCGTTGATATGACGATCCCTACTACCGGTGTTGAATCCTTGAATGCAGCGGTTGCAGGTTCGATCTTAATGTATCAGCTGACTCGTTGACTTTTGGCTCATTTTGGGTTTATAATATCGTTGCAAAAGATGTAAAAACAGGAGTGGCCAACCACTCCTTTATTTATGGGAGTGTTGATGGACCAATATAGACCTCAAATGGATGATGTCGCAGAGCGACACGGTTGCTACATTGTAGCGGTGGAAACCGCGAAAATGGGCAAACATACAGTCTTGCGAATTCTTGCGGATAGCCCGAGTGGGATTACAATCGACCAGTGTGTCAAGATCAACCAAGAACTTCAAACGACGTTGCCTGAGGATATTTTGCCAGGAGAGTACTCCTTGGAAGTGGCAAGTCCAGGTGCAGAGCGGGTGTTAGCCACTGATCTTGATCTACAACGAGCGATTGGACGGTATGTCAAACTTACCTTCTTAGAAGCATACGAAAAACAAATGGTGGTAGAAGGCACACTGCAAGCGACCACCGATGAGCATTACCTCGTCTTTACCAATGAACTGAAAGAGATTCCCAAACGAAGTGTGGCCACCATCCGTTTGGCGATACGAATGTAGGAGATAACATGGTCAGCAAACAATTTTTTGAAGCATTAAAATATCTAGCCATCGAACGTGAGATTCCCGAGGACCGTTTACTCGAGATTTTTCGCAAAGGCTTAGAGAGCGCGTACAAGAAACAATACGATAAAGCGGAAAATGTCACCGTCGAATTTCAAAAGGATAAAAATAAGATTTTACTCCTCGCCAATAAAACGGTGGTAAAGAAGTATCCAGAAGACGCGATTGAAGCAGAGTACATCTTACTCAAAGAGGCCAAAGAATTAAAGAAAACGGCCAAAGAAGGTGATGTCATTCAAATCGAAATTACGCCAAAAGATTTTGGTCGTTTGGCTGCATCACAAACCAAACAGATTCTAAATCAAGGACTTCGTGATTACGAAAAAGAACTCGCCTATAACTACTTCCGCGATAAAGAAAATGAAATCGTCACTGGAACCGTCGTGGCGATGAATGATCAATTCTTAACCTTGAACATGGAAAAGAATACATCAACCAATATCCCTGTGTCGGAACTATTACCGAACGACCGATTAACCATTGGTGACCGAATTAAAGTGTATGTCACCAAAGTAGAACTCCAACAAGAGAAGAAACGCCCTAAAGTGTTTGTCTCGCGTAAGGATAAAAACATGGTTCGTCGTGCCTTTGAAGATGTGATTCCTGAAGTCATGGATGGAACAGTTGAAATCATGGGTCTAGCGCGTGATGCTGGAGACCGTAGTAAAATTGCTGTTGCTAGCTTTAATGACAACGTCGACCCGATTGGTGCGTGCTTAGGCCAAGGGGGACACCGCATTAAAGAAATCATTCGTCAATTAGGCGGCGAAAAGATGGACGTCTTTGCGTGGCATGACGACCCTAAATATTTAATTGCGAACGCCCTTCAACCGGCGATTACCGTAGGAATGATTTTACACCCGAAAGAAAAAGAAGCCTTAGCGATTGTTGATGATGAATACTTGTCATTAGCAATTGGTAAAAAAGGTCAAAACGTTCGCTTAGCGGTTCAAGCTACCGGATGGAAAATTGACATCATGAGCTTAACCGATGCGATTAAAGAAGACCGCCACTTTGAGCGAGTGATTCGTGCGTGAAACCACGTAAAGTCCCGCTGCGTCGCTGCGTCGTTACAGGCGAACGCTTTGATAAAAAAGAATTATTACGGATTGTTCGAACGACTGAAGGAGCCTTTCTCATTGATGAAACGGGAAAAGTGAACGGTCGTGGGGCGTACGTCCAAAAGAACAAAGCAGTGATTGCCAAAGCTCAAAAAGCAAAAACGCTCGATAAGACGTTTGGCGAGTCCGTTCCGGACTCGATTTATGAGGAATTAATCAAACACATATGAAAAACATAACCGGCACCTTGGGCCTAGCCCGTAAAGCAAGAGCTCTATATATTGGAGAGATGCGAGTCTACGAAGCCATAACAGACATCAAGCTTCTCATTCTTGCCAGTGATGTCGGTGTTGCAACAAAACGTAAAGTGGAACAAAAAGCATTTCATTATCAGATTCCGATTCTTCAATCGTTAACTCGAGATGAACTCTCGCAAGCGATTGGCACCAATAACACGGTGGTCATTGGACTCAAAGATGCAGGCTTTATCCACTTGATCCTAAAGGAGGACCAACATGGCTAAAAAACAAACCGAAACCCGCGTGGTCAATACTCCCCAAAGCAAAGACAACTCCGGAAAGACGTTGTACTTCAAACCGGGAATGAGCATTGCAGAGGTGGCAGACGCGACCGGCATTAAAAGCGCCGACATCATTAAAAAGCTCATGGGCTTAGGAGTGATGGCCTCCCAAAATCAAACTGTTGAACAAGACACCATCGAACTCGTCATGGTGGATTTTGACGTCACTGTCGTTGATGAAGTCGTTACGGATGTAAATCGTTACGATGAATTTGAAATCATTGATGACCCGAAAGACTTACAACTGCGTCCTGCGGTCGTCACCATCATGGGTCACGTTGACCATGGGAAAACCACCTTGTTAGATGCGATTCGTCAAACCAAAGTCGTGGATGGTGAATTTGGTGGAATTACGCAACATATTGGGGCGTACCAAGTAACCCAAAAAGGACAAAAAATTACCTTTCTAGATACTCCAGGTCACGCCGCCTTTACTGAAATGCGAGCTCGTGGTGCCAGCATCACTGACATTGTTGTCTTAGTGGTTGCTGCGGATGATGGCGTTATGCCACAAACCAAAGAAGCCGTTGACCATGCGAAAGCTGCTGGGGTGACGATTATTGTTGCGGTCAACAAAATGGATAAGCCGTCGGCCAATCCTGACCGTGTGAAAACCGAACTTGCTGAAATGGGCCTTGCTCCCGAAGAATGGGGTGGGTCGACCCTTTATGTAGAAGTCAGTGCCTTGATTAAGATGGGGATTGACGATTTACTCGATACCATCCAACTTGTGGCAGAACTTGAAGAATATAAAGCCAACCCGAACCGCTTAGGCGTTGGGGCGGTGATTGAAGCCAAACTCGATAAAACAACCGGACCGGTTGCGACCCTTTTGGTTCAAAACGGAACGATTCGAATTCGCGATATTATCGTGGTCGGAAATACATACGGCCGCATTCGATTAATGAAAGATGACCAAGGTCGTTCGATTAAAGAAGCAGGCCCATCGATGCCCGTTGAGATTGCCGGGATTAGTGATGTGCCAAACGCCGGAGACCGTTTTATGGTCTTTACCGATGAAAAAGAAGCCCGCCAAGTCGCCGAAGCTCGTGCCTTCCAAGTATGGAAAGCTGAAAAAACAACTTCGCAAGCAGCAAGGTTGGAAAACTTGTTTGATGGCATGCAACAAGGCGAACACCATACTCTTCCGTTAATCATTAAAGGGGATGTTCAAGGAAGTGTTGAAGCCTTAAAAGGGGCGATCTTACAAATTAATGTCCCAAGCGTCAGCTTAGACATTGTTCGTAGTGGTGTTGGTACGATCACAGAAACCGATATATCCCTGGCGCAAGCAAGTGGTGCGATCATTATCGGGTTTAACGTTCGTCCTACCGCAGCGGTTCGTAATTTAGCCCAAGAACAAAACATTGATATTCGTTTGCACAATATTATTTATAAAGTCATCGAAGAACTCGAAGATGCGATGACAGGAATGCTGGCACCGGTCTTTGTCGAACAAATTACGGGTCAAGCCGAAGTTCGTGATTTATTTAAAGCAAGCAAAGTCGGAACGATTGCTGGATGCTATGTTACCGATGGGTCGATGATTTCTCATACCCAAATTCGTTTAATTCGTAATGGGGTTGTCATCTTTACGGGAAAAATGTCATCCTTGAAGCGATTCAAAGATGATGCCAAAGAAGTCAACCGCGGTTATGAATGTGGAATCACCTTAGATGGGTTTAATGACATCAAGGTGGGTGATATCATTGAAGGCTTCCGCGATGTAGAGGAAGAAGCATGAGCCGAATTGAAAGCAAAGAAAAAGACATCTTTGAAGTCGTCTCTGTCACCTTAACTACCCAAATTAAAGACAAAGCCATTACCGGCGTAACGGTGACCGGCTGTAAAGTCACCAAAGATTTATCATATGCCACCATTTACTATACGGTGATGGGTAAAGAACCGAAAAAACAAAAAGTCGCTCAAGCGTTAGAGCGTGCCAAAGGATTTATCAAACGCGAAATTGCAACTCAGGTTCCGCTACGTAAAATCCCTGATTTAATCTTTGAATATGATCACTCCTTGGAACAAGGAAACCGAATTGAAGAATTGCTCCGTGGACTAAAATCCAACTGAGGCCTGTCGTATGACGCAAAAAGAGTACCTACTCGAACTCGAACAAGAAATTGAGCTCCTCGATGTTGAAATCGCAGAAGAAGTGCTGGATCATTACCAAGCACGTTTTCGTGATGCGGCTCGTTATGAGAACAAAACCGACGACGAGGTCATTCTTGAGCTCGGGACCCCGCGTCAGTTAGCCAAACGGATTTATGAATCCTACGGGATTAAAGACAGCGTATGGACGAGTGCTCGAGGCGCGAATCTAAATATTAGCCAAGTCTTACTCGTCTTGGCCTTTGACGTATTCATCGCCTCATGGATGATTCCATTGATGATTTTCTTGGTCTTAACCGGATTTGCATCCTTTATTACCTTCCCATTTGTCATTACTGCGCTACCTGGCTTGGTCATCCAAGATGCCGTTCTGGTCGTTATTTTAGCAATTGGGGCGTATTCGTTACTCTTACTCTTTGCGTTAGGGCTTGCTGAGCTTGGCGTGTTATTAATTAAAAATATTTTGATCCTAAACTTTCGAATTTTAACCCCGCAAAACCGTACTACAACAAGACTGCTTAAAAACTTAAGTTTGTTTTCGTGGATGCGTCAAGTCAAACTCGGACGTAACATCTTTATCAATTTAGGGATGATTGGCTTAACCTTAGTCAGTGTTTCGTTTTTATTCTTACTGAATACGGGGACTCAAGTTGGTGACATCTTCGGGGTTCAACCGGAAATTACGCAAATTATTACCGAAGACTTACAACCATTGATTGATTCTGATGAGATTCACAATGTTGTGATTCAAATCGGCAATGCGGATGTTCGTCTGATCACCAATCCAACCTCACAAATGACCATTACCCGCGAATTTAACCTCCAAGATGGATACCGATATTCCTACAACGAATCGAATAAAACGCTCTTTATTACGACGACCTCTGAAGTCATTGATGAAGGGTTCTTTCGAACGTATAATGCGAGTTACACCATTTCACTCCCAGAAGAACTATTTCTAGGCGTTGTGACAGTCCGTGTCACGGGAGCAAACGTAGACATAGAAGGCGTCAGTGCCGATGATATCTCTATTACCCAGGAAACGGGTGAAATATTTATCTATGATGTTGATGCCGTGGAAACTGAGATTTATGGCACCAATTCAGTCGTTCGCTTATTAGATAGTTATATTCAAGTCGTGAATATTCAAGTGGATCGTGGGTTTGTTCGAGTTGACCGACTCAACGATATTATTAGTGATGGACTCTTTATGACCATTGCGACGAATGAAGCAATCATTGACGTCGAAGATAGCTATTATCGTAATTACGATTTAGCGAGTATTTCTAGTAATATTTTCCTACAAAACGCGAATTTGATCTATCAACCGATTAGCCTGCGAGTTACGAGTGTTGATGGCACCATCACGATTAATGAAACATACGAAAGTCTGTTACCGGTCTCATGAGTGTTACCGACAAACGGGCTCTCCTTCCGGCATCACCCGGTTGTTATTTATTCAAGAATGATGCAGGCCACATTATTTATGTGGGGAAAAGTAAAAGTTTAAAGAACCGAGTGAACTCGTACTTTACGGGTGCCCATGATTTAAAAACGCAGCTCTTAGTTGCTGAGATTCGCGATTTGGATTATATCGTCACCGCGACCGAACTTGAGGCCTTAGTCCTAGAGCTGAATCTAATTAAACAACATACCCCCAAATACAACATTAAACTCAATGATGATGCGACGTATCCGTATATTCAAATTACGAAAGAAGCACATCCTAAAATTGTGATTACACGTCGCCCGAATACGAAACATGCCGTAGTATACGGTCCTTTTCCGAATGGATATAGTGCGAAAAACACCGTTCGATTACTCGATAAACTCTATCCGTTACGTAAATGCCAAACCCTACCCAATAAAGAGTGTTTATATTTCCATTTAGGGCAATGTTTAGCCCCATGTATCAATGATATTACCCCGGATGATTATCAACCCATTTTGAAAGAAATTCATCGCTTTTTACACGGGGATACGAAAAAAGAGTATAAGATCATTCAAGAAAAAATGAAGGCTGCTAGTGAAAACATGGAATTTGAAGCAGCCGCAGAATACCGCGACTTGCTCCATCACATGGACAAAACCGTCGAACAACAACAAATTATCTTGTCTGACTTTGTGAACCGTGATGTCTTTGGCGTGGCGCTTGACAACGGCGTCATGAGCGTTAGTGTTCTATATTACCGTAGTGGTAAATTAATACAGCGCGATGCTGATTTAGTCGATATCACAGAATCCTTAGAGGAAGCACTAACCAATTACATTGCCCAGTTTTATGTCAACTACTCGAACGTTTTACCCAAGGAAATTTATATTCCGATGGCGTTACCGATGCTCGAAGAATTATTACAAATCAAAGTGATTGTTCCGTTAAAAGGAAATAAACGACGCATTATCGAACTGGCGAATCAAAATGCTAGCGAGGTCTTATCGCAAGACCGACTATTACACGAACGAGTCTATGACCGTACCTTAGGGGCAGCAAATGAATTAGCCGCCCTCGTTTCGATTCCCCGTGCTGATGTGATTGAAGTGTTTGATAACTCCAACATTCAAGGAACGAACGCTGTGAGTGGGATGGTGGTGTATAAATACGGCAAGCCATCAAAAGCGGATTATCGTAAGTTCAATATTAAAACCGTCGTTGGTGCCAACGATGTTGCGACGATGAAAGAAGTGATTTATCGTCGATATTTTCGCTTAACCCAAGAAGACAAACCGTTACCGGATTTGATTGTTGTAGATGGTGGTCAAGCTCAAGTGAATGCTGCCACAGAGGTTGTTCGCTCTCTCGCTTTAACACTGCCTGTGGTGGGGCTTAAAAAAGATGCCTCCCATACGTTAAAAGCATTGGTTACTGGCGCCGACGAAATCGCCTTAAAGACGAATTCTCATTTGTATCACTTCTTAAACCATATGGCAGAAGAAGTTCACCGCTATGCGCTAGAATTCCATCGTAAAGCGCGCCAAAAGAATGCGTTTGAATCGGTGCTTGATACGATTGAAGGACTTGGGCCAAAACGAATTCGTAAACTCCATCAACATTTTTCCTCGATCAAAGAAATTGGTCCGCAAGACATTGAAAAAATGGTCTCAATCGGAATTCCGATTTCGGTCGCGAAACAAATTGTCGATACCTTACGGATGGAGGAAGCATGATGAATGCAATCGGCATTGTTTATTCATATGATGAAGACCGCCGCCTCTTTAGCATCCAAGGCCGCGGCCGCTTAACCTACTTTTATATTGAAGGGTATTTATTTAAGCAATTTCAAAAGTACTTAGGCGAAGGGGTCTTTGTTTCATTTGTAGCAGAAGAAAACCCTAAAAATAGACGTGGGATTAAAGCCTATACTGTGCATCATTTCCTTAAGATTTTGGGTCTGCGTTACCGTAAACCGAAAGTCTTTTATGATGCATCGGTGATTAATCAACAAATTGTCTCTACCATTGCGTCCCATAAGACAAAACTCTTTTTAGATTTAGAACTTTCGATGCAGCCCTTTGAAAAAGGGAAGGTCTTTACCCAAGAAATCATTCAAGCAGGAATGATCTTAGAAGCCCATGGGAAAGTGATTGTTGAATTTAACCGTTATATTAAGCCACAAACGACAAAACAATTGACCGACCGAACCCGTCAATTTTTAGGCGTATCCGATGATGTCTTAGACGGGGCCATGAGTGCGGGGGAGTTTTATGAAATGTTTAAAACATTACTTCAAACGTACCGCCCGCAAATCTATGTATGGGGTCGCAATGACTTTTTGAGTTTGGATGTCTTTTATAAACTACTAAAACGACCTTCGTTAACCAAACGTCATCAATTTGTCGATGTGATGAAACTGATTAAAACCTACCGGAATCAAAAAAATGATATTGGATTATTAACCTGTGCGATGGAATACGGTTATGTCGCTGATATGCAGCGTCATGATGCATATGAAGATGCATTGATGACGATGTATATTACCAATCAATTTTTAACGCAAATAAAAACATCACCGAAGTGATGTTAAAGTGTTTCCATGATCACCGGAACCACAACCGGAGAACGCTCTGTGAGCTCATACGTGATTTGGGTGACTTGGTCGAGTAAGAGTTGTTTGAGTTCCTCTTCCTTGTAGTTTTGATGTTTTAAATAATCGTTCGTCACTTGCTCTGCAATCGTGACGATTTTTTTTGTTACTTCTTTATTGTCCTTCAAGTAGACATAGCCTCTGGAAGAGAAGACCGGAGGAACAAGCATTTTGTTCTTTAACTTATCTAAGGTAATGATTAAGGTAACAATCCCATTTTCAGCAATGTTTTTGCGTTGACGAAGCACCGCATTACTGAGTTCGGTAGTTGAACCGCCGCGTACATAGACTGCTTCAACGGGGATTTTGCCTGCGATACGTGCTTGTCCGTCTTCCGTGATCGCAAGAACATCACCGTTTGCTAAAACATGGATGTTGGATTCGGGAATGCCTAACTCCATCGCACTCTTTTTATGCTCGATTAACATACGGTATTCGCCGTGAATCGGCATAAAGTGTTTGGGTTTAAATAAACTTAGAAGCAGTTGTTGGTCGCCTTGGCCACCATGGCCTGACGTATGTGTGTCCATTAAAGGGGAGTGTTCAATAATATGAGCACCCGCTTGATACAGTTTATTCACGATCTCGTTCACTTGGTACTCATTGCCAGGAATCGGCGAAGAGGAGAAGATCACGGTATCTCCTGGTTCAATTTGAAAGGCTTTATGTTGGCCTGTGGCTAAACGAGATAATCCAGCCATGGGTTCCCCTTGACTCCCCGTGGTAATCACGGTGACTTCATTTCCGGGGTACTTCTTAATTGTTGATAGTTCAATGAAATGTTCGTCTTGGGCATTGATGTAGCCAAGTTCACGGCCGACTTTAATGTTGTTTTCCATGCTTCGACCCGTAATCGCTATTTTGCGATTATTACGAATCGATACTTCAATAATTTGTTTAACGCGGTGTAGGTTGGAAGCAAACGACGCAATAATAATCCGTCCATCAATGTTTTGAAACATTGAATCAATGGATGCTCCGATTTTAGATTCAGAAGTGGTAAAACCAGAAACCATCGAGTTGGTCGAATCCGACAACATACAAATAACGCCGTTTTCGCCTGCTTGACTCATTTTGGCAAAGTTTGATTTTTCCCCAATCGGCGTTAAATCAACTTTGAAGTCCCCGGTGTGAACCACGGTTCCATTTGGCGTTTTAATAATTAATCCAAAAGCATCTGGAATCGAGTGATTGGTACGGTAAAAGGTCACATCAAAAAACTTCGAGGTGATATGCTCGTCTTCTTTAAAGTCGCGTAAGAGTTTGCGCTTATTGCCGGGGATGTTTTTTTCAATCAATCCTTTGGCAATTCCTGTTGTATATATGATGGGAATATTGACCCGGTCGAGTAGCATTGGAATCGCACCGATGTGGTCCAAGTGACCATGGGTCACAAAGAGGCCAACAATGTTATCTTGTTTGCTGTGTAAATAATCGAGGTCCGGGATGATGAGATCGATGCCGAGTAAGCTTGAATCAGGAAAAAGAGAGCCAAAGTCAATCAAGATGATTTCATCCTGATACTCTAGCGCATACGCGTTCTTTCCGACTTCAAGCAGTCCCCCAAGGGCATAAATCCCCAGTTCATTGGGTTTCAAATTCATGTAATGCTCCGTCTATAATAGAATCGTTAAATATGTCACTACAATATACCTAAAATGCTACAATAGTGCAAGAAAATATGAAAAAACTAATCTTTTTTGATTTTGATGGAACGCTCTATGATCATGCCTCGCACCGGATCCCGGAATCGACGATGCATGTATTAACCGAGCTAAAGAACGATCCCGATGTTTTTACTGTGCTTGCAACCGGCCGAACCAAGTACAATCTGACTCCGTTTCCGAATGCGAACGATTACTTTGATGGATACGTCTTACTCAATGGTTTATATACCGAATTTCAAGGTCAAATTATCGACCAAAAGATTGTTAGCCAAGACGATGCCCATCACGTCCTTAATACCCTTGATGAGCTTAAGCTAACCTACGGCGTCTTTGCGGCAACGAGTCAGTGGATCAATTACATTGATGATACGATTGCGGCGGATTTTCATAGCGTCGACTTTGCGATTCCTCCAGTGGGTAACATTCGTGAAGTCAGCGATGTTCAACAGTTGTTTTGTTTTGGAGAGATGCCTGAACTCCAACTAATTCAAGAACGCCATCCTGACTTTCGTGTTATTGCCTGGAACATCCATGGGGCCGATATTATTCCTAAGGATGCATCGAAAGCCGTTGGCATTCGTCACATTCAATCTCTCATTAATGAACCCCATTTAACCATCGCATTTGGCGATGCCGAAAATGATATTGAAATGCTTCAACACGTCAACATCGGAGTTGCGATGGGGAATGCGACAGAAGCCGTAAAAGCCGTCGCCAATTTGATTGCCAAGCGTCATGATGAAGATGGCATCTATCATATGGCGAAAGAACTTCAACTCATAAAATAAGGGTGCGATTTCGCACCCTTTTATTCATCGTCTAAATCAGTAATCTCATACAGTGGTTTGGCCCCGTCAATTGGGGTATCGACCACACGGTCAAAAAACATCACCCCATTTAAATGATCGAGTTCATGTTGGAAGACAATGGCGAGATATCCGCGTAAAACTATCTTCACATGGCGTGCTGATTCAGTGGCAGGATCATACAGAACGGTTTTTACCTGGAGTTCTTTATGTCGCATGACCAATCCGTTGACGGGTCGGTCGACCGACAAACATCCTTCCCCAAAGGGTAAATACACCATCTCTGGACTAGGGTCAATGATCTCCGGGTTGACGAAACAAAACTCATGATGCGTGTCATCCATGTCGGTAAAGTGAATCACAAATAATCGTTTTGAAATATTGATTTGTGGTGCCGCAAGTCCAATCCCTGGACGTAAATGAAAACGTTCCGCCATTTGCGGAATTTGAGACATTTTTAGGTGCCCCATCATGTCTTTGAGAATCGCGGCATCCTCTTTGCTTAACGGGTATGGGACGGGTTGTGCCACCTGACGAAGTGTGGGGTGGCCTTCTTTAATTATGCTTACGGGAATCATACGCTTTATTATACGCTAACAAGCTATCATTGTCGCAAGCAACATCGCTTGATACAATATCTCATATGAAAGAAGCCATGTTGCGCTATCAACGACTATTAATCCTTGCATTTCATCTACTGAGCATTGGTCTGGCTCTGTTTTTTCTACGCCTTGATGCAACGTTAGACGCCGTTCTTGAAGTGCTTGTTGTCGTTTTAATTGCTCAACTCCTTGCTCGCTTTATCGGGCAAACTTTATCACCACTGATTCGGTATTACCGATCTTTGGGTCATTTTGCTGTGATTCACCGTCTGGGAGCAGTCAGTTCGCTTTTGGTAATCGATGTTGTACTTATTTCGATTGCAATCCTTTGGGCGATTATAAGCTTACGTAGTGAGGAATTGTCCTTGATACTTAGCCTTTCATATCTTGGGATACTGATTTTTCCAAGTGTAACGATGGTTTTTCTACCGTTTTTACTCCCTGACGCCAAGGATGAGATCACAACGATTGCGCTAATTCGTCGGTTCTTTATGCTCGTTTCCCTTGGGCTTTTAGTCCTATTAATGGCAAGTGAATTTGATGTGTTCATAATCGCCCCTGTTTTGGCGTTCGTTCAATTCGTTGTATTCATCTTGGTCGTTCGCGTTCGTCTTGGGTATTCCAAAGAAATTACATACCGTCGTAAATATGAAGATTCGGGTCATCAAGAATCTGTGTTTCAGTTGGTGAAAGTATTAAGTCTACAAGCACTAAGTTTATTACCGTTGATGCTGGTTCAAGGGGTCGCTGTTATGATGTTGTATCTCGTTCCAGTGTTACTACCTATGGTGGACCAACCGGTTCCATCCGTGGTCTTTGACTCGCTGATTGTCATTGCGGCTACAACCGGTGCAGTTCGCTTACTGTTTCATGGGATTACTCCATCACCGGGTTCACTTAGCGAAGCGGAAGCGACCAATAACCAATCTCGCTTACGAACCGAAGTGACAACATGGTTAGAGCGAGGCGCTCTATTAGAAGTCATTCTGGCTGTTGTGGTCAGTTCATTACTTGGGGTCATCCTACCGATGATGGTTGAGATCGACTATCCCGTGATGATTCTCAGTGTACTCGTTGGATATTTACTAGGCATTTCATCCTATTTATCTCATATGGGACGCCGCTTATCAGTCATTGCAAGCAGTATCATAAGTCTGACAGCCCTATTATTTCTAATTGCTGGGAGTTTGTACTATGCCGTATACTTCGGGTTTCTTGGCATCTTGGTGAGCGCTACAATAACTCTGCTTTATTTATATGTGATGGGGTATGTTTGGGCGTTTAAAGAATATGAAATTGAAGGCAAACCTCACGCCATTCAGTTGCTTAAAATACTAGGTTTGTTTGTTCTTAGTACAAGCATCGTCGCCGTCTTAGGTTTCGTCTTAGTGCCTTTGCTTGCTTCGTTAGCGGTGGGACTTAAAGTAGTAGCGGTCAGTAGTATTATTTTATTGGTGGAAGTGGTTATTATGTATGCGTATATTCGTGTGACAGGGCTATCACAATATCTCCTTGATCTCGACCAAATCAAAGAACAGTTTGATACAATATATATAGCCAACCAAGAAGAGGAAGCCATATGGTAGAACGCCAACAATTCTTTGTGTACTTTAATCACAACAAAGCGATCAAAGACATTCGTTCGATTGCTCATATTACCTATGTATCTGAAAAGCAAAAGTACTTGGTGGCATATTGTGATAAGAAGCGCTTTGATGGCTTTAAGGCCCAAATTGAAAAGCTCCAAGGGGTCACCGGGGTTGAGGCCTCGAAGCTTCCTCATGAAGGAATCTATTTTGATGAATTTGAACCTGTGAAGTAAATCACCTTGACAGGTTTTTTTTATGTTGGTATAGTACTTAAGCAAACTAGGAGGAAATTATGGCTGTTAAATTACGACTACAACGTTTTGGCTCCAAACAAAAACCATTCTACCGTATCGTTGCTGCGGATTCTCGTAAATCTCGTGATGGTCGCTTTATTGAAGTGATTGGAACGTATGATTCGCTACAAAACCCTGCAGTAATTAAAGTGGATGAAGCCAAAGCATTAACATGGTTATCGCAAGGAGCAAAACCAACCGATACTGTACGTTCGTTATTATCTAAACAAGGGATCATGCAAAAATACCATGAGTCGAAGCGCAACCTGTAGGGGGCTCTCATGGAACAATTTGAACAACTAATTAAACAATTATTTTTACCCTTGATACTGTTTCCGGATCGTTTACAAGTGACGACCGTAAGCGAAGAAGATAATTTTCTAACATATCAAGTCTTGGTCGATCCCCAAGACTTAGGCCGAGTCATTGGTAAAGGCGGACGCGTTGCGAATGCCGTTCGAACCATTGCCTATGCAGGAGCCGCTAAGAACGGTAAACGAATTCGTATCGATATTGATGCACATTCAGAACAATAGGCCAGTGTGGCGGAATTGGTAGACGCGCTGGACTCAAAATCCAGTGGGGTTACACCTGTGTCGGTTCGAGTCCGACCACTGGTACCAAAAAAATAAAGACCTTCGGGTCTTTTTTTGTATATTCTTTATCATTGCTGTGTTTCAAGGTATAATAAGGCATCTGGAGGTCGTATGAAAACCTTAATTGTCTATGATTCGTTCTTTGGGAACACTGAAAAAGTGGCCAATAAGCTATATGAAATCTTGTCAAAGAGCCAAAAAACAAAGCTAGCACATGTCAGTGAAGCTCAAAACCTTAACATTGAACAATATGACTTGATTGTCGTGGGCTCACCCACTCGTTACTATAATCCAACCCCTGCGATTACTTCGTTTGTTCGTGAACTAAAGACTGTTTCTGTTAACGTCGCTTTTTTTGATACGCGTCTTGATGCGGAAGGTCACTGGTTAATGGGACCGATGGAAAAAATCTTTAAGTTCGCCTCCGATACCATGGAAATACTTGTCCGAAATACGAAAGCGAAACAAATGATCAGTTCCTTAGGTGTTTATGTAACAGGTACTGAAGGTCCTATCGCTCGTAATGCGATGAAAGACGTTGAAAACTGGGCGAAGCTCTTAACGGCTGCACCAGCGAAAGCCCCTGAGAAAAAAGCCAAACAAGCTGCTCAACCTGAACCAGCGAAGGCCAAAAAAGAAGCTCCATCTAAAGCCAAAGACAAACCCAAAGCGAAAACGAAAAAAGTAAGCTTTGATGAACCGATCTATGTTGTTGATTTATCGACAGGCAAAAAGATTGATTTAACCGTCTTAACCATTGAACAATTAAAACAATTCGCGAAAGACAACTTTAATAAGGGGTATGAAGACCTCAACCGTGAGCAGTTGATTTTACTCAATTCAGCCTCTGCGATTGACATCAAAGAACAAGCTCGTCAACAAGGAATTAAGAACTATTCTAAGATGCGTAAATCCGAATTAATTAAGCTACTGACTCAAAAAAAATAAATCGCTATTTTTCCTATTGCAAAAGGCATTAGGCAGGATTATGATTCAAGTAGAATCATATAGGAGGATGCCATGCCAGCAAAAGCGCCAGCTAAAAAACCAGCTGCTAAACCTAAGAAAAAATAGGGCATCGAATTCGTAACCAAAAAAAGTCGTCTACGGGCGACTTTTTCTACGGAAACAGAATCCAAAAATCTTGACACACTCGTCAAGGTTGATTAAACTTAATGTGGATTTCTAGCACTCGTAATATAAGAGTGCTAAAATAAGTTGATGATAAAGGAGTTTATAGATGAAAAAGAAATTTAAGACGGAGTCCCAACAGTTATTAAACTTAATGATTCACAGCATTTATACCAACAAAGAAATCTTCCTCAGAGAACTTATTTCTAATGCCTCGGATGCGATTGATAAACATCATTATAACCATCTAAAAGGTGAAGCCGAATCTCGTGATTATGAAATCAAGATTGAGTTTGATGAAAAGAAGAAAACCATCACCATTTCCGATAATGGGATTGGGATGAACTATGACGACTTAAGTGA
>CAYTXT010000012.1:19281-22240 GCA_964442245.1 uncultured Candidatus Izemoplasmatales bacterium
ATCAAACAGTATTCCGACTACATTCGTTATCCGGTCAAGATGAAGAAGGATAAGAAAGAGTGGGAAACCGTCAACTCGATGATTCCGATTTGGAAAAAAGGGAAAAAAGAGTTAACGGATGAAAACATCAATGAGTTCTATAAACACAAGTTTATGGAGTTTGAAGAACCACTAATTACGATTCATACGAAAGCCGAAGGGCGTCTGACCTATAACGCGATGCTGTTTGTACCCAAAAAAGCACCGTTTGATATCCAAAACAAGAGTTACGAAAAAGGACTCCAACTGTATTCCAAAGGAATCTTTGTTAAAGACAAAGCCAAAGAACTCGTCCCGGAATGGATGCTCTTTGTCAAAGGAATTGTCGACAGTGCTGATTTAGACTTAAACATTTCTCGTGAGACCATCCAAGAAAGTAAAGTGTTAACCCAAATCGGGGAAAACTTGGAATCGAAGCTAAAAAAAGAATTAGAGAAGCTGATCGAATCCGACAAAGACAAGTACTTGGAATTCTGGAAGGAATACGGTTTATATATCAAGTACGGTGTGTATGAGATGTTTGGGGCGAAAAAAGAGCTCTTACAAGACCTCTTGCTGTTTGATACGACAACGCGTGATGCTATTACGTTTAAGAACTATGTGGATGAGATGAAAGAAGGACAAAAACATATCTTCTATGCGACCGGTACCAATAAAGACCAAATCCTCGCACTCCCACAGATGGATGCGCTAAAGAAAAAAGAATATGAAGTTTTACTCTTTACCCAAGAAGTCGATGAATTCATGATTCAAATGATTCGTGAGTATGCGGGATTTGATTTCAAGAGTGTCAATCATTCGGATTTAGATTTACTTGATGACAAAGAGAAGAAAGAATTAGATAAAGTTAAAGAACGAAGTGTGAATTTACTCACAGCAATCAAAGATGAACTCGGAAGCTTTGTCGATGAAGTCATTATTTCCAAACGCTTAACGGATTCCCCGTTATGTTTAGTCAGTGATGAAGGTATGAGCTTTGAGATGGAGAAGGTGTTAGCGCAAATGCCAAATGGCGGAGGCGCAAAAGCCAAACGCATTCTAGAACTCAATGCAAAACATCCGTTATTTGAATCTCTGGAAAAAGCGTATGCGAAAGACCCATTAAGCATTAAGAACTACGCCGTCCTCTTATTAACGCAAGCGCAAATCCTCGATGATTTAAAGGTCGATGAACCGAAACGCTTTGCGGAACAAGTCAATCAATTAATCATTAATAGCATTCAGTAACGCCACATATATTGTGGCGTTTTCTTTGTTATAATACTTTTGAGGAAAACATGCCCCACGCTCATTTAATCAATTCCACACTGATTCGAATCACCGCCAACGATGACTTTCATCAAGGCGTTATTTTTCAAGCGAGTTTACAAACACCGTCTGGGGTTGTCGCATTAGAACCCGTTCGCCAAGAAGGCAAGCATTACTATTACCATATTAACTATCAGGCCGGAGTTCCCGCTCGTCTGAAAGTTAACAATGGATATGATGTGCCGATTTCGCATTTACTTTGGTACGACACGGATGAATTTAGCGAGCTGTTTGATTATGATGGCCCGTTAGGTCCGGAGTATAGTAAGCGTCAAACCGTCTTTCGCTTATGGGCACCGACTGCCACAGCCGTAGCCTTACGATTATTTCAAACACCGCAGTCAATAGTGCCGCTTGAACGAGGCGACAAAGGCGTTTGGAGCACGACGATTAAACAAGACCTTGCGAATACCGAGTATACCTATGTGATTGAAGTCGAAGGGTCGTGGAAGGAAGCAATCGATCCTTACGCGTGGATGAACACCCAAAATTCAACTCGCTCGATGGTTATTGATTCAAAGATTCTAGATTTTGATGATTACCGAGATATCCCTGAAAAAAAACAACACACCACGGAGTGTGTGATTTATGAGTTATCGGTTCGGGATTACAGTATGAAAGGCGCGCAGCTTCATAAAGGCAAGTATTTAGCCTTTGAAGAACAAACGGCCTATGATTTACGCTACATTCGAGATTTACATGTCACGCATATTCAATTAATGCCAGTCTATGACTTTGGCAGTGTGTGGGATGAAGACCCGCTGTTTTATAACTGGGGATATGACCCGGTTCAACACAATACCGTAGAAGGCTCCTTTGCGACGAATCCGAATGCCGTATCTAAATTAACCGAGTTCAAACGAATGGTTAAAGCGATTCATAATCACGGCTTACGCGTCGTAATGGATGTGGTCTTTAATCATACGTTTATTAAAGACCAATACATGTGGGATCAAATCATCCCGGGTTATTTCTTTCGCCACCAAGACACCCGCTTTTCGAATGGGTCTTTTTGTGGCAATGACATCGAATCACGCCGCATGATGACAAGACGATACATTATCGATAGTTGCGTTCGCTTTGTGGAAACCTTTGGCATTGATGGCTTTCGCTTTGATTTAATGGGACTGATTGATCAAACCACGATGAATCAATTACGTACGCATCTGAGTGAGATTGATCCTAGTATCTTGCTATACGGGGAAGGATGGCAAATGTATGATACCTTGGCCAGCCAACACGAACTCGCCACCATTATTCATCACCGTGCTACCCCAGGCATCGGGTATTTTAATGACTTGTTTCGGGAAAAAGTAAAACACTTGAATGAATTACACTTAGTGTATGACATGCTAGCCAAACGCAATCAATACATCTCATTGACCCAATCCGTGAATTATACAGAATGCCATGACAATGAGACGCTATTTGATTTTCTAGAAGGTGATTTTGAAAAACATCAATTGATGACCATGCTCACGATTCTTGCGCCTGGAATTCCATTCTTACATGCGGGACAAGAGTTCTTTAGAACCAAACAAGGGGTCGAAAATAGTTACTGCTCCCCCGATGAGATTAATGCACTAGACTGGGCTAGAGCCGACCGATACCG
>CAYTXT010000013.1:0-11786 GCA_964442245.1 uncultured Candidatus Izemoplasmatales bacterium
ATTAGAATGAGCCGCTTCTTCGCTCTTGTTGCTGCGGTATATAATAGCTTCTTCGTTAGCATGGTTTTATAACTCATCGATAAGGATAGAATCACTACATCATACTCATTACCTTGGGATTTATGAATGCTCATACAATACGCATGTTTCAGCGCTGAAAGATCACTTCGGCCGTACTGAACGCGCACCCCATCAAAATCAACAATAATGTGTTCTTTAATTTCAATGATGCGGCCGACTTCACCGTTCATCACTCCATCAATTGGCTGATTAACTAATTGAAGAACTTTATCATTCACCCGAAAGATTTGCCCCATAAAATTAACGGACATCCCTTTCGGATTCAGTAATGCTTGCAAATCGGCATTTAAGGCATCAATTCCTGCGTTGCCTTTATACATCGGAGCAAGCAGTTGAATATTATCCACATGAACACCGGACTTGACCAAGTCTAGTGTCGTTTGTTGAATCACTTCTGAAATGTTCATCGTTGGTGTTTCAATAAAGCTCACATCGCCCACGAAATAATCCGGACGATACTCGCCTTGATTGATCGCATACGCCACATCAAACAAGTAACTATTGTCGTGACGGTACACTTTATTTAAATACACTTTATGAATTGTTGGTGTTTGCAATAAGTCGTAGAGAACTTGACCGGGAGCCACACTTTCTAATTGATCGACATCGCCAATTAAGACTAGTTGAGCTTTAGGCGGTAAGGCTTGAAGTAAGCGCGCAAATAAAATGGTATCCATCATACTTGCTTCATCGACAATCACAAAGCGAACATTCTTTTTATTAGCTTCCCCATATTCAAAACTACCGGTAAAGTCATAGCCTAAGAACGAATGAATCGTTCGGGCTTCAACATTCGTCGATTCAGTCATTCGTTTTGCCGCACGCCCAGTTGGCGCAAGCAATGCGACATCATCCAAGTGATGGTGTAGCAGTTTATATAAATACAAAATTCCACGAATAATCGTGGTTTTTCCGGTTCCAGGTCCGCCGGTAATGATCGAAAACGGATGGGTTAATGCCATTGTAATCGCCGCTTGTTGATCCTCGGAATAACTGATACCGAGCTGATCTTCACTTTGTGTTAGCACTGCTAGTGAATCTGGTTCGTGATGACCTTCTAACAGCGGTAATGATTTTGCGATATCTAATTCGGCTTGATACAAATCTAAACTATAAACGCGGTCTTCTTCGACGACTAAAAGTGGATGGTCAAGACTGGTACGAAGTTCTTCCAAGGATAACGAGATGCCATCACTACTTAACGTTAGATGAACTTTTTGTAAGATATCTTCCACCATGGAATACGTATCACCCTGTAAGAATCGTTGCTGGACCTGGGCATAACAAATCGCTTGAAGGCGTTTGGGATGGTCCAGTGAAAATCCGACCTGGCGAGCAATGGTATCCACAATATCAAATTGGAGTCGCTCAAATTGAAGGAGTAATTCATACGGGTTAGCTTCGACCATGGCAACCGTGTCTGCCCCGTAGACTTGATACACTTCCATCGCTCGAGCTGGGGATAAATTCCATGCATACAGTTTCACCAAGATCGATTGCAGTCCGCGATGTTGAAATAATGCCGCATGTATTTCTTTGGTTTTTCGCTCATTCAGCCCGACCTTTGTGAGTAAACTAGGGTCTTCTAAAATCATCGAGATACAATCTGTGCCATAGGTGTCGACAATTTTAGTTGCTAGTTTAGGCCCGACGCCATAAAACAAATCACTCGATAAATATTGGATGAGTCCTTCTTTCGAGTCATCTTCGAGGAGTTTCGCCGACTGCAGTTTAAGTTGTTTTCCATATTTCGGATTAGTGATCCATTCGCCAACAAATTCATATTCTTGATTTAGCGCAATGCCGGGAACAATGCCAGTGATGGTAAAAAGAGACCCAGAATCGGTCTCTAGTGGTTCGTGGGGTCTGATTTTTGCAATCGCGAATCCATTGTCTTGGTTATAAAAAACAATGACTCGCACAAACCCCGTAATCGTCATGCTAAAGCAACTTCTCGAATGCTAACCATCTTATCACCTTGAGCAATCGCAAGGATGTCTTCGATTGGTGAAGTGGCTTGACCAAAGACAGTATGAAGACCGTCTAGATGGGGAAATGATGCATGGCATAAAAAGAACTGGCTACCGCCGGTATCTTTACCGGCATGGGCCATGGATAACGCCCCTGGGACATGCTTATGAGGATTGCCTGCGGTTTCACATTTAATCGTATAGCCAGGTCCGCCATTACCGATACCATTGGGGCATCCGCCTTGAGCAACAAATCCTGGAATTACACGGTGAAAAATGAGTCCATCATAAAATCCTTTACTTGCTAACGTCAAAAAGTTTTCAACGGTTTTTGGTGCCACATCATCATAAAGTTCTAGTTTAATGACAGGACCTTTTTGTAAGACAATTTCAGCATGTTTCATTAGTATATTCTCCTTATATCATTCATATAAACTTCGTCAATGAATCCACCGCCTAGACAGACCTCACCATCATAAAAGACAGCAGCTTGACCCGGGGTTACCGCACGAACTGGTTCGTGCATCGTAACATGTAGAATTTCATTGTCAAAGTGAATGTCACATTTGATATCTTGTTGGCGGTAACGAAACTTCGCGGTGATCGATTGATCTTTTTTCTCGCCCAGCCAATTGATATCCGATACCTTAGCACGATTGCCAAATAGCAACGGATGATTTTCGCCCTGACCTAACATCAAGGTATTGGTTGACGTATCTTTACCGACAACGAACCACGGTTCGACTCCATGTTCTTTGGTACCGCCAATTTGCATCCCACGGCGCTGACCAATTGTAAATTTCATCAAGCCACTGTGCTCACCAAGGACATCCCCCTGGTCACTGACCATTGGGCCAGGATTGGGTTTAAAATAGTTCCCTAAAAATTGTTTATAATGACGCTCTCCAATAAAGCAAATCCCGGTGGAATCTTTTTTATCCGCCGTCACGAAGCCTTGTTCTTTCGCAATCGCTCGGACTTCTTTTTTCGTTAATTCACCGATTGGAAATAAGCTAAACGATAATTGTTCGTGATTGAGCTGTGATAAAAAATAGGTTTGGTCTTTGTCTGAATCAAGACCACGCAACATTTCATAGGTGCCATTAGTTTCACGAATACGGGCATAGTGACCCATTGCTACTTTTTCAGCACCGAGTTTTTTAGCTTCTTCAATAAATGCGGCAAACTTAATGTATTTATTACATAAGATATCGGGATTCGGGGTACGCCCTTTTTCATGTTCTTGTAAGAAGTATTGAAAGACATCGTTCCAATATTCTTCGACGAAATCAACGCGGTGTAGGACAATGCCAAGCTTATTCGCAACAGACTGTGCATCTAAAAAATCCGTTTCTTGGGCACATACAGGGTTTTCTAAATCAGGATTTCCTAAGACATCATTATTCGCAACACTATCCCAGTTGCGCATAAACATGCCTTCGACCTCATGGCCTTGTTGAAGGAGTAAGTAGGCAGCCACCGATGAATCAACGCCTCCTGACAACCCAACAATTACTTTCATAATAGATCGCTCGGCAATCGAAGATCTGCCATTGGGGATAGTCCAGAAAATAAGATTTTCGCGGCATTCGGCATCGTTGCCCGCTTAAACTGACTGCGGTTAAAGGTAGTGAAGAAGGCTTTAATTTGTTTTTCGTACTTCGGAAAGAGCTTGGTTAAGCGATCCACGCCATCGCCAAATTTTAAGAACCGGTAAAGAATTAAATCATTAATTTCAAAGGAGCCAATGATCGATTCACTGACTTGAGCATCTCGAAGTTCGGGTGAAATTGGCGTTTTAACCACTGAGGTTAGTACTTCTTTTAGGTTAGGATAGACATCAATATACTGCTCAACCATAAATCGTACTAATGTTTTTGGTAACCCAGCATTCATTCCGTAATGCGCGGTTTGATCGCCGGCATAGGTAGAAAAGCCTAAGGCAATTTCACTCATGTCCGAGGTGCCAATGACTAAACCACCGACTTGATTTGCTTTGTTCATTAAGAACAAGGTACGCATGCGTGCCTGAACATTTTCGTACGTAATATCAATCGCGGTGTGATGTAAGCTTTGAAGTTCGGCATCGACTTTATCTTGGATGGATTGTTCTTCAAAAGATACGCCAAGCCCTTTAGCTAGAGCTTTCGCATTGGACTGCGTAGTTTGAGACGAATGTTTCGACGGTAATAAATACGCAAATATATTCGTTAAAGGAAGTCCTTGTTTTTTGAACGCATCGACACAAGCAAGTAACGCTAATGTCGAATCAAGACCGCCCGAGAGGCCTAAGACCACTTTAGGTGTTGATAAGACTTGCAAACGGCGGAGTAAGGAAAAGGACTGTAGGTTACGGATTTGGTTAAAGGTTGAGACTTGATTTGATTTTGGAATAAATGGTGTTTCATCAAGCGGCGCTAATAATTCAAACGAATGATTGTTTGCGGTGAACGCAACGGTCTCATATTTTAATGGAGTGCGTTTACGAGCTTGACGGAACCAGCCGTTACTGCGACGTACATATTGCAAGTACTGAACATCAACATCCGCTAAGACGACCTTGGTGTTAAATCCTAGTTCTTTGTCTTCCGCGATGACAGCCCCCATTTGGGACACGAAGGTATCTCCGGAAAAAACAACCGTAGATGTTGATTCATTCGCATTACTGGAAACGTACAAATACGCGCCTTTATGACGGTAGGATATGGAGTTGGCTAAGGTGCGACGCATACTAAATTTATCGACCACTTCAGGGGATGCGCTAATATTCACAACCACTTCTGCCCCAGCTAAATATAAGTTACTGGATGGATTGACCGGTCCCCACATATCAGCACAGACTTCAACGCCAAACGAATATTCTTCACTTTCAAAAACAATGATGCCAAAGGGGACGGATTGTCCTAAAAAGGTCGTCGTTGTTTGAACGCCTTCGCCATCTTGGAACCATCGTGACTCATAGAATTCACTCGTATGCGGTAAATACATTTTAGGAACAATGCCTAAAATGCGGTCTTTTTGAATCACAATCGCACAGTTATAAATAATGTTTTCCCAAACAAACGGAGCCCCAATGACCACTACACCTTTAAAAGGATTTTTCGACAAAAAGGTCGCGATCGCTTGATCGGATGCTTTCAATAAGTCTTGATGGTAAAAATAATCATCCATCGTATATCCAGTGGTGGCTAACTCTGGAAAAACAAGTAAATCACCGGTGGCCTTCTTCGCTTCATCAAGCATCACCAAAATGTTGTCACTTGGTTTACCAAGGACAAATTGTGGGCTAACTAAGGTTGTGCGTAAGAATCCGTTATTCATGTTTTTCCTCGTAAAGTTGATGGGTTTGAATATAATTGGCGACTGATTCAGTGACATATTGCTCATCTTTAAATTGACGGTAAGCTGTCGAAGAGACTGGTACATCAAAGTGATTGATAATCTCAATGCGGTGTTTATATTTGGTTAAGAGAGGGTCTGCTTCAATAATCGCTTCAATATCTTGCTGACGCCTAATCACAATAATACCATAGTCATTGAGCAGTTTTTCGGCATTTAACCACCGAGAAAGTTGGACTAAATTATCTGATCCTAATAAGAATTTCGTATTTGGCAAGGCTAATTGTTGCAGGGTCTGATAAGTCCCTTGAAACCCAGGCGCATCCATTTCAATGCGTGAGACTTCGACATCTAACTCCTCAGCCATCAACTCAAGCATCGCAAAACGGTGTTCTGCGGAGATCACATGTTTGAACTTATAATGATCACCTACCGGAACAATGATAAATCGGTCAATCGCAAAACTTGCTTTGACGATTTGAATCATCTCATAATGAGCAACGGTAGGCGGATTAAAAGAGCCACCAAAAACAATGTTTATCATAATCGTTCAATCACTCGTAGTTTCGCACTGCTACTTCTTGGATTCATCACAAGCTCATCCTCCGTTGCCGTTAAGGGTTTCTTCGTAATTAACTTGAAATTTGCTTGCAATTCGCTGTCTCGTATCGGGACACCTAGTGGATTATCTACAGTTGAAGCCTGTTGAAAGGCTTGTTTCACCATACGGTCTTCTAAGGAATGAAAGGTAATAATCGCAAGTCTACCACCCGGTGCAAGAAGCTCCAATGCTTGAGAAATCGCTTCTTCTAGAACCTGAAGTTCTTGATTAACTTCCAGGCGTAATGCTTGAAACACCAACCGTGCAGGATGGCGTTTCTTCTTTTCAACGCGGGGAGCAACTTGCTGAATAATATCAACAAGTTCAAAGGTCGTTGTGATCGGTGAGGTTTTACGAACCTCGATAACTCTATCGACTAAGCGGTTGGTAAATGGAACTTCGCCAATCGTGAATAATTCTTTTAATTGAGTTTCAGAATAGGTGTTAATAATATCTGCTGCGGTCGTTTCAGCTGTAGTATCCATACGCATATCAAGCGGCGCATCATGATGATAACTAAAGCCGCGTTCCGGGTCGTCGAGTTGAAAACTGGACACGCCAATGTCCATTAGAATCCCTTGAACCTGTGAGACATTTCGCTTTTCAAGTTCACTTGTTAAGTGACGAAAATTGGAGTCAATGATGGTGACGTTTGGAAAAACGGATAATTTTTGGGCTGCCGTTTTTAGCGCATAAGGGTCTTGGTCAAAACCGTATAATTGACCCGTAGTAAGTTTTGATGCAATTTCATAGGCATGCGAAGCTCCCCCTAGCGTTGCATCAACATAGATGCCGTCAGGGGTAATTGCAAGAGCTTGTATGACTTCTTTTACGAGCACGGGGATATGTTTCATTGTTCTTAAATTATATCACTGGCAATAGAAAAGCACTCTGCCTGAGTGCCTTCTATCGTTATTCTTCGGTTGATTCCGAAGCTGTCGCAGCGACCACTTCTTTCCCGCCGTAGTGTCCACACACTTTACATACGCGGTGCGAAAGGGTTAATTCCCCACAATTTGGGCAAACGACCATTCCTGGAACATGTAGCTTAATGTGGGTGCGACGTTTACGTTTTCGTGTTTTGGACGTTCGTCTTTGAGGAACTGCCATAACAATCGCCTCCCTATTTAAATTTTTCGAGATCCTTGAGCCCTGGGTGAATCTTACCGGGTTCGTCAGCATCTTCGAATTCGCGCTTAGCATTCTTGGCTACAACACGCATTGGTTTTTCTGCAATGATGTTCATCCAAACGATGGGCTCCAAATCAATTTCGTTGCCCATGATGAGATGATCTTCAGGATCGTCGGAGAAGATTTCTTCTACTTCGATCTGCAATGGGACCGCTACATCTTGTAAGCTAATTGCACAAGCCATGTGTAACACAGTTTCGATATATAAATCGAAGACAAATTTGCCTTCGCGCATCACCATTCTACCTTGGACATAAATCGGTTCCATCGACAAAATATCAGGATGCTTGTAGGACTCGTTGATTTGAAGTGTGTGTTCAAAATTCAACGTGTCATATTGATATCGAGTTAAGTGTTGGATCGACCATTTCATGTTGTCAACCTCCACATGCTTTATTATCATACGTGATGGCCTAGGTTTAGTCAATGAAAAACAACGCTATTCATAAGCAAAAAGTGGGGTCATAAAAAAGAGCCGTTAGGCTCTTTTCAATCGTAAATCCGAGGATCGGTTCTCACGTTGATATAGATACAAGGAAATGATCGTTGTCACTGTATCCGCAACCGGAATCGCAATCCATAATCCCCATTCCCCAAAGAAGATTGGAGCAATCAGAATTAATGGAACCAAGGTAATGAACTGTCGTAGTAAGGCCAAGAACGTCGCAATTCCGGGTTTACCAATTGCTTGATAGTACCCACTTAAATTGACTTGCGCCGCAAATCCCGGTAATAGCAAGAAAGCGAGTCGTAGGACATTTTGACCATACGTTAAGCTCTCAGGATTTGTCACCCCAAAGACACGCATAATCAAAGGGGCCATGGCTTGCACAAAAATAAATCCAATGAGTAAGTACACCGTCATCGCACGAAACGCATAGCGACGAGCCGCATCGACTCGTTCATGAAGCTCTGCTCCATAGTTAAAGCCGATAATCGGTGACATTCCTTGATTAATCCCAAAGAGTGGTAGTAATAAGAATAATTGGACACGAGAAACGATTCCGTAGGCAGCAACCGCTAACACCGGGTCCACTGCATAAACACGTAAGCTGTTATTGATAATGACAGCAACAACTGCACCAATCGTATTTCGAATAAACACAGGAAATCCAACGGATGCAATTTCACGGCTCATCGGAAGATTAAATTTAAAGAAGCGAACATCAGGTCGTATTAAGAGTTCTTTGTTACGAAGGAGTTGAAAAAACAGCCAGGTTGTTGTTACCGAGTACCCAATGACAGTCGCAATCGCAGCGCCTAAGGTTCCAAGACCCATACCAAAGATGAAAATAGGATCTAAGATAATATTCGTCCCAGTACCTAACACTAAGGCAAACATCGAAATTTTTGCCAGTCCTTCTGCCCGAAACATGTTGTTAAAAAAGACATTAATGATAATTAAAGGAGCCCCAAAAAAGATAATACTCAAGTAATTCATTGTCTCGACTTTGAAGGCATCTTGCATCCCAAATAGATAGCCGATTTCTTCCCCAAAGCTTAAGCCTACGGTTACTAAGACAACTGCAATGCTAGCAAGAACAACTAACGTTGAGTTTACTGTTAGTTTGGCACGGTCATATTCCCTAGCCCCAATGGCTCTGGAATAAACACTCGCCGCCCCAACACTAAATAACAATCCTAACGCAAAGATAATGGATTGAACGGGAAAGACCACACTAATCGCGGCAATCCCTTTTTCTCCCGTGGCGAGTCCAACAAAAATACCATCAATAATGTTGTATAAGGCATTGACCCCAAGACCAATCATAGCTGGGATAGATAGCTTCCAAAGAAGAGGCTTAATCGCTAAGCTTCGTAAGGTTTCATGATGATTCATTTTCGTGGGCACCTCGTCAATGGAAGCAGTATATCACACTACAGTTTACCCCTCAATAAATCAACTTGTTTGTAGCGAGAGATACCACGGTAATACTCTTGTAATGACTCTATGGCTAACTTCTTATAGTAATAAATAGACTGATGCATAAACATCGGTTGTAATACATGGGTAATGAAATCTTTAAGTGGGGCCAGTTCTTGTTGGCTTAAGAGCAAGAATAGTGAGGCCAAATGTTCAAAGAATAGAGGAGACTCTGATTCGATTAAGATCGTCCGGTAATTGGTCACCTTGGTTTTATCGCCGGAGCGAAAAAAACATTCGATGACCCCCAGTAAACTGAGTTCAAAAAACTCTTCTTTTGCCGCAAGAAACTCCTTGACGGCTTCATCGATTTGTTGGTTCATCAAGTAATAAAAGCCCATCGAGTAGTGTTGATAATCACTTTGGCCACCCATCTCTTGAATGTACGATAAGATTTTGGATGCCGGTTTAGGCTTATTCGTCCAACTAAAGATGAGCAAGTAATGATAATGGACATCTAGTCGCAGGCGGTCACTAATGACGCTTGAATAATCACTTAAGAGTAAATTCAAGTGAAGTAGCGCAGCGCTATAGTCACCATTAAAAATATAATAACGTCCCCATACCCACTTAATTAAGATCCCAATGGCTGGCACAATCTCAGGAAGTTCATCGAGTAAATCCATCATTTGTTCTGCGTCCCGAAGTCTAAAGTCGTTAACTGCTTCATAGACATATAACGTCAAAAAGATGCTTAACTCCAGTGGATTTAGGACGCGTCGATTTTGATCTAAGTAATCGACGGCTTGTTCTACAGATTCCTTCTGACTTACTCGCCAAATCAGTTCGATAATCCATTCTGAGGGATGCATCGGTTTGCCAAAGCGTGCGCGAATGCCTTGAATCACATCATACTTTTGATTCACAAAGGCTTGAATCGCTTGGCGCTGAAGCTTTGGAAAATCAACATCCGCCATCGGTGTGATTGAGACATCCATCTTCTGCAGGATCTCTTGGACAAATAAGTTATCCTTCCCGTATTGCCCATTCTCAATCTTTGATAAATAACTAACACTACAAATCCCTTTCGCCACATCATACTGGGTCTGACCGTTCGCAATTCGAGTTCGTTTAATCAATGACCCAACAAGGGACTGGTCTACAGGCGTAACTGTAGATCGATGTAACTCTTGAACCATTTTGATATAACTGTTTCGTTTCATATTTATCCTTTCACAATGAACCATCCTTTCTCTTACCATAACGATTAATTCGAAGCCCATAAAGGGGGTGGAGGTTGAAAAAAATTGACCCTTCAACCACCCATGGATTTGTCCTTTTATTTCAACGTTCTGTGTTATTCACCTTCTTGATCAATGTTGTTGAATGGATGTTCGTTACTGAATAAATTACTCCTTAAAACTATTTTTTTCTTTTACCTGCAATAAAAAATGACCTTTTACGCAAGGCCACTTCGTTTTTTGTTGTTTAATTTCTTCGCCGCATTCGCTACATTTTTTTTGAAATAGTTACACTCAGCGGTCAATTGGCACATCTCACAATGCGGCGACTTCGCCGTACAGAAATAGCGACCAAAATGAATCATCTGGTGATGAGAAACATTCCATAATTCTCGAGGAATCTTACGCTTCAACTTCGCTTCAACTTGCAACACATCATCGTTTTGCTTGGCTAAGCCAAGTCGTTTTGCAATTCGCTCGACATGCGTATCCACAGGGACTGCTGGAATATGGAAGGCCACACTTAAAACCACATTCGCCGTCTTTCGACCTACGCCGGGAAGCTTCATTAATTTGGAGCGTGATGCAGGAACGTCTCCATCATACTCCTCGACCAACTGCCGTGCCGTTTCAATAATGTTTTTTGCTTTATTGCGGTATAAACCGATTGATTGAAGGATGGTCTCAACATCCGAAAGATTTGCCGTTGCTAGATCAAAGGGTGTTGGATACGCCTTAAACAGTGCTGGCGTTACAAGATTGACCGCTTTATCCGTCGTTTGTGCACTTAAGATGACTGCGATGAGTAACTCATATGCATTGACGTGGACTAATTCGCAAGCAGCATCGGGGTACAGTTGCTGCAGCACATCCAGCCAGTTAGTCTTTGAGGAATTGTTCAAAATAAGACATATCCTTTGGCGCTTGGGCTTGATTTTCGAGGATCTTATTAATATACTCAACCCCGATTTTTTGCTGCTTAATTGCGGCTAAAACGGCAGATTTGATGGTTAAGAAATCGTAATTCCAGCCATCGATGATTTGCAATTCTTTGCTGGATAACGGGCGTTTAAGTTCAGCTTCAATCAGGCGCATCGTATCTTGTTTTTGTGCATCCGATACTTCGTGCGTCATCTTTAACACATGGGTCACAACCGGAAACACACTGTAGACTTCTTGAAGCTGTCCTGCTTCATCAATCGTGGATAACGCAAGGTAGTTTTGTTCAATCAATTGGTTAATCGTTGAGGATAGTTTTTCGGCTTCTAAGCTTGTTTGATTTGCTAACGCAGAAACCTCTAACGTTGGTTCGCCTTTGAGTTCTTGCTTATACAAGAGTTGCAAGACCATGGCTTGGGTTTCATTCAATCCCATGCGTAAATAGTAGCGCTGGATTAATGAGGCCACATCAATGAATCCGTGGTTGAATAAAAATTCTAATTCGCTCATGTCGCCTCCTTCGCTAGCTTTTGTAATGCCGATTTCGCGGCTGCTTGTTC